>WJMT01000019.1 GCA_014727835.1 Candidatus Aminicenantota bacterium | reverse complement strand
TTGGAACGGGGAAATCCGTTCAGAGATTCCTATGATCCGAATAAGGGGACTCAAGTATCTTCCCTCTCTCAGAATAGGGCTCACTCCTTATGGAACAGAATTCATCCAAGAGAACTACATAAAAAAAGGCAAGCGGCTGCATATTTTGTCTCTCCGCATCGGAGAGTCCACATTTCACCAGTTCTGGGGAATGGGATGGGAATGCTTGAACCTGCTGGACAGAAAAAATTTTTGCCTGGACAGCCGGATTAACTTCTGGAATCAGCCTGAACTGATTTTGGGAAATGGTGAGGGATTTGTGAGACACCACGGCTGGGGAGGATCCGCTGTTTTGACCGGTCATCTCAAAAACATCAAATCTTTGGGTATCGGTGTGCTGTTGGAGCTGGGGTACAAAACAGCTGGTTTTCTGGAAGGAGAGCCGCTGCAAAAAGGGATTGTTTTCCGGATGGGTTTGACCTATTGGGAATAAAAAGAATCTTAAAGGAGTTACCCATGATCAAAAATCACTTTAAAGTGGCCTGGAGAAATCTTCTTCGCTTCAAGGGACATTCATTGATCAACATCACCGGACTGGCCGTGAGTCTGATGTTCTGCATCCTGGCTTTGATTTTCGTCCGGCATGAGCGGTCCTTTGATCGGTTTCATGAGAATGCTGACCGCATTCATCTGCTGTATCATCAGACTGGGACCAGTGCCCGGAAAGCTTCAGGATCAACTCCTCCTGTCCTGGCTCCTACTATCGCTGAGTCGATCCCTGGTATTGACCGCATAGCCCGAGTTTACGGATGGGACATTAAGGACGGCACTCCGGTCCGCTCTCAGGAACGCATTTTAATGATGAGGGGATTTCATGTGGATCCGAATTTTCTCAGTATTTTCTCGTTTCCTCATGTGTCAGGAGAAAGAGAAACAGCTCTCAGCGATCCCTCATCCATGGTGATCACCTGTTCCATGGCAGAAAATCTGTTCAGCGACCAGGATCCTATAGGCCGGGAGGTAAGCGTCCAGCTTCGAAATGGAGAAAAATCTTTTTATGTGAAAAGCATTGTCCGTCTTCCCAAATCCTCCAGCATGCGTTTTGATTTTCTCATCCATCACCAAAACCGTGGTCAGTGGTCACGAAAATGGGGAGCAAACAATGTCTACACCTATGCTCTGCTTGAAGAGGGAATCACTCGGAAAGACATGGAATCACGGCTGCTGGCTTTTTTTAAAGATTATTTCAAAGACAGAAGCATATCAGGCCGGAACCATTTCGGTTCATCACAAAGACCAGTCAAACTCATGCCTTTACCAGACATGTATCTGAACACCGAAATCCGGGAATGGCTGACCATCCAAAGCGATCCGGCTTCTTCTTCTATTCTAACGGGAATCGCTTTAGCTGTTCTTATCGCCTGTATGGGAGCTTTTGGTTTGATTTCCCTGGCATTGACCCGCCGGACCAAAGAAATCGGCATCCGTAAAGTCCTGGGAGCCAGCGAAGGCTCCATTCTGACTCTCATGTCAAAAGATTTTTTGGCCTTGATCGGTGCTGCTGTCATGTTGGCCTGTCCTGTGACCTATTTTCTTTTGCATGAATGGCTTCAAAACTTTGCCTATAGAATCAAGCTGGACTTTTGGCCCTTTCTTATAGGAATCATGATCACAACTTTCGTGATCATTAGTTCAATCCTGTTTAAAATCATGACAACAGCCCGTACTGATCCTGTGGACGCTCTGCGCTACGAATAGAAAACCATCCCATCGACTCCCATTTGATTTTTTTTCTTACTATAAAGATACTATACCTATAGTTATGAATATTTCCCATAAAATTCATTTTTTTGTAGACCTTTCGGGATAAAGCAGCGTTCCATAGGATGAATGATGAGCCCAAAGGACCGCATATGAACGATCACATGAATATTATTATGGCCAAAGATGGAAATCCTGAAGCCTTTAGTCAGTTGTACAGAGAGCATGGAGAGAGAATCTTTCGAATTGCCTATCGCTACACCAGATCCCAATCAGACGCTGAAGACATCCTGCAGGAGACATTTATCAAAGCTTTCAAGAATATCCACACTTTACGCGTCAACCCAAAGAACAGGTTCTCTTCATGGCTCAACACCATCTGTATCAACTACACACTAGATCACTTAAGAAAACAGAGGCGCAAAAAGCGACACAGTCAGGTCTCTCTCTCCGATGTCCTGCAGGTTATTCAATCCTCGGATCATTCACCTGTAGATAAAATGGAAAGCAAGCAAGTGGGCCAGCATATCCATAACGCTTTGTCATCCCTTTCCCCAAAACAGCACCTCATTTTTGAAATGCGGTACAGCCAGCACATGGACATCAAGAATATCGCTCAAACTTTGCAATGCAGCCAGAGCAATGTCAAGACCCATATTTCTCGGGCTCTTAAAAAGCTTCGAAAAACACTGGAACCCATTTGGAGGAAACCATGAAATGCCAAGAAACGAAAAACCTCATCACTATCGGTATCTACGGCCAGCTGACAGCAGGCCAAAAGCAAGAACTTGAGTCCCACCTTAAGGAGTGTCCTGAATGCTCGCGCCTTTACGAAAAATCAGCTCTTCTCATGGGCTTTAGTTTAAAGGAGAGAGAGATCCCTTCTCCGGATTTGACAAAATCCTGGGAGGTTATCTCTGAAAAGGTTCTCAACCGCAGACGGTTTCCCAGGATCCTGCCTGTACAAAAATGGGTTCTTGTCGCCTCCTCCCTCTTGATTGTTTTCATCCTGGGTTATTTTGCCGGAAAGGAAGTTCTGAAAACCCAACAAAAGGGATCCCCTCTGGAATCTGCGACTCCCCTCTCACTCGCCTCTTATGCCGATCATCTGAATCCTTTTTTGGTTAATTTCATCAACCAAGACAAAAAAGAAACTCCGCACAGAATCCAGCGCCTTGAAAAAGAAATCATCAGAGATATCCTTTTTCAAACCCGTCTTCTCAAGGAGCTTGCTTCACACAATGGGAATACCGAAAGACTGGAGCTCCTTCAGGATATGGAATTCATCTTGGTCTCCATGAGCAATCTGGAAGCCGGAGATCAGAAAGTGGCCCTGCACTTGGCCCGCATGATTCAGGAAAAAAACATTTCTCTCAAGTTGAAAGAGCTCATCACTGAAAAATCATCTATCTAAATTGGAGGTTATTATGAAAAAATTCGGAAAACACATCACTTGTGGATGGATTCTGATTTGGGGAATAACCATTGTTCAGGCTGTGGCTTTGAACAATTACCATGATGGCTTTATAGAGGAGAAGTTAGCCGGCGAAAATAGCTCGGCTCTTTACCAGGGCAAAGAAATAGATCTCTTTTTCACGGCCAAGGAACATGTCTTTAAAAGACAATGGGACAAAGCCCGGACGCAATTTGAAAGGTACCTTAAAGATTTTCCTGAAAGCCCTTATCAGGACGAAGCCCTTTACTGGCTGGCTCAAAGCTTGAATCATCTATCCGAGCGAACAGAAGGAGAAACCAGCATTCTCTCTCTCAAAAAACAAGCTATTCAAAAAACAAATGAAATTCTTAGAAAGTTCCCTGAGAGCCTCTGGCGGGATGATGCTCTGACTCTTCGTCTTGAAATCGCCAGCCAGCTTGTGCTGAGCGGAGAGGAAGAATACAAAACCTATATTGATGAAGCGGTCAAAACCCAGAAAAAGAATGAAAAAGAAATCAAACTCCTGGCGCTTCTTTCGCTATCTGACATGGATCCGGATTATGTGCTGCCCATCTTCAAGCAGGTCCTTGAAGCAGACCCTGATCCCGGAATCAGGAAACAGGTGGTGTCCCTACTGGGCCGCTTCTTCCCAGATCAAGCCGTGCCTTTTTTAGAACAGGCTGCCCGTTCGGACAAAGATAAGAGAGTCCGCACAGAAGCAGAAGCATGGATCGAGAAAGTCAGAGCCCGCCAGATTCCCGTTCTCCTGAGTTACTCTGTTTACAGCAGCCGTCTTCTTGACAAAACCCAGTTCACCGATTTCCCGGAACACAGTCTCAAAACCATTTCCTTGAGCACTTCCGGTCCGCTGGACCAAAAGGATCTATTGAATGCTGCAAGGCAGGTTTTTGATGACGAGGTCTCTCCATTTATCAGCTCAGCTAACGGTTCGATTCCCGCCTACGGAATCTCATGGGGTGGAGAGAACATCATTATCACCCACAGGGCAGGGGATTACCAGATATGGATCAAACCGGACAAACTCAAAATATCCGAAGATCTCATCCAAGGAGAAGTTGAATTCCGGAACCGGAAGACCAACAGAAAACAGGATATTTCCTTCCAGCTGAATCCAGGGGATAGCAAACTGATTATCATGCGAAGCAGCGACAAACTGTCCCTTGTTACACTCCAATTCATGCCTCTCGAACCAGAAATCACACAACCTGTGTCAGCACCCACACTTACAGCTGATACAAAGGAAATCAAAGAAATCCTAAAAAAAGCCGCTCCTCAGGATATCGAAGACCCATTTGAAAAAGGAACAGATGATCACGGCAAACTGGAGGTCCGCGCTGTTTTTAACTTAAAACCCCATATACAGGTCCACACAGCTCGTAAATATTTTTCTATAGAAGAGTTTCAAAAAAACTTGGTCAATTTCGGAC
Organism: Candidatus Aminicenantota bacterium; assembly: GCA_014727835.1. Classification (GTDB taxonomy): domain Bacteria; phylum Acidobacteriota; class Aminicenantia; order Aminicenantales; family Aminicenantaceae; genus WJMT01. The sequence goes on along the minus strand of WJMT01000019.1, from coordinate 8,690 downwards.
AGGCAAAAGCTGTTTTTTCGGAAAAGGAAAATGTATGGACCCTTTTGGGAGACATCATCTGGCTGAAAAACAAGGAATGCCTTATCGGATACGGAGCGTTTCTTGCTGATCCTGACAGAAAAGTCACAGCACAGGGTGTGATTTTGGTTCCTCTCAAAGACCCGAGTTCTTTCCAGATCCTGAAAGGCAAAACACTGGAAAAGGAACAGCTTCTTCCGGCAGACGAGAGCCGCACTCGTGGTATCTACCATTCCATCAGCACCAATGTGCAGGGCTGGACGATCAAGACAACCCTTAATTCCAGTCCTTCACTGAGTTCCAATGACAAATGGGACTTCAGCCTTTCTCAGGCGGAACAAAGCTACAAGGGTCAGGACTGGATCCTCATCGGGCAAATCCTGCTCGTTCGAGAAGAACGCCAATTCATAGCCCGTCAGGCAGCATTGATCAACTCTGACGGAGATATTGTTTACGGAGACGAGATCCATGTTCCCACTGACGATCCAACAAAATACAAGGTCATTAAGAGACAACCCTAAATTTTTCACTATCCTGTCCCGGCTTCATGCCGGGACAGGCATATCCCGGAGGTAACCATGTTCATCAACATCATTAAAACTGTTTTTCGAAGTATAAAAAAACAAAAACTGCATGCGTTCATCAATATATTTGGCTTAGCTGCTGGGATGGCGTGCTGCGCTCTGATCCTACTCTGGGTCCGATATGAACTGAGTTTTGATCGGTTCCATCAAAATCACGAAAATATTTACCGTATTGTCGCCGATTGGAACAAATACAGCTGGGAAGGTATGGAGGGAACTCCCCAACCTTTGGGAGAAGCTGTGAAGGAACACATTCCTGAAGTTGAGGACACAGTCCGGATCAGCGATCACAGCCGCCAGGTCTTCCGCTATCAGGAGAAAGCCTTTTATGAAAACAAGGGAGTTATTGCAGATCCCTCCCTGTTCAATGTCTTTTCCTTCCGTTTTTTAAAAGGAGACTCTGATGCAGCTTTTTCTATGCCTTCTGATATCGTGATCACTGAAAATCTTGCTATGAAATACTTCGGTGATGAGGAACCCATGGGTCAAGTGATTGAGGTCGAGGGGAAACCCGCTGTAATCCAGGGAGTTATTGCAGATCCACCACGAAATTCCACCCTTCGCTTTGATTATGTCAGCTCCTTTGCCTTCATCAAAGAATTGTCCAACTACGGAACCCATTGGGGTGCCTTTAATTTCAACACCTTTGTTCTCCTCCATTCAGATGCAGACCCTGTGGAAGTAGGGGCAAAGATAACCGGATTGGCACAGGACAACCAATGCCCCCAGGTTCTTGATGGGGCTTCTTTCAGGCTTCAGCCTCTATCCAGGGTCCATTTGGATGCCAGGACTTACCAAAGAGAAACCGTACTGCTTGGTGACCGCAGAACTGTTTTTCTTTTTTCTGCCATTGCTGTTTTCGTGCTTTTGATTGCCTGTATCAATTTTATTAACCTCTCAACAGCCCGTTCCTCATTAAGGTTTAAGGAAATCGGTCTGCGGAAGACTGTTGGAGCAACCCAGGGTCATCTTATCTGTCGGTTCCTGGGAGAGTCTTTTTTCATGACCGGTCTGGCTTTTTCCCTAAGCCTGGTCCTGTCCTTTCTCCTGCTCCCTTTTCTCAACCGACTGAGCAATAAACACATGCCCTTGAATCTGGCTCAGGCAGATTTTCTCATTGGCATGATTGTTCTATTTTTAGTTACCGGTTTTCTAGCCGGAGGATACCCGGCTGTTTTTCTCTCCAGGCTCAATCCTTTAATGACATTAAAAAGAAAGGGGCATCCCAAAAAAGGAGGAGTGAACTTCCGAAGGATACTGGTTGTCTTTCAATTCAGTCTGACCATTATCCTTCTTATCGGAACAGTGACCCTTGCCAAACAGCTCCACTTCATTTCCCGTTCCGACCTTGGATTCAATAAGGAAAACATCATTCAACTGCCAATCAAGGGAAAGATCTCTCCTCAATACAGCTCCTTTAAGAACGAACTGCTTCAGAATCCCAATGTCCTATCAGTTACGGCTGAACGCTACCCGTTCAGCAAAACGACCTCCCGCAGTTCCGGAAATTTTGACTGGGAGGGACGTAAAGGCCGAGAAGATCTGGATATGATCTACTCCGGAGTGGATTATGATTTTTTCAAAACCCTGGACCTGGATCTAATGGAAGGCCGGGTCTTTTCCAGACAGCATATCTCAGACAAAGACAGTGCCCTGATTCTGAATCAATCCGCAGTTAGAGCCATGGGGATCGATGAGCCCGTGGGAAAGTGGTTCTCCGTATCAAGAGAGGATACCTTTACTATAATCGGTGTGGTCCGGGATGCTCACTTCCGGTCCCTCCATCATGATGTCGACCCCCGCATCTTTTATATCACAGACATACCCACAGCCGGAGACAGAGGATTGATCCTGGTCAAGATCAGAGGAGATAATGTTGCGGATACGATAGCCGGAATCCGGAAGACATGGAAAAAATTTGATCCTGTCTCCCCCCTTGAATATCAATTCTTGGACGAAGCTTACGCTGAACTCTATCGCGAGGAGCAGAGGATGCTGGTGGTGTTCAATTCTTTCACAGGATTATCTGTTTTCATTTCCTGTCTGGGTCTTTTAGGACTGGCATCTTTTATGGCTGAACGCCGGACCAGAGAGATCGGCATCCGCAAGGTTTTGGGAGCCGGAGAGAAAAACATCATTCTTGACATGACCAGAGACTTCCTCCGTTGGGTGATAGTGGCCAATATCATCGCATGGCCCATAGGATACTTTGCGTCTAAAGAAATTCTCAAAGGGTTTGCTATCCGAACAGTACCCGGGATCGAAATATTTCTATCTGTTGGTGCCTCGGCTCTGCTTTTAGCAGGAGTAACGATCGGATGGCAGGCAGTCAAAGCTGCCCGCGCCAATCCTGTGGACGCTCTGCGCTACGAGTAGGAGAAAAAAATCTCTCTTCATTTCCAACTTGACAGCTCATCAAGTCATGATTTATCATCCGGGACAACAAAACCATGCGCGAAGAATTCAAGATTCAAAAAGACAAAGCTGCTCTGCTTGTCATAGACATGCAGCGTCATTTCTGCGACCCGGAAAGCAGCTTTTTCGTCCCCGACTCAGACAAGCTCGCTCAAAAACTGAAGGTCCTTGTGGACTGTTTCCACGAAAACAACCGCCCCATCATTTTCACCCGCCATATCGATTCTGACGATGAGGACAATCTCATGCTCCGCTGGTGGAGCGAAAAGATCAGAGAAGAGGACCCAATGAGTGAAGTAGCAGAGGTCCTTGAACCCAACCAAGATACTACTGTGATCAAGCACCAGTATGATGGTTTTCTCCATACGGATCTGGAAAAAATCCTGCACTCCAAAGGTGTTCGCCAGGTGGTCATCTGCGGTGTGTTGACAAACCTGTGCTGCGAGACCACAGCCCGCAGTGCCTTTATGAGAGGTTTTGAGGTCTATTTTGTGAAAGACGGGACCGCCACCTTTAACCACGCCATGCATGAAGCATCTTTGCTGAACTTGTCCTATGGTTTTGCTGTCCTGACCACCATCAAAGATGTGGTCAATACCATCAATCCGGAATGATCACATTGCATTTGAATTGAAATCAAATGAGGCTTCTCCTTTAACGGCCTTCATCTCAGCGGCTGAGGTCAAGGATCTGCTTGAGCAAGGCCTCTTCACTGACTTTTCCATAGGATCCCTGATAGAACATCCCCACCCGCACTTCAGACCTGTACAGACCTTTGGGAGTATAACCGGCTCCCTCAAAAATCCCGATTTTCCCTTTATATAAACTTTGATATTTTTCTCTGATTTGTTCGATCTGATCCCGGAATGATTTTTTGGTTTCTTCTATTTTGTCTTGGAGAGCTTTGACTTCTTCAGAATCCGTTTGATTTTGCTTCAGATTCTCGATTTTGGACTGAAGTTCAGCAAGGGTCGCATCTCTTTCCTCTCGCAGATGTTCCATTTCCTCCTGGCCCCATGGGGTGGGAATCGGAATCCCCGGTGTCAGCAAATGCCCCCATTTGATGTGGTCCGTATCTAGGAGAGCTGTGATATTGGGTTCATGGGGTTCTATACCCGGAGGGTAGAATTCATTGTAGGAAACAATGGAGGTGAAATATTCATCTGCCAGATTTCCAAAACCATGGCCGAACTCATGCATAAACACCTCCTCGCTTCTCTTGTGATCCACAGTGGTCATGGTGTAGTCGTTGTAAATACCGCCCCCGCCGTAGCGTTCGCTGTCAGCAATGACAATAACCGTATCATAGGGAGCGCTGGAGGCCATATCCCGCAGAGCTTTGTTATCGTCAATCAAAAGATAACGCGGAAGGTCCAAAGCATTGAAGGATGCACTCACAGCCGTGTTTCGAAAAATTCCTTTATGCGGTTGGTCCACTCCTGATTCAGAAGAAGCCCGGAAAACACCTCGCACATTGAAACGCTGTTTTTGGGATTTGAACGGTTCAGTACTGAAAAGGACCTTGGTAAGGCGGGCCATATCTTTTTGGAATTTTTCAGCATCTTGATCCGTGTATCCTTCAGCCGCAAACAAAAGGTCCACTTTGTCATGCGGATGGCCGTTTTCAATCAGCGTGAAGACCCTGTTGTCAGGACAGGGAGTGTGATGAATGATGTTCACATCCGTAGGATCGACTACAGTGGAGAACACAGGGCGGAGGAGGTTCTGCTGGCTGGAGTCTCTGCCTTCGATCACAAACAGAACTGGGGATTTGGGAAAAGGCACAAGCAGGGTTTGATGAAAGGTCTTTTTGATTCCTTTGTGAGCCGGATCAGTGGTGCAGTACTCACCAAAGATGGTGGCAAATCCTCGGGAATATATGAGTTTGTTGGAAGAAATGGAGTACACTTTGAGAAAGTACATTCCGCTGTTGGAACGATCGATAAGATTTTCCGGATTGCCGGCCCAGCCGTCCTGCCTGTAGATCTGGTCAATGCTGAAAAAAAGCTCGTGGGCATCTCCGGTTTGGAAATAATCCACCCGCATGGTTTCATCCGTGAAATGATCGTCAAAACGGATGTCAGTCTGTGAAAAGGAAAGGGTACAAAAAAAACACAACAAGAAAATCAGCAAAAACAATCTTTTCTCTCTCATCGCTCCTCCTTTTTTTCAGTTTTTCCAAATTTTGAAATTTCAGGCAGCTCTATGGCACATAATACACATCAACCTCGATTGCAGTCAATCAAAACCGTCTTCTCAGCTGCGACAGCAAACTGATTTTATGATGTAATTCCCCTATCTCACTCATTTTCAGCAGAATAATAAAGAAATGGAGGGCAATGCTATGCGTTGATATCAGACCATACAGCAAATTCATTTCCGCTAGGATCAGTAAAATGAAAACGGCGGCCTCCAGGAAATGAGAAAATCGGCTTCACAATTGTTCCGCCCGCCTTTTCAATTTCTTCCTGTGTTTTTTCAAGCTCACGGCTGTAAAGAATAACAAGGGCGCTCCCTTTGTCAGTGCTGGGAGTCATATCCGACTTGAAAAATCCCCCATCTAATCCTGCATTGTCTTTATCAAAGGCCGTATATTCAGAACCATAATCCATAAAACTCCAACCAAAGACTGATGAGAAAAATTTCTTTGCAGCTTTGATGTCCCGTGAAGGGAATTCAACATAATTGATCTTTCCGGTTTCTTTCACGCTTCACTCCTTAAGTGTCTTCTATGTTAATATACATCAAGCTTTATCCAATACAAAACTATCAAATCAATATTATATGACTTGTGTCTTTTCTCTTTTCCCTTTATAGCCTTCACCATCAAACTTTTTCTTGACCAAAAAAAACTCAAATTTACAATAGAAATAAACCATTCCAACAATGTTTAGGAGGGCATACATGAAAAAATCATGGATCACACTCATTGTTTTCTTTGTGCTGACCACTCTGCTGGTCTATGCAGCTGAAGAGAAACTTTTTAATGGTTTGTACCTGAATTTGGGCAATCTGTACCGCCTGTCTCATGCGAAATCCCGTTCCATCAGCCCAGAAAATTTCACCGGGGAAAAAGGAAAAGGCGGCATGTCTGTGGATGGGCCAGCCATGAATGCAGCCCGCGACCTGGGCCAGGGATGGAAAGTCTCCCCCTATGTGCACATCCAGTCAAAAGAGACCTTTGTGCTGGCTGAGATTGAAGGACCTGGAGCCATCCAGCAGATCTGGATGACCCCGTCCGGAAACTGGCGGTTCTCTATCCTGCGGTTTTACTGGGACGGCGAGAAAGAGCCTTCTGTGGAAGTTCCGGTAGGAGACTTTTTTGCCTGCGGATGGGGGAAATTTGCCCAGGTCTCTTCCCTTCCCATCTGTGTGAATCCGGGAAGCGGTCTGAACTCCTACTGGGTGATGCCGTTCCGCAAATCCTGCAAAATCACCATGGAAAACTTAGCTGATGAAAAAATGACTCTCTACTATCAGATCAATTACACTCTGACTGATGTACCTGAGGATGCGGCCTATTTCCATGCCCAGTTCCGGCGCACCAATCCGGTTCCTTACAAATCCGTTTACACCATTGTGGATGGAATCAAAGGATGGGGCCATTATGTGGGCACCTACATGTGCTGGCAGTCCAACAACACGGGCTGGTGGGGAGAAGGTGAAATCAAATTCTACATGGACGGAGACAAGGAATTTCCCACTATCTGCGGCACAGGGACTGAAGACTATTTCTGCGGCTCTTACGGATTCACGGCCAGTGGAAAATATAAGGAATACACCACTCCTTATGCCGGGATGCCCCAAGTGATCAGTCCTGACGGACAGTGGCAGTCTCAGCAGCGCTTCGGCCTTTACCGCTGGCACATCATGGACCCGGTGCGGTTTGAAAAAGACCTGAAGGTTACCATCCAGGCATTGGGATGGCGCTCCGGTGGACGATATCTTCCTCTTCAGGATGACATTTCATCTGTGGCGGTGTGGTACCAGCAGGAACCTCATGCTGAATTTCCGGAACTTCCCAGCAAGGATGAGTTGGAGATCATATGATCGAGGCCTGTCTCTTCGGAGGCAGTGGAAACATGTCCTTTCCTTTTTGGTGGGTTTCTTGTGACCAGACGTGTGTTTTGTGTGTATGATGGTTGATGAAGTCGCTTAGAGGGGGAAATTTGGTGAAATGGAGGGAAAATCAGCAGCAGCCAAAAAACCAAAATCTTATCCTTAAAACTAGCGTCTTTATTCACACTTCAATGACTCGACTGGATTTTTTGAAGAACCGCCTTTATGGACTGATAGATCACTGTAAGAAGGGCTATGATTAAAGTGATGCCCCCTGCTCCGAAGAACATCCAAAGCTGAATATCAACTGGAAGTTGGGCTGGGAACCCATGGCCGGTCCGGACAGCAGCTGGATATCTGGTAAAGGGAAAGCTCCATCTGATCTGCGGGGACACGGATGGTCTCCCTATGACTGTTCCTTCGGAGAGATGGAACAAGTTATGGCTGATCACATGGCCCGAAACGCTCCTCCTGGAGAGAACACCCGTCAGTGAAGATATTGAGTGAACCACTCCAGCTGAAGCTTCATCACCTCCCGGGCCAGCTTGGGTTCACCGGGCCCGTGACCGCTTCTGGGAATAACCGCCATTTTCACTTTTTTCCCGGCTCGTTTCAATCCCTGATAGAATTCATAACCCTGACCCGTGGGCACCCGGGCATCATGTTCTCCGTGAATGATCAAAAGAGGGGTGGTGATCTCATCCGCGTGCATCACCGCTGACCGGTCCCGCCAGAGTTCCTCAGCCTCCCAGAATTCGCTCTGCATAAAACTGGGGATGAATCCAATGATATCCGTGGTCCCTGCAAAGCTCACCAGGTCCGTTAACCCGGCACCTTCCACCGCAGCTTTGAACCGCCTGGATTTTGAGATAGTGATAGAGGTCAAGAATCCTCCGTAGCTCCATCCAAAGATCCCCAGCCGGTCTTTATCAGCCCATCCTTTTCGGACCATAAAGTCCACACCGTACAAAACATCCTGGACATCTTTGCCTCCCCAGTCTCCGAGATTGTCAAAACGAAAATCCTTTCCGTAAGCCGCGCTCCCTCTGAAATTGACCTCCAGCACACCAAAACCTTTGTTTGTGAAAACCTGATTATCGGCTGAGAAAGAGCTCAGAAAAGCGGATGTGGGGCCGCCGTGAACACGAACCAGAAGAGGAAATTTTTCGCCTTGTTTATGATTAAGAGGAAAATGAAGAATCCCCTCGATCTCTTCTCCGTCAAAACTGGGCCACTGGATGACCCGGCTTTTGGAAAACGGCATGTCTTTTAAGAAATCATTCAGCGAAGTTATTTTCCGGGGCTCTTTTCCCTCATGGGACACATAAACTTCCGGCGCCTGGGTGAAATTTTGAGCGGTGAAGACCATGGCTTTTAAATCAGGTCTTAGATGAAAGCCGCTTTTCACACCGGGCCAAGTCTCTACTTTTTGATAGGCGCTTCCGTCAACAGGCATAAAAAACAGCTCAGTTTCTGTTCGATGCATTTCACTGTAGTAAAGCCCTTTCTCCTGAGGTTCCCAGGCCAAAACGCCGGCGGTCAGACCTGAACCGGGCAGTTTATCATAAGTGGGAGGAAGAACCCGGACCTCTCCCCGTGATGAAGGAATCAGAC
>WJMT01000130.1 GCA_014727835.1 Candidatus Aminicenantota bacterium | reverse complement strand
CTGTCAAGAGAATAGACAAAATCATTCATTTTAATTATATTATCATTACAAAGTATAAGTGAGATAATGTTGAAGACTCGGATGCGCCCGTTATTTCATGATAATAGGCTGCAGAATCTTCTGCTTCAGTCACCCATTGGGATCAAGGCATTGAGATGCCCCTGGCATTTTAAGGTGCCCCAGAAAACAATCGGTACCATGGCATGTCCAAGAGAGTGGGATAACAGACCGGTGGTTTGGTTCCAGCCCCGGGTGGCTCATGACATGGGCAAAAGAGTTTTTTAACATTATTACTCACAAAAGCGGATGCGGCAGGAGGCCAATCAGACCGGTGGTTTCGGACCAACCCCTAATTCGGTTCTCTGCCGCAGCCGTATTATCCAAAAAGTTTTTCAGGTTCATAGTCGACTCTATCGCGCATGACGAAATAGGAAGCCCTAACCAGTTTATGAGCCAAGGCTTTCGTGGCAACGATGTTATTGGTTTTAGCTGATTTTCGCTGGTAAAAGCGTTTGGCTTTGGAGCATTAACGTGTGGCAAAGTTAGCGGCTTCCACATAAGCCCATGCGAGGTATCTATTGCCGTTTTTTCTATTGTTCTCTCCTTTCTTTTTCTTATTGGAAGATCTTTCACTCGGGACACATCGGCAGTAGGAAGCATAGTTTCCGACTTTAGGGAAACGTCTTATGTCTCCTGTCTCAAGCATGATGGTCAAGGCTAAGATATTACCGATACCCGTTACAGTCTTGAGTTTTTCAAACTCAGGTAAGATCTCCATCTTCTTGAGTACAATCTTTTCTACCTCCTTGATCCGTTGGGTTAGAAAGTGAATCGAAGCAATGTTTGCCTTTGCCGCAAGAGCAAAATCTTGGTCTTCAAAATAATCATCCATCTCATCTTCTTTAAGTCTTTTGACATACATGACCCCACCAAAACTGCATCCTTTGACTCTGTTATAAAGACTCTGGAAGGATAAAATATGAGCTGTTCTCTGCCGGACTAACATCAGTCGTCTTCTTAAAAGATCTCTGATGGCTCTTTCCCTTCTGGGATAAATATAACCTTCCTTTAATATGCCCAAACGCAAAAGCTCAGCCAGAAAAAAAGCATCGCTGAAGTCATTGGTGTGCTTTATTCCTTCATACTGCTTGTTAGCTGAAGGATTAGCCAGATGGACCTCGTATCCCGCCTCTATCAAACCATCTGCGAGCCAGTACCAGTTATATGTAGATTCCAAGGCGATTGATTGAACCTTGTCCTTAAATGACTTAAGCTCCTCCAAAACAAATTTGATGAAATTTTTCACTCTCCGGCTGTAGACGCGTTTGCCTTTATCATCCAGGACGGCGATGACAGTGTTGTTGGAATGAACATCCAATCCAATGAAATATCTCATTCGATAACCTCCTTTGTGAAGACAATTTTACCACCTTACCAAATCTCTTGTTGAGGCCGCCTTCTAGATGATTATCGGACCGCAGCAACTATATTAGTATCAATAAGATAACCATTTTAAAGGGGTGTTTTTTGGCCTTAGAGGCCAGTTTTAAGAGGGGGGTAAAAACAAGCTCTGAGACAACCTGATTGTTGTGTTTGTCACTGGGCTCTTAAACGCAGTATTACCCCCCCGTTAAAATCTCTTTTAAGGCTGTTTTTTTGGGTAAAATAGAGGTGATGTTATTGATAATAAAGAAATTCCTGCGGTGCGACCCCTCATTCGCTCATTCGCGACTAACCTCATTCGCGACATACTCATTCACACCCTCATTCACATTCAGAACCCTCATTCACTGAACATCAATTGCCTGTGATTGTCAATGAGAGCGCCAATCACACGGAAGCAGGTGAGTTTTCCATCAGAATAGGACAGATGCCTATTGACTAAAACCCCCGCCCAAGGTATTCGTATATACCATATAGAAAACGGAGAAAAAAATGAATGTTGTTGAAATCGAAAAAGTGACAAAGACCTTCGGCCGGATCACTGCTGTGGATGAACTCTCCCTCAATGTTCCCAAAGGGTGTATTTACGGTTTTATCGGGCCCAACGGCTCAGGGAAAACCACCACTCTGCGGATGATCATGAACATTTTCTATCCGGATTCAGGAACCATCCGAACATTCGGTGAGGAAATGAAAGGGACCAGCACGGACCGCATCGGCTATCTTCCTGAAGAGAGAGGGATGTACAAAAAGATGAAGGTGCGCGACCTCCTCAAGTTTTACGGGGAACTCAAAAGCGGGCACAAAGTGGACAAAGACGTGGACTACTGGCTTGAGCGGCTGGAACTCAGTGATTGGGCCGCAAAAAAAATCGAAACCCTGAGCAAAGGGATGGGACAGAAGGTTCAGTTTATCTCCACCATTGTGGCCAGGCCCGAGCTTATCATCCTGGATGAGCCTTTTACCGGTCTGGACCCGGTCAATGTGGAAGTGATCAAAGATGCTGTTCTGGACCTCCGGACCAAGGGATCCACCGTGATCTTCAGCACCCATGACATGAATGTGGCTGAAAAAATGTGCGACTTCATATTCATGATATTCAAGGGACAAAAAGTCCTGGATGGAACTTTAGCCTCCATCCAGGAGACATACGGAAGCGATACCCTCCGCATCCGAACAGAGGGAGGGAGATCCGCCCTGGACAAACTCAAAGGCGTGGACAGGATCACAGACTTCGGAAAACTCCAGGAGCTGCGCATACGTGCAGGATTCGATCATCAGGAAGTAATGAGGCAGATCATGTCCCGCACTCAAGTCTACAGCTTTGAACTGGCCACACCCACGCTCTATGACATTTTCCTGAGAATCGCCGGGCCCGAAGCCAAGGAGCATGTCGATGCGTAAAACTCTGAGATTCATAAAACGGGAATATCTGGCAGCAGTCAAAACAAAAGGATTCATCATCATGCTGGTCCTCATGCCGGTGCTGATGGGAGGAAGCGGCATTGCCATGTATCTCCTTCAGGGCCAGGTGGACACCAAGGATAAACGTGTGGTTATCCTGGATCGGTCCGGAATCGTGGCGGATAGGGTCATGAAGGCTGCTGAAGAACGCAACGCAGCCGCTGTATTTGACAAAGAAACCGGGAAAAAAGTCCAGCCTGCTTATTTGTTCGAAAAGGCCAAGCCGGATGTCACAGATCCGCAGGCCCAGAGGCTGGAGCTTTCCGGCCGCATACGCAAAGGGGAGATCCATGCCTTTTTAGAGATCGGCCAAAATGTGCTTCATCCCAAAGAAGACCCGAGCACATTCCAGATCAAATATCACGCCAAAAATGCGCCTATCGACAGCGTCCGCAACTGGCTGAACAACACCATCAATCCATTTCTCCGAAAGATCCGCTTGTCAGAGGAGGGGATCGAAGGCCCCAAAGCCGACGAGATCATGACCTGGATTCAGGTGGATGCCATGGGATTGGTATCTGTGGATCAAGAGACCGGTGCCATCAAGGAAGCCAGAAAAACCGGCGAAGCTGAGGCTATTCTTGTGCCGGTAGTGCTTTTTTTCCTTATGTTCATGCTTGTGATGATGGGGGCCATGCCCCTTCTCCAGAGCACAATGGAGGAAAAAACCCAGCGCATAGCCGAAGTTCTCCTGGGCAGTCTCCAGCCCCATCAATTTATGGCGGGAAAAGTATTAGGGGGCCTGCTCGTTTCTTTGACCGGAGCGCTGGTTTATGTTGCCGGCGGCGTTTTTTTCATGGGAAGGGTTGGATGGACAGATCTGATTCCTTTTCATGTGATTCCCTGGTTTTTTGCCTTCCTCGTTATGGAGATCGTCATGGTGGGTTCGATTTTGGCTGCATTCGGATCAGCCTGCAATGATCCCAAGGACGCTCAGAATCTGACTTT
>WJMT01000129.1 GCA_014727835.1 Candidatus Aminicenantota bacterium | reverse complement strand
GTATGATGATGGTGCATACAGATTTGATGAATGAACCAGCAAATCCTGGAATATTCACGAACCGAGATTGCCGCAGATGCGAGGCACGAGACATGAAGACGTGGTCCTTCACTTCGAATGTCTCGTAACGACGCAGATGCGGTGAGATCGGTTCGCCTGTAAGGTCAAATCTGTATGCACACAAAGAGAAAAATCATCACATGAATTCAAGTCATAATCATGTTTGTAATGAATGAAACATCAGGAATTATACGGATCTTCATCAATGTGTATGATGATGGTGCATACAGATTTGATGAATGAACCAGGAATTCAGTAGTCGAGAATGTAATACCAAGGATTCAGAGATTTCCCATCAAGCCGGACCTCATAATGCACATGGGGTCCTTTTGCTTTTCCAGTGCTTCCGATCAATCCTATGGTATCCCCTCTTTTTATTTTCTGTCCTGGTTTGACAAGATATTTGCTGAGATGACAGTAAACCGTGACAAAACCTGTTTTAGGATGGCTGATTTTAACTGTCCGTCCGCCGATTTTGTCACTTTTTGTTTGAATCACAATGCCGTCTGCAGTGGCGATCACTGGATTTCCTGTTTGAGTGGCGATATCCACTCCCCGATGAAAAGTCCTTTTACCGGTGAACGGATCATCCCTCCAGCCATAACTGGAAGACCAATAGCCCTGAGTGGGCATGATGCTGGGGGTCTGTGCCAGTTCTAAAGTCTGGTTCTCAAAAAAATTATTCAGCACATCAAAGTTTTTATCGATGCCTTCAGCTTTTTCTCCTAACTTGTTCAAACGGGATAGATCGGTTTGAGTTTCAGAGATCGCCTGCTGCGGAACATCACTGCTCCCCCCCACTCCAGGTTCTCCTTTGATCATGTCTTCTGCTTTGAAACCAGCCATGATATTCAGTTTTTTTGCATATCTTTCAAAATCCTGTATCCGGGAATTCAGGCTGTCTATGGATTCTTTGTATTGAGTCAGGAGTTGTCCTTGTTCCTCATAATCGACCATCATTTGTCTGTATTTGCTCCGGGTCCCGTTCATGAGAAAATAATCGATGAGAAAGAGGGTCAGAAGAATAAAAGCAAACGCTGCCAGCCCTGCAGTGAACTGAAGAGCTTTTTTAGAAACAGTGAAATTTCTCTGTTTGCCTTTTTTATGCGGTATGATGATTAAAGATAGATATTTTTTTTGCATGAGTCCCTCTCTGAGTACCAAAATTAACATTCAATGTCAAGATTATTTTCCTTTACAGTCCAAGTTATTTGATATTCTTGTTGATCCACTCCACAATTTTTTGAGTGGAGGCTCCAGGAAGAAACACCTCAGCGATTCCCATTTTTTTGAGATCAGAGATGTCGTTCTCAGGAATGATTCCTCCGGCAATGACTTTAATCTCACTGCCTCCTTGATCCTTGAGCAGGTCCATGATTTTTGGAAACAATACATTATGAGCTCCAGATAGGATGCTCAGACCTATGACATCCACATCCTCCTGAATAGCAGAGCTCACGATTTCTTCAGGAGTCCGTCTCAATCCAGTGTAGATCACTTCAAATCCGGCATCCCGAAGAGCTCTGCAGATCACTTTAGCTCCCCTGTCATGACCATCCAATCCTGGTTTGGCAACAAGGACTCTTATTTTGCTTTCTGCCATTTGATTCTCCCTTTTTTGTCTGGTCTCCTCATCTCAGTAAGTCACAGGTTCCTGATATTTTCCATACACCTCTTCCAAGGTATCCATGATTTCGCCTAACGTGGCGTATTGTTTCACGCAAGCCAATAGAAAAGGCATCAGATTCTCGTCATTTTGAGCCGCTTTTTTCAGATCAGTTAAGCTTGTTTTCACTTTCACATTGTTCCGTGATTTTTTGACCTCTTTCAACCGATCCAATTGTTTGTCCGCTACCTCTTTATCGATCTCCAGAATACTGATGGGCTCATGTTCGCTTTGAAAAGCATTCACACCAACCACAGTCTTTTCCTTTTTCTCCAGAGCTTTCTGGTATTCATAGGAACTGTCAATAATTTCTTTTTGCGGAAAACCCATCTCAATGGCCTTCACCATTCCACCCATATCATCAATCTTTTTTATGTAATCTTCAGCTTGCTCTTGCATCTCATTGGTCAATTTTTCTATGAAATAGGATCCTCCCAAAGGATCTATTGTGTTTACCACTCCGCTTTCATGGGCAATGATTTGTTGAGTTCTCAAGGCAATGGTCACCGCTTCCTCTGAAGGCAAAGCATAAGTCTCATCCAGCGAATTAGTATGGAGTGACTGGGTTCCTCCGAGAACCGCAGCCAGCGCCTGGATAGCAACCCTAACCACATTGTTGGATGGCTGTTGGGCCATCAGAGAGACTCCAGACGTCTGTGTGTGGAACCGAAGCAGCCATGAACGTTTGTTTTTTGCTCTGAATCGCTCCCTCATGGTTTTGGCCCAAATCCGCCTGGCTGCTCTGAATTTGGCGATTTCCTCAAAAAAATCATTATGAGAATTAAAGAAAAAGGAAAGCCTGGGAGCAAAATCATCAATATTCAATCCTCTTTTCAAAGCCCATTCCACATACTCAATCCCGTCTCTAAGGGTGAAAGCCAATTCCTGGACTGCTGTGGAACCCGCTTCTCTGATGTGGTACCCGGAAATGGATATGGTGTTCCAACGGGGCACTTTCTGGGATCCATATTCAAAGGTATCCACGATCAACTTCATAGAAGGTTCTGGAGGAAAAACAAAAGTCTTCTGGGCAATATATTCTTTCAATATATCATTTTGGATGGTCCCTGATATCACCTTAGGAGACACTCCCTGTTTTTCAGCCACAGCAATATACATCGCCCATAAAACAGCAGCCGGAGGATTGATGGTCATAGATGTGGTGATTTTATCCAGAGGGATCCCGTCAAAAAGAATTTCCATATCAGCCAGAGAATCAATGGCCACTCCGCATTTTCCGATCTCGCCAATAGCCAGAGGATGATCAGAGTCCACTCCCATCAGAGTGGGAAGGTGAAAGGCCACACTCAGGCCTGTTTGTCCCTGTTTCAAAAGATACTTGTATCTTTGATTGGTGTCCTCAGCACTGCCGAATCCTGAAAACTGGCGCATGGTCCATAGTCTTCCATGATACATGGTGGGATGAATTCCTCTGGTATAAGGATATTCCCCGGGATAGGAAAGGTCCTTCTCATAATCAAAATCTTTCAAATCGTGAGGAGTGTAGAGCTCCTTTATTTCTTTTCCAGAGATCGTGGTGTGATGAGGGTCCTGGATCCCAATTTTTTTGAGCCCCCTTAAATAATGATTTGTCTTCCAGCGTTTATAATCTTTTTTCAATATGGCTCAACTCCTTTTTTACCTGACTCATTTAAAAAAATGGCGATGTTTCATTATCCATTTATTTTCAGCAAGAGGCAAGGTTGTTTTCAAATCAGCCTCTCCTTTTTTCCGGCCAAGTCAACTCCAAGATTTTCCAATGTCCTCTCTTTTAACTTTGAACAATCTCTGTCTCATAATCAAGAGTCAATTTCTCCATTTTATCAAACTGGAGATATCGGTAGATCTCTTTTTGATGCGGTTTGATCTTTTTATCAAACACGGAAAAATATGTTTCTTTGTCCGGCAGTTCACCCTTCAGCGCTGTGATGGAAGCCAGCTCAGCAGAACCAAGATAGACTCGGGTGTTGTCTCCCATGCGGTTGTCAAAATTCCGGGTGGATGTGGATAAAACAGTTGAATCCGGACGGACACGGGCTTGATTTCCCATGCACAAGGAACACCCTGGAATTTCTGTCCGGGCTCCCACACTGGAGTAGAGAGAATAGTATCCTTCTTTTTTCAACTGAGCCCGGTCCATTTTAGTGGGTGGGGTCAACCACACCATGGTTTTGAGATAGTCCTCTCCTTCAAAAACTTTTCCGCTGGCCCTAAAATGACCGATATTGGTCATGCAGGACCCAATGAACACTTCATGGATAGGATCGCCTGATACTTCAGATAAAAGCTTGACATCATCCGGATCATTGGGGCAGGCCACAATCGGCTCTTTGATCTCACTCAGATCAATCTCAAGCACCTCGGTGTATTCTGCATTTCGGTCTCTTTGAAGAAGAACAGGATTGTCCAGCCATTTCTGGCAGTCTTCAATACGGCGCTTTAAGGCATCCGCATCCTGGTATCCGTCTCGGATCATTTTCTCCATAAGAGCCATATTGCTCCGCAAATACTCCTCCACTTTTTCCTCACTCAGGGCCATAGTCCCTCCGGCAGCAGATCGCTCTGCTGTGGCATCTGTCAGTTCAAATGCCTGTTCCACAGTGACATCAGGAAGGCCTTCCATCTCCAAAATCCGTCCGTTAAAAATATTCTTCTTCCCCTCTTTGGCAACCGTCAAAAGGCCCTTTTTTATGGCAAAATAAGGAATGGAGTTCACCACATCTCTGAGTGTGATCCCAGTTCTCAGTTCTCCTGAAAATTTGACCAGCACAGACTCCGGCATGTCCAAAGGCATAAATCCCAATGTTCCGGCAAACGCGACCAGACCTGATCCTGCTGGAAAACTCAGTCCTAAAGGAAAGCGAGTGTGTGAGTCTCCGCCAGTTCCCATGGTATCCGGCACAAGAAAACGATTGATCCATGAATGGATGACACCGTCCCCCGGCCGGATGGACACTCCATTTCTCTCTGTGATAAATTTTGATAAAGACCCATGCATGTTCACATCCGCAGGCTTAGGGTAAGCCGCCGTATGGCAGAATGTTTGAAGAAAGAAATCAGATTGAAAAGACATACAGGCGAGTTCTTTGAGCTCATCTGCTGTCATCGGACCAGTGGTGTCTTGAGACCCCACAGTGGTCATCTTTGGTTCCACTGACGAATCAGGAAGAACCCCGTCCATGCCGCAGGCCTTTCCAACGATTTTCTGCGCCAGCGAAAAACCCTGTCCTTTTTTGGGAACAGGATTGTCATGTGTCAAGAAAATCTGAGAAGCCGACATCCCTAAGGATTTTCTCGCTTTGTTGGTCAAAGAGCGGCCGATGATCAAAAACACTCTTCCGCCTGCCCTGAATTCATCTTTCAGTGTTTGAGGTTTGATTTGGAACTCACTGATTTTTTTCTCTTCTTCGTCCCAAATCTCTCCTGATTCGGTGTCCAGAGTGATCACTTGTCCGTTCTTGATTTGGGCCACATCACACATAATGGGAAGACCACCGGAATCTTCAACAGTATTGAAAAAAATAGGAGCGATCAATCCTCCGATGACCACTCCCCCTCTCCTCTTATTGGGAACATAGTCAATGTCTTCACCAATATGCCATAACAGAGAGTTGGTCGCTGATTTCCGGGAAGACCCGGTTCCAACCACATCTCCCACAAAGGCAATTTTATAGCCCTGCTCTTTATATTTCTGGATGGTCTTGATTCCTTCTGGAAAGGCGGTCTCTCCCATGGAAAGAGCATGAAGCGGAATGTCCGGCCGACTCCAGGCATGTTTAGCCGGAGACAAATCATCTGTGTTGATCTCTCCCTCCACTTTATAGACTTTCAAGTTAATTTTTTTGGGAAATTCAGGTCTGGATTGAAACCAGTCTCCTTTTGCCCAGGCATGAAGAACTTTCTCAGCGTGGGAGTTGTTCTTGGCAAGTTCGACGAGCTGATCAAAGGCGTCATAAATGAGAATGGTGCTTTTCAATGCCTGCGCAGCATCTGATGCCAGGGCCTCCTGTTCCAATAAGGATATCAAAGGCTTGACATTGTATCCCCCCAGCATTGTCCCGAGCAAAAACACGGCTTTTTGGGGATCAATGACCGGAGAAGATTTGTTCCCCATCGCGACCTGGTGCAGCCATTCGGCTTTGACCTTTGCTGAGGGATCCACCCCTGGCGCTACTCGAGTAGCAAGGAGGTCATAAAGCATTTGCTCTTTTCCCTGAGGGGGTGTCTCCAAATGCTCACAGACTTTGACCACCTGTCCGGGACTTAGAGGAAGAGGGGGGATCCCTTTTTCATTCCGTTCTTTTTTATGCTCGAAATAGGATAAGATCATTATGATGACTCCCGAAATAATTTTGATTTCAAAAATGATGATATAATAGAAAATTGAAAAGTTCAATTCATAATCCTCAGCAATATCATCACAAAGAGCCAAACAAGATGTATTGATCTGATAATCATGACTTTTTTTGGTTTTTTGTTGGATTTATTTGATTTTGCTTTCAAAAAATTATAATATTTTCTCTTACTTATTCCATAAAATCATGATACGGAGGAAAAAACATGGATAAGGCCGCTATAGATAAGGCAAAAGCTCATTTCGGTCAAATCGTTGAGGAACAGCTTCAAAGAGTTGAAGAAATGAAAAAACCTCAGAAATGGATTGACTATGAGAAAACAAAACCCATCATTATCGGCATCATAGGTGGAGATGGAATCGGACCTTTCATTGCAGAGGAATCCAGAAAGATCCTCGAATTCCTGCTCCAAGAAGAGATCAAAAGCGGAAAAGTCGAGATCAGAAATATTGAAGGCCTCACCATTGAAAACAGGGCCAGAAAAATGAAGTCCATTCCTGACGAAGTGCTGGCAGAAATCAAGAAATGCCATGTCACCCTTAAGGGGCCGACCACGACTCCCAGAAAAGGAGACGAGTGGCCTAATATTGAGAGCTGCAATGTCTCTATGAGACGCTATCTGGATCTGTTTGCTAATGTCAGACCGGTTCGGGTACCTAAAGACGGAATCGATTGGATGTTTTTCCGAGAAAATACTGAAGGCGCGTATATCATGGGAAGCAAAGGCATCAATGTCACTGATGATTTAGCCATTGATTTTAAAGTCATCACTTCCCAGGGAGCCGAAAGAATCATCCGTCTGGCATTTGAACATGCCAAGAAAAACAATATTGACAGAGTCACGATTGTGACCAAAGCCAATGTGGTGAAGACGTCCGATGGAAAATTCCTTGATATCGGCTACAAAGTGGCCAAGGAGTATCCTGGAATCGAATGTGATGACTGGTATATTGATATCATGACCGCAAAGCTGGTGGATCCCAAACGAAGAACTCAGTTTAAAGTCCTGGTTCTTCCCAATTTATACGGAGACATTCTTACGGATGAAGCTGCCGAATTTCAGGGCGGAGTCGGAACTGCGGGAAGCGCCAACATTGGGAAACAGTATTCCATGTTTGAGGCTATCCACGGTTCAGCCCCTAGAATGGTCAAGGAAGGAAGAGCCAAATATGCCGATCCTTCCAGTATGATCAGGGCTGCAGCAATGCTGATCGATCACATCGGCTATTCCCATAGAGCCAAAAATCTGGAAATGGCTCTGGACGTATGCGGCAATTATGAAAAGAAATTGGTCACCACAGGAAGAGATACAGGAAGTACAGGTGCTGAATACGCACAATACCTCATGGACACCATGCAGGACCCCAAACTCAAAGAAAAATGGGAAAACTATGTGAAAGCGGAAATTGAAAAATAAATAGCACCAAAAACAGCAAACATAATATGATTTTAAATTAAAACCTCAAGGAGGAATCAAATGAAAAAAAAGGTTAGTGTTATTGGAGCAGGACATGTCGGTGAAGTCACGGCTTTTAAAATAGCTGAAAAAGAACTTGCCGAAGAAGTCGTTCTTCTTGACATAATCGAAGACATGCCCATAGGAAAAGGACTGGACATGAGAGAAGGAGGTCCGGTCGGAAAATATGATACCAAAATTTTCGGGACCAATGATTATCAAGACACCGCAGACTCAGACATTGTAGTGATTACAGCGGGAAAACCCAGAAAACCGGGGATGAGCAGAGACGAGCTGGTTGATGCCAACTTTAATATCGTCAAACCCGTCACAGAGAATGTGGCCAAACATTCGCCTAATGCCATCCTCATCATCGTCTCCAATCCACTGGATGCCATGGCTTACACAGCATTGAAAGTCAGCGGTTTTCCAAAAAACCGAGTTGTGGGAATGGCCGGTATCCTTGATACCACTCGCTACCGGACTTTTATCTCTATGGAAACCAATGTATCCGTGGAAAGCATTCAGGCTCTTGTCTTGGGTGGACACGGAGACACTATGGTGCCCATTGTCCGTTACACCACCATTTCAGGAATTCCAGTGAGCCACTTCATTCCCAAAGGAAGATTGGATGAGATCGTCAAGAGAACTGCCGGCGGCGGTGGGGAGATCGTCAAGTACCTCAAAACAGGAAGTGCTTATTATGCTCCAGCCCAGGCTATTACTGAAATGGTCGAATCCATGCTCAAGAACAAAAATAAAATCCTTCCCTGCGCAGCTTATTTAGAGGGTGAATACGGGATCAATGGCATTTATTTCGGAGTCCCGGTCAAACTCGGAACCAATGGGGTGGAAGAGATCATTGAAATCGACTTGAACGACCAAGAAAAAGAAGCCATCAAAAATTCAGAGACCGCGGTACGCAATGTCATTGATATCCTGAAACTGTAAAAATGGCAGAACATCATATCAAAACCCCAGTCTCTGATAAAACCATTGAAAAGCTGCGATCAGGTGACCAGGTCTTTATCACAGGTTCATTGTATACAGGGAGAGATTCTGCACATAAAAAACTCATTGAGTTGATCGATAAAGGAGAAGACCTCCCAATAGATATCAAAGGACAGTTCATCTACTATGTGGGGCCAACCCCTGCCCGACCAGGAAAAAGCATCGGTTCTGCAGGCCCCACCACCAGTTACCGAATGGATTCCTTTGCTCCCACTCTTCACAAACTCGGACTCAAAGGAACCATCGGTAAAGGTTCCCGAAATGAAGAAGTCAAACAGGCCTTAAAACAACATAAAGGAGTGTACCTAGCAGCTGTAGGAGGCGCCGGAGCTTTGATTTCACAAAGCATTGAAGAGGCAGAAGTGATTGCTTATCCGGAACTTGGACCAGAGGCCATCCGAAAAGTGCAGGTCAAAGAATTCCCTTGTATTGTGATCAATGATATGTACGGTGGGGACCTTTATGAAGAAGGCAAAAAAAAGTATCAAAAATAGTCAGATAACACCATAATTTTGAGACATGCCGGAATCTGTTGTCTCTCTGCTCCGGATTCCGGTATGGTGGTTTATCGAATTAGGCAATGATTCCAATATAAAAAGGCAAAAAAAATGAAAATTCATGAATATCAAGCAAAGCAAATACTCCAAAAGTTCGGCGTGAAAATCCCCCAAGGTGAAGTGACCCACTCCCCGAAGCAAGCCCAAAAAATAGCAGAAAAAATCGGACCGAAAGTGGTGGTCAAAGCACAGATCCATGCTGGCGGTAGAGGCAAAGGCGGAGGAGTGAAGCTTGCTGAAAATCCAAATCAGGCTGAGAACCTCGCATCCCAAATCATTGGGATGAATTTGGTGACTCACCAAACCGGACCTGAAGGCAAAAAGGTCAAACGAGTTTTGGTTGAAGAAGCCCTGGATATTGACAGAGAATTGTATATCGGGATCGTCATTGACAGAGCTCTGGAAACCCCTGTAATCATGGCTTCATCAGAGGGAGGTGTGGAAATCGAAAAAGTAGCTGCAGAAACACCGGAACTTATCTTTAAGGAATATGTGAATCCCGCAACAGGGTTCCTGGGATATCAAGCCAGAAAACTCGCTTTCAAACTGGGATTGAAAGGAGATACATTCAAGCAGGCTCTTCAATTTTTTCAAGGCCTTTATCAAGCCTTTTGTTCCTCAGATGCATCTCTTGCGGAAATCAATCCTCTTCTCATTACCAAACAAGGTGATGTGATTGCATTGGATGCCAAGATGAACTTTGACGATAATGCTTTGAAAAGACACCCGGATATATTGGACATGAGAGACTTGGATGAAGAAGAACCTATTGAAGTAGAAGCTTCAAAATACAATTTGAGTTACATCAAACTGGACGGAAATGTGGGATGCATGGTCAATGGAGCCGGCCTTGCCATGGCTACCATGGATATCATCATGCACTCCGGAGGAATGCCTGCCAACTTTTTGGATGTCGGTGGAGGGGTTTCTGAAGAAGCGGTTAAAAACGCGTTCCGGATCTTGGTTTCAGATAAAGACGTGAAAGCTGCACTGGTGAATATATTCGGAGGCATCGTTAGATGTGACCTGGTGGCCAATGGAATTGTCAATGCTGCCAAAGAACTGGATATAAAAATCCCCATGGTAGTCAGACTCGAAGGAACCAATGTGGAGAAAGGCAAAAAAATACTTGAAGAATCCGGATTGTCTTTTCAGGCCGCATCCAGCATGAAAGAGGCTGCAGAAACAGTTGTTCCTCTTGCCAAACAATAACCAAGGAGGCAATTATGAGCATTTTGATAGATGAAAACACGCGTGTGGTGGTACAGGGCATCACAGGAAGCGAAGGCACCTTTCACACCCAGAAAATGCAGGAATATGGAACCCATGTTGTAGCCGGAGTGACTCCGGGAAAAGGAGGAACCACTCATTTGGGAGTTCCTGTTTACAATACTGTTGAGGAAGCGGTTCAGAATGAGAAAGCCAATGCCTCAGCGCTTTTTGTTCCCCCTTTCTTTGCTGCTGACGCTATTATGGAATCCGCTGACAGCGGAGTGAACTTGGTTGTGTGCATCACTGAAGGGATTCCCACTTCTGATATGATCAAAGTCAAACAATTCTTATCCCATAAAGACTGCCGCCTCATCGGACCCAACACCCCGGGAGTGATATCCCCTGGAAAATGCAAAATCGGTATCATGCCAGGCCATATTCACAACAAGGGTTCAGTGGGCATCATCTCCCGTTCCGGGACACTGACCTATGAGGCAGTTCAGCAGGTATCTTTGCAGGGATTCGGCCAGTCCACAGCAGTGGGAATCGGAGGCGATCCCATTGTGGGCCAGAAATACATCGATCTGTTGCAGATGTTCAAACAGGACTCAGAAACAGAAGCCGT
The DNA here is from genome assembly GCA_014727835.1 of Candidatus Aminicenantota bacterium. Classification (GTDB taxonomy): domain Bacteria; phylum Acidobacteriota; class Aminicenantia; order Aminicenantales; family Aminicenantaceae; genus WJMT01. The sequence goes on along the minus strand of WJMT01000129.1, from coordinate 145,563 downwards.
CATTTTGATCGGAGAGATCGGAGGCACTGCAGAGGAAGAGGCTGCTGAATACATCAAACAAGACTTTCCCAAACCTGTGGTCAGTTTCATCGCAGGCCAGACAGCTCCTCCGGGACGCCGGATGGGTCATGCCGGTGCTATCATCGCTGGTGGAAAAGGCACGGCCAAAGAAAAAATGAAAGCTCTCCAAGGGGCAGGTGTGCTGGTGGCAAAATCCCCTGCCAATATAGGTCAAGAAGTCAAAAACGCCCTCAGCAAATAGATCAACTCATAAAACCAGGAAGCACCAGCCACATTTCACTTTCATTGGGCAGGCTGGTTTTTCAGGCTGCTGATTTTCTAAGAAGAACACACAGCCTCAATGAAATTCGGATTAGAACACTGTGGAGAGTGCTGATCTTCATAAATGTGTGTGGGTATGCATACAGATTTTATGAATAGCCAGGATGAATTTCATCTTTTCCAGGGCATATATGCCGCTAGAGGCATGTCCTGTTCTTGGATGATCCTGTAGAACGGAAACACATCTCCTTTTTCAGGCACCAAGCCATAAGTCCAGTACCGGATCAATCCGTATTCGGATTCCGGTTCCAACAGACAAGGGATGAGATGGGCAGCAGGTTGGGCACACGAAATGAAAAAATCTCCTTTTTTGACCACGGTTTTGATCTCTTCCTTGATCACAGTGATCTTTTCAGGAGCCAAATAATCATACTCAGCAGGGACAATGTCCATCACTTTATACACTTGAGTTTTGAGAATACAGTCCTGCTTGAAAAAGTCAATTCGGATTCTGTGTTTGATCAGAGTCTGGATCACATCCTGGTGCTGTGCGGGAATGAAATAGCCCAACGGCCTAACCACACTAGTGGTGGGAGAGACATTGGGAAACCAATTGGTCACCTGCAATTCTTCGATCTTTTTGTCTGAAGGGTATTCATAGGGTCTGACATCTTCATAGGTCAAAGGGTCCCCTGCTTTTTTGTCCTTTCTTAACAATCCCACGATCCGCTGCTCAGCTCTTTTGAACTGCTTTATTCGGATAGACGGTTGATTGGCATCCCTAACGTATTTCATTCTCAGATGCACCACATCATCCTCGGAATATTCCTTGGCCTGCTGGATCAGACTCTGACGCAGGTCACTGACCAGGGAGATGATTTCTTTTCCATGATTCCCGATGCTCTCTGCCATAAACCGGATCCCGTAGTATTGATAGATGGTCCTTTCTTTGAGTGTCTGCAGGTCATGGCGTGAAGCCCCTTCCTGAATAAAGGAAAGAGTCTCATAGATCCCCGGACTGTTTCGTCCATCATTAAGGTCTGTGGTGCTGTATCTTTTCATGTAAACTCTCTGTCCTCTGTCCTCTTCGGAATAATCCACTCCTGCTGAGGAATCAATCCCCATGCGCTGAGTGATCAGATACTCATGAAAAGTGATGTCCTGACCTTTGAGTTTTTCTTCAACTTCAGAAAGAAGCACATTTCTTGAAAATCGAAGAATAGATCTGTGAATATTGGGATTAGAAACACAGCCAATGGACACCTGATAATAGTCATCCCCTTTTTCGTGAACATCCATGGTGGCTTCTGGCATCCATTCTCTGAACACCTTGTGAATGGCTTCTGATTCCGGAGATTCGAGCTTCACCTGATCCCGGTTCAAGTCCAGATTTTGTTCATTTCTGCGGGTGTCAAAATAATTCCCAAACGGATTGGCAGCCGGCAGAACCAAAAAATTCACTTGTTTCAACAAAGACTTAAGCTCCCCCACTGTGACATCTCGGATAAACATCAGAGAAGCTTCCTTTGCTGACTGCTCATTGCCGTGCTTGGCTCCCACTATATAAAAAGTCGGCTTGGTTCGGTCCAATTGATGGGGAGATGACACTCCTTCCTCAGTGATGATACACAGAAACAAATCTTTAGATCCGTATTCCTCTCTGGGAAGAGATCTTTCAACTGACTGGACGATCAATTGATCCGATATGGTGTCCAGCCGGCTTAAAAAGTAAGCCATGGAACAGTGCTGAGTGTAGGCTGTGTATTGTGTGTTCTCTGCCGGAGTTTTGACAGAGTCTTCTGCCAAACTCAAGCAAATCAGGACCATACAAACGGAGAACACAAAGATAACGCTTTGTTTTTTGAATTTGGAATTCATAGGCCTTCTCCTAAAAACGGACCGAAACTTGAAGCTGTTCTTACTCTTCATCGCTGGATTTTTTGATCCGCCCCTCTTTGATAGACTCCTCTATGATGTCTTTATGCAGGTGTGCAGGCACTTCCTCATAATGAGACATCTCCATAATAAAGGATCCTCTTCCTCCGGTAATGGATGTTAAAGTCGGTTCAAAATCAAGCATTTCGGCCATAGGAACCTGGGCTTTGATGATGCGCATACTGCCTTTTTGTTCCATTCCCTGGACTTTTCCTCTGCGGCCGTTGAGGTTTCCCATGATATCACCCATGTACTTTTCAGTGGCATAAACTTCCACCTTCATAATGGGTTCCATTATAGTGGGTTTGGCTGCTTTGATTCCTTTTTTAAAGGCTAAAGAAGCCGCCACTTTAAAGGCAATATCCGAGGAATCCACGTCATGATAGGACCCATCATAAAGAATGGCTTTAAAATCAACGGTGGGATATCCAGCTAGAATCCCTTTTTTTCTGGATTCCTCCAGCCCTTTTTCCACCGAAGGAATATAATTTTTGGGAATGGCTCCCCCGAAAATCTTGTTTTCAAATTCAAAGTCTTTTCCTTTGGGAAGAGGCTCAAATTTGATGTGAACATCCCCGTACTGGCCCCTTCCTCCGGTTTGTTTTTTGTATCTTCCCTGAACATCTGACTTTCCCTTGATGGTCTCTTTGTAAGAGATCTTGGGGGGCTTCAATTCCACATCCACGTTATATCTTTTCTTCAAACGCTCTGTGATGATTTCCACATGAAGCTGACCGTTTCCTGAGATGATCAGTTCATTGGTGTCTGGATCTCTGCCAATAACAGCTGTGGGATCCTCATCTTTGATCCGGTGTACAGCCTGAGAGATTTTGTCTTCATCCTCTCTGGTTTTGGGCTTGATGGCAAAAGATATCGATGGTTTGGGAAACTGGATGGCTTCAAACTCTTTGACTTCATTCGGGTCACACAGGGTGTCGCTGGTAGAGGTGTCCTTGAGTTTGGCAGTGGCTGCGATATCTCCGGCACTTGCTTTTTTGATTTCAACTTGTTCCTTTCCCTGCATGAAAAACAGACCCCCGAATTTTTCCTTTTTATCTTTACTGGAATTGAAAACAGAGCTGTCTTCACTGACTTGACCGGAAAAGATTCTCATAATGGATATTTTTCCGGTGTATGGGTCTGAAATGGTCTTGAAAACAAGCGCTGAAAAAGGAGCATCCCCAGACAGGGGAACCGTGCCCTTTTTCGCTTCCATTTCTTCCCTTTCCAAAGGATCGGGAATGAAGTGGACCATTCCGTCAAGAATCTGCTGCGTTCCGATATTTTTTTCTGCAGAAGCCAGAAATATGGGAAAAAGCTGTCCTTCAAAGATGCTTTTTCTGAAACCTTTCAATAATTCTTGGTGAGAAAGCTCTCCCTTTTCAAAATAGCTTTCCATGAGCTCTTCGTCATTTTCTGCGATCATCTCTGTCAGCTCTTCGGTTTTTTTATCAACCTCGTCTTTCATATCATCAGGGATGTCTGATTCCTTGAACTTACCTGAAGTTCCGTCCTCATAGAGATAGGCCTTTTTCTTGATCAGATCCACAACCCCTTTGAAGTCCTGTTCACTTCCCACCGGAATCTGAACGGGTACAGCCTGGCGGCCAAAAAAATCCTGGATCGAATTGACTGTCCGGGAAAAATCGGAATTATCCCGGTCCAGTTTGTTGATGATAAACAACCTGGGAAGACCCAGTTCCTCCAGCATTCCCCAGCATTTTTCTGTTCCCACTTCCACTCCGGAAGCAGCACAGACAACCAAGGCTCCGGCATCCACAGCCCGCAGACTGGCCCTGGTGTCCCACAAAAAATTGGAATATCCGGGGCAATCTATGAGATTGATCTTGTGATCATTCCACTCAAAATGACAAAGCGCGGAATTGATAGAGATCTGTCTTTCTTTTTCATCCGGATCATAGTCAGTAATGGTGTTTTTCTTCTCCACTCTGGTCAACCTGTTAGTGACTTTGGAAACAAACAAGAATGCTGATGTGAGAGAAGTCTTCCCAGAAGAACCGTGACCAACAACAGCAACGTTTCTTATTTTGTCCGCTGAATAGTGTTTCATAGTGATACCTCCTGTCTCATTCTGTGATTTAATGTTTGGTTTTTTCTAAAATTCCACAATAAAATCAACGGATATCATACAATAAATCGGGATTCAGACTCAAGATGAAATTGTTTTTAAAAAGCGAACCAGACCCCTCTGCGGCAGCTGCACCTCAGAACTTTTTTAAGACTTGTTTCAAATCATCCGGAAGAGGGATTTCAAATGACATTCGTTTTTGTGTCCTGGGATGAAAGAATGATAAGGAGGCGGCATGCAAAAACATTCTGGATTGGATCCGGTTCTTCTTTTTCTTTCTTCCGTAACGCTTGTCCCCCACTATTGGATGACCTGAGGCAGACATATGGACTCTGATTTGGTGAGTTCTTCCTGTAACCGGCTGGATGCGGAGTAAAGAATGCTCTTGAAACACGTTCAACACCTCAAACCGGGTCTCTGCTTTTTTTGGTTTCTTGGTTCTGATAGATATCCGGGCTCCCTGTGTGACATGTCGCCCCACAGGCCAAGAGATAACGCCTTTATTTTTCACATAACGGCCCCAGACCAGCCCCAAATATATTTTCTCCACCTGTCTTTGTTTGAACTGGTGTTTGAGGGCTTGAAGTGCTTCTGAATTTTTGGCCACTACCAGCAAACCTGAAGTCTCTTTATCCAGCCGATGAACGATTCCTGGCCTGGTTTGGGGGCCCACTTCTTTCATTTCAGGAAAATGATGGATCAAAGCATGAACCAAAGTCGGCTTCTGAGTCCCTGCTCCAGGATGCACTATCAGGCCGGATGGTTTATTGACTACAGCCAAATCCTCATCCTGATAAACAATATCCAATGGCATCTCCTGGGGAACAATTTTTGGGGAGTCGGGAATATGATATTGGATTTCGATATGATCACCCGGCTTCAGGCGGGTGCTTGGTTTGGTGATGACTTCAGAATTGACCAGGACATTTTCTTGATGAATCAAATTCTGGATTTGCGACCGGCTCAGGTCCTGAATGACTTGACTCAGATAAAAATCTAATCTCTTGTCTACATGAGAATCTTTGGTGATTTTGAATTCTCTATTTGGCACGCTCTTTCTTCTTTTTTAAGAAAACAATCAAACCGATTCCAGAGATGATGCCGATCAAGCAAAAAACTTGAGGCAGAGAAAGGCTGAGGTATGGGGATTGATTTTTGATCAACATTATTTTGGAAGAATGATCTCCCCTGTAAAATTCCGTAAAGTAACGGATCATGGAATAATTGATGATATAAAAAGAAAAAACCACTCCGTCTAATTTCTTTTTCTTCAAGATCAAAAAAAGGACCAGAAAGTTCAGAAAATTCAGTCCGGATTCATAAAGCTGAACAGGGTGGATTGGCATTCCTACAGGGATGCCAGTGAGGTTGTGCGCATATTCACTGGTGAAAGTGACTCCCAAAGGACTGGAACATGCCCGTCCGTAACAACAACCCGCGCTGAAGCAGCCGATCCGACCAAAACCATGCCCGAGAGCTACAGCGGGAGCAATGACATCTGCAGTCTTCCAGGTCGGTATCTTGTGTTTCCAAAGGTACCAAAGAGCAAACACCAGACCTGCAGCAAGCCCACCCTGAAACACACCTCCTGACCTGGCTAGGGTCAACAGTTCTGCAGGATATTTGATGTAATACGATGCATTGCCAACAAAAAGAACCAGCTTAGCCCCTACCAGAGATATGATGATGGTATAAAAAGCCATATCAATGATCTTTACAGCGGGCAGTCCTTGTTTTTTGGTCTGTACATACACAAACCACAATCCAAATGCCACTCCTAGGGCCATCATAAATCCATAGGTGTGGATAGTGATCGGTCCGATTTTTACGAGCACAGGGAACATTGGGAATCCCTCCTGAAAAGTATGATATAAACCATTAGCAAAGCCCCTATGGTGATACAGGAATCCGCCACATTAAAGGAAGGCCAGTGCCATTGATAGACATGAAAGTCCAAAAAATCAATCACATAACCTCTGGTCAGCCGGTCTATAGAATTGCCCAGAGCACCTGCAATAATGAGTGACAGGGAAAACTTCAATAAGACTTCAGAAGCCGGGACTTTGATAAAAAAGTACACCACCACTGCAAAAGCAAGCAGAGAAGCTAGGGTCAGAATAAAAAATATAAGGGAATTTCCTGACTGATTGAAGATTCCAAAAACAGCTCCCCTGTTATGAACATGACTTATATTAAAAAATCCTTTGAAAACCGTCACATGACTCCCATAAGGAACAGACCGATGGACCAGTGCCTTGCTGCCCTGGTCACATATCACCAGACCTAGAATAATCATCAGATACACAGCTGTTCTTTTCATTTTTCTAGAGACCTCACTACCTGCTCACATCTTTTACAAAATTCGGGATATTTCTGACTTGCCCCCACATCTGGAGTGAAGTTCCAACATCGATCACACTTATTCCACTCCACTCTCTCAGCTTCAACTTCGATCTCCTCATTGGCTCCCTCTTTCAAGTCCACAAAAGACACCATAAAAAGCCCATTCAGATCTGATCGATATTTTTTAAGAAGAGATAAGGAGGAGGAAGTGGCATAGAGAGTGACTTTGGCCTCCAGGGAATTGCCGATCACCTTCTCTTCTCTAGCATTTTCCAGCTTTTTGAGAACTTTCTCCCGGATCTCTCCCAACTTCTCCCATTCTGCAAATGCTTTGGTTCCGATCCATTTCTCCTCTGATTTAGGAAACAGTTCCAGATGAACAGAAGGCTGTTTCCCTTTAGAATCGGGAAGGGCTTCCCAGGCTTCCTCTGTGGTGAAAGGGAGAATGGGAGACATCAAAATCAACGTCTTTTTCAAAAGAAGAAATAGCGTTTGTTGAGCTGATTTGCGCAGCTTGGAACGCTTGTTGGAACAGTAAAGACGGTCCTTGATCACATCCAGATAAGTGGAACTCAGATCAACAGTAAAGAAGTTATACATAGAGTGAAATACGATGTGATATTCATAATCTTGATAGGCTTTGATGACTCTCTGTTCCAACTGATTGCATTTTTCAAGAATCCAGCGGTCATACATCATCATATCGCTTGTTTCTATCTCTTCAGAATCCGGATCAAAATCATAGACATTTCCCAGCATAAACCTCCATGTGTTTCTGATTTTCCGGTAGGCTTCCACCAGCCGATTCCGGGTTTCTTTTCCATACTTGGCATCTTCCTTGAAGTTCAGCATGGCCACCCACAGCCTCAATATCTCAGCACCGTTTGTGTTGATGATTTCTTCAGGCTTGATGATGTTCCCAAGGGATTTTGACATTCCTCTCCCCTTCTCATCCAGAACAAAGCCATGTGTGATGCAGGTCTTATAAGGGGATTTTCCTTTAGCCGCCACACCAATGAGCATCGAACTGTTGAACCATCCTCTGTATTGGTCATGTCCTTCAATATAAACATCAGCTGGCCAGGGAAGCTCTGGTTTTTTACCTAAGATATTGTGGCTCGCCCCGGATTCGAACCAGACATCCAAGATATTGTTTTCTTTTTCAAATTCTGTCGAACCGCAGCTGGAACAAGTGGTCCCCGGGGGCAATAGTTCCTTTGAAGATTTCTGAAACCAGGAATTAGCCCCGAGTTCAGAAAAGATGTCCGCAATATGCAGAGTGATGTCTTTGTTGGCAAGAACAGTCCCGCATTTTTTGCAGGTGAACGCCGGGATGGGAACTCCCCAAGAACGCTGCCTGGAAATGCACCAGTCCGGCCGATTCTCTATCATCTTAGCAATGCGGCCTTCGCCCCAGGGAGGAATCCATCTTACTTTTTTCACTTTTTTCAAGGCTTTTTGTCTAAATCCCGATTCATCCATGGAGATAAACCACTGATCCGTGGCTCTAAAAATAACAGGATTTTTACAGCGCCAGCAATGAGGATAAGAATGAACAATATCATCTGTCCGGATCAAATGGCCAGTCTTTTCCATATCTTCCATGATCGGATCATTGGCTTGGAATACATTCATGCCTGCGTACTTTTTAACCTCGGGAGTAAAATCTCCTTTTTCATCCACTGGGGCATAGATATCCAATTTGTACTTCAATCCGGTTATATAATCTTCCTGGCCGTGACCGGGAGCGGTGTGCACACATCCGGTTCCCTGTTCAAGAGTCACATAGTCCGCAAGAACAAAGACAGAATCTCTGTCAATAAAGGGATGCTTGGCTTTCATCCCTTCCATTTCTTGGCCCAGGAATGTGTATAAAACAGTTGGATTTTGAGTGCCCAGATCTTCTGATATCAGAGGAATCATTCGTTTGGCAGTGATCAAAACCTCGTTATCCACTTGAAAAGCTGAATATTCATATTGCGGATGGAAGGCAATGGCAAGGTTTGCCGGCAGGGTCCAAGGAGTGGTGGTCCAAATCAGAACCGACACTTTTTTCCCTTTTAATTTTGGAAATTTTTTAGACAAATCCGTCTTCACAGGAAACTTGACATAAATGGAAGGAGAACTATGGTCATGATATTCGATTTCTGCTTCCGCCAAAGCTGTTTGGCAGTGATTGCACCAAAAAACAGGTTTTTTTCCTTTGTAGATGTTTCCGGACGAGAAGAACGCGGCCAAATGCTTCAGGACCTCACTTTCGTAATCATTATCTATGGTCAAATAAGGATGGTCCCAATCCCCAAAAACTCCTAAACGCTTAAACTGGTTTCGCTGGATATCAACGAATTTTAGTGCATATTGCTTGCACCTTTCTCTAAATTCAATCAAGGACATGTCTTTCTTCTTTGTCCCGATTTTTTGGTCGACCTTGATCTCTATGGGGAGACCATGGCAGTCCCAGCCCGGTACATAAGGGGCTTGAAATCCCTGAAGGTTTTTGGACTTGACAATGAAGTCCTTTAGTATTTTGTTAAGCGCTGTTCCCAAGTGAATATTCCCATTTGCATAAGGAGGGCCATCGTGAAGCACAAACGGAGCCCCCTTTGTTCGCTGTTCTTGAATTTTTTGGTACAGCTTCATCCGATCCCATTTCTTAAGCATCTCAGGTTCTCTCTGGGCTAGTTTGGCCTTCATTGAGAACGATGTCTGGGGAAGATTTAACGTCTCTTTAATAAATTTTTTATCTGCCATGCATCTCTCCGATTAACTCAATATATTCATAATAATGTCCATTTCCATTCAAGAATCCAGTTTAGCCTGGACTATTCATTATCATTTTCTTTTCAGCATATGGCAAACTTTTCTCAAAAACAATGACTCAAGCATTTTTCTTGTTGCTATTATCAATCCTAATGGCCATTTATTGACCTTTCAGGCAAGCTCATCTGAAATTCAGCAATGGCTTGTGCTCTGTTCAGATTTTTAACGCTATTCTTCGCACTGTATTTTCGGCTGCTGCGCAACTCCCGCTGTCTGTGGGATATGCAGTCAATGGTCAATGGTCAATAGTGAAAGGTTTTTCAATTTACATTTCACCATTAACCATTCACAACATTTCTTCTTCAATGTCGCCTCAGCCACACCTGAGTTTCATCAAGCTTAAAACCTTGATTCGTGAATAATCCAGGTTAGTTATTCTAGTGATTGACTCTAAAATGTCAATTTCCCTTAACAATTGGTAAAAACCGTTTTGGTCATTTGATGTAATGAGCCCCTCGGCTTACAGGATTATTGAATGCGGCTCTGGTGATCAATATAGCCACCTGTACTCCATGTTTGAGTCCAACCACTTTCTCATCCATGAGTGATTCTTTATAGAATTTGTTGATCCGATGATTGAGATAATCAAGATCTGCTTTTGCTCTCTCTAATCTTTTTTTGGTCCTTATGATTCCTGCATAGTTCCACATGGTGTTTCGAATATTGAGCCAATCCTGATTGACTAGCGCCGGATCAATCTCTTCCCCATGTTCCGGATAATACCACTCATGGATATCATCCTTCCTGTAATTTCTCTGAGGATCAAAGTGGGCAATGATTTCTCTGGACGCTCTGGTCCCCCAAACCAATCCTTCTAAAAGAGAAGTGGAGGCCAATCTGTTGGCTCCGTGGATTCCCGTACATGCGGCTTCACCCACCGCATAGAGTGATTTGAGAGTGCTTTTCCCATTGGTGTCCACCAGAACACCGCCGCAGCAGTAATGGGCTGCGGGAACCACTGGAATGGGGTCTTTTGTGATATCAATCCCATATTTCAAGCAGGTTTTATAAATATTGGGGAACCTCTTTTTTATCTCGATTTGAGCATAGGAAGCAAGGTCAAGGACCACATAATTCGAGTTGCTGTTGGTCATCTCCTCATAAATGGCGCGAGTCACTTCATCCCTGGGAGCCAATTCCGCTTGTCCATTGTCATTTTGCATAAAAGGTCTGCCTTCTTTGGTCTTGAGTTTGGCTCCTTCTCCCCGGACTGTTTCCGAGATCAAGAATGCATCCGCATCGCGGTGGAACAGGGAGGTGGGGTGAAATTGAATGTATTCCATATTAATGATTCGTGCTCCTGCTCTGTAAGCTGTGGCATACCCATCTCCGATGGCTGACTTGGGATTGGAAGTGTAGAGATAAACAGAACCGCAGCCTCCTGTAGCAAGAATGGTGTAAGGAGCATGAATGGTTTTCACCTGTTTGGAGTTGTTATCCAGCACATAAGCTCCAATGCACTGAGGTTCGGAATAATAATAACTGGGATTCTTGGCATGATGAGGAAGGGTCAGCAGGTCCACGGCTGTATGGTCCGAAAGAAAAGTCACATTGGAATAAGAACCCAGTTTTTTGATAAAGGTCTCTTCAATGGTCTTCCCAGTGGTGTCCTTGACATGAAGGATTCTTCTTCGGGAATGGGCGGCTTCTTGAGCGTAATCCAGTTCATCAGGAGAGGTCCGGTTAAACGGAATCTTCAGTTCTTTGATCAAGACCTCATCCACCAGCTTTTTTCCTTCATTGGTCAACATACGGACTGCTTTTTTGTTGTTGATGCCATCACCGGTCTCCATGATATCTCTCATCAATAGTTCAGGGTTGTCATCGTTTCCCAAAGACACGATTCCTCCCTGAGCATAATAAGTGTTGGTTTCTTCAAGTTTTTTGTTTTTGGACAGGATAATGACTCTGACTCCACTCTTGGCCGCTTCCAAAGCCGCACTCGCACCTGCAATCCCGCATCCAATGATCAGGATGTCTGTCTCCAGAATTTGGTTTTTGTTTTGATTTTTCATAGTCGCTTTTTTACTTAAAATCCATACTGATATCCAGGGACCTGAAAGAATGAGTCAGGCTTCCTGCAGATATGAAATCCACTCCCAGCTCAGCCACCTCTTTGAGTTTGGACAGAGTGATGTTTCCTGATACTTCCAAAGGGACCCGCCCATCCACGGCCTTAACAGCCCGGCTGATGTCTTCAGGACTCATATTATCAAGCATGATAATGTCAGCCCCGTATTTCAAGGCTTCTTTCACTTCATCCAGTGAGGTTGTCTCCACTTCGATCTTGATTTTTTCTCCTACCGCTTTTCGGGCTCTTTGAATGGCTTCTTTAATGCTTCCCACCAGATGAAGATGATTGTCTTTTATCAGAATCATTTCAGAAAGATTCAAGCGGTGATTGACTCCTCCCCCCATTCTCACAGCATATTTCTCAAGCATTCTCATACAGGGAGTGGTTTTTCGGGTATCCAGAAGTTTAGTCTTGGTCTGCTTCAAAATATCAGTATATTTTTTGGTTAAAGTGGCGATCCCGGAGAGTCTCTGGATGAAATTCAATGCCAGTCTTTCTCCATTTAAGAGGGATCTGGAAGGCCCTTTTATCTGACCCAGCCTGTCTTGGTTTTCAAAGTCATCTCCGTCCTGTTTCAATGCCTCAAACTTCACATTAGGATCGATCTTTTGAAACACCCATTCAGCGATTTCAATACCAGCCAAAACTCCTTTTTCTTTAGCCACAAGAAAAGCTTCTGAAACCGAATCTGGATCAATAAGCGATTCTGAAGTCACATCACCTTCAGGCATATCCTCCTCTAAAGCGGCTTCAATGATTTCATCCAGGTTTTTTAGACTCATGAGAAACAAAACTCCATGTCTTTGCTCTATCTGATAATATAACACCAAGATAAAAAGTTCAATTCACATTTCACCGCATTTCTTTGAACCTGAAGTGTATGACACAGCATCCTTGACTCCTGAATCATTCCGGTTAATATATAAAATGTGAACAAAAAGAAAACCATTGCGTTTTTCCTATCTGTATTGGTCTCCATCGGTCTTCTTGCTTTTTTGTTCAGCCAGATCAACACCCGTGATCTCACACAGACGTTCCAAAACATCTATGTTCCAGCCCTGTTTGGGTTCATGCTGTTTTCTTTATTGGGAAGTGGTTTGAGAGCCTGGAGGTACAAATGGCTTCTTCAGCCTCAACCTATCAGCTGGAAAAACATTTTTTTGGTGACCTTTATCCGAAACCTTTTTGTTGATCTGTTTCCAGTGCGAATCGGGGCTCTCTCCTATATTTACATATTGAACAAACGTTTCAAATACAGCTTTGAAATCTCAACTTCTTCTTTCATTATCGCGTTTCTGTTTGATTTTCTTACCCTGAGCCCGATACTCATCATTGCTGTCCTTTTTGTGGGAATCGGAACCACAGTGATCTCTGGGCCTCTTATGATTCTGATCTCGGTCTTGGTTTTTTTGGGATTCTTTCTGATATTATGGAAACTTGTCTCTCTCTCTGACCTGATATTGAGAACGTACACCTTCCTCTTAAAGAAAACAAAACTCAGAAACAAGAAATGGGCCCATATATCCATAACCAAGATAAGATCCACCCTCCAATGTCTTCAAGAAATCCAAAAAAAGAACATTTACTGGCCTGTTTTTATATTATCTTTTTTTATCCGCCTGGCCAAATACGCTTCCCTCTTTCTGCTGCTGTTTTCTCTTCTTCGCTATCACGGCGTTTTATTCAACACCTTTAACTTTTTCAAAACAGTTTTGGGCATCACTGGAGCAGAAATGTCTTCAGCTCTTCCCATCAAAGGAATCGGCGGTTTTGGGACGTGGGAGTCTGCCTGGGTCTTGGCCAGCAAACTCATGAACTTTGAAAACAAGCTGGCCATCATCTCAGGAATCGGAATTCACTTGATCAGCAACCTGTTTGAATATTTTCTTGGAATCGTGAGTCTTCTGGTTATATATTCACCCTTTTATCAAGCGAAAAAGAATTCGAATTCGGAAAGGAACTCTCCGGACCAATCATAGAAAATGATTGCCATTATCTGTTTTTTTTATTAAAATATTTCTTGAAAAATAAGTTTCCTATCAATAAGTAAATTGGCTTGGATTTTTAATATAACGGGATATCCTCTTCAATTCTGAAAACACAAATGAGGAGTGAAAAATGATTCAAAGAAGTGCAAAAGCAGATGCAAGACGAAAAAAATATTTAAAAAAACTGATCACTAAAAATCCCAAAGATATCAAATTTTGCGTGCTCGCTGCAGGCCACGGAGGTCTGGCAATGGCCGGACATTTGGCTATCATGGGATTTCAAGTCAACCTATACAACAGGGGACGAAATAAAATCCTCCCCGTTAAAGAGCGCGGCAGTATCAAAGTAGAAGGTGAAGTGGAAGGTGTTGGTGAAATCAACATTGCTTCCAGCAAGATAGATGAATGTTTGGAAGGTGTGGATGTCATTATGGTTGCAGTCCCTGCACTTGGACACCGCTTCATGGCAGAAACCTGTGCCCCTTATTTGAAAGAAAACCAAATCGTTGTGCTCAATCCCGGACGAACTCTGGGTTCATTGGAATTCTTCCAGGTCCTTAAGGAAAAAGGGGTGAAATCATTCCCATTCATTGCAGAAGCTCAGACCTTCATTTATGCTTCACGCGCCATTGGACCTGCTCATGCAAAAATTTTCGGCATTAAGAATTCTCTTCCGGTTGCCACACTCCCTGCTTACTGGATCCCGGGTGTGGTGAAGGTCCTGAATGTAGCCTACCCTCAATTTGTTCCTGGGGACAACATCTTTAAAACAAGCTTCAACAATATCGGAGCGGTTTTCCATCCAGCGCTCACTGTTCTCAATGCGGCCTGGATAGAGGAGACTCATGGAGATTTCGAATATTACATCCAGGGTGCCAGTGAATCTGTATCCAAAGTCTTGGAAGCCATTGACAAGGAAAGGCTTCAGGTAGCGGCAGCTCTTGGTATCAAGGCCATGAGCGCAAAAAACTGGCTCTATACCGCATACAGTGCCACAGGAAAAGACCTTTATGAAGCCATTCATGACAATCCGGGCTATCTTGGAATCAAAGCACCTGACAGGCTTCATCACAGATACATTGATGAAGATGTTCCTATGAGTCTGGTGACTCTTTCTTCTTTAGGAAAATTGCTCAAAGTGGAAACCCCCACTATTGACCTGATCATTCACTGCGCTTGCATCATGAGAGGGATCGATTTTTGGGAAAATGGCCGGACTGTCGACAACTTAGGTTTGAAAGGAAAAACGATCAAGGAAATCCGGATGTTTGCTGTGAGCGGAGAGATTTGAGCGCTGGGCTAAAATCCATTGAAATGAATCACCTGATCCAGCTTTCTCTTGGGAACATGAAGCCGCCCGTTCCCATCCTTCCAGTATTTGACAGATTTGTCCATATCTTCCGCCACAGGATCTTCTTCCGGATATCCCAGGGCCAAAACAGAGTCCAGTAAATAATGATTCGGGATATCCAGTATTTTTGTCACTTCCTTCCTGTTTACAGATAAAAGCCAGCAGCTGGCAATTCCTTTTTCCCATCCCGCCAGAATCATGTTCTCATTGGCCGCTCCCACATCCCATTGGTATCCATCTGTTTTGATCTGCTTATTCACCAGTGTCACAATATATGAAACCGGTTGTTTTCCCGGCTTTGGATCTCCCTCAGGGGCTATATAAGCCGCCCATTTCAAAAAAGGATAGATTTTTTGACAAAGATATTTTTCAGTAACCACTACAAATTCCAAAGGCTGATGATTGGCTGCAGAGGGTGCCAGCCGACCTGCATTCACCATGGCTTTTAGAATTCCCTCATCAATAGGATTCTGCTGAAACTGACGCACCGTCCTCCTTGAAACGATCAAATCATAAAAGCTCATCACAGAGTTCCTCCTTGCTTTCAAAAAAGTTGGTATTATTCTAATCCGAATGAATGATCTTTTCAATTTTCTATTCTCAACTCTGCTTTTTGATTGATTCCTTGACATTCATTCAAATAAAAGTATAAATAAAGCCTTGTGTGAAAGGGACATATTTTGAGCAACCAAACAGATGATTTCTCTGGATCTGCATCAGCCAAGGAACATCAGGATGTGGACAAAAAGCAGTTAGACCATATCAAGGCGATCATCAAGCACATCGAAAAAACATTTTCTCAGATGAAAATATTTTCTTCCGGTCATGAAAATGTGGAATCTTTTATAGACCTTCTTCACGATAGATTATCCGAATATCTGGAAAAACACTGGAAGCTGGAAATCGGAATCAAAGAATTTTCGTTCACTTTTAAAGGAGTCCCCTTTTACACAGACAAACAGATATCCAAAAGCATGCCGTTTCTTTTTTATAAAGACGGACTCAAAATGCTGTTTTTCTATAAAGGTTTGCCAAGGGAAGAACTCAAAGATTTTATTGAGATCATGAAGAAAGATGCTTCTTCTCCTCCTGAAGAAAGTGATATTGTGATTTCTTTATGGGAACGGGATTTCTCATTCATCCGGTATTTTGCTCCCGATGATTATCTGGAAACCAAAATCGGAGCCGGTTTGCAAATCCCGGAATACAAAGTGGACAAAAAAAAACTCTTTTCAGGTAAAATCAGTCTGAGCCCTCAAGACAGATCTGCATTGGAAACAAAACAGGGTGCTGAGCATAAAGAATATGATCAAAACAAAGACTCTCAAGAAATCAAGCTCTCAAAATCAGATCAAGAGCGGCTCACCGCTCTGCTTGAAAATCACCGAAAAGAGTCCGAAGAATCACAGTACAAAAACCTTTTGCTCGATGTGCTGTATCTGGAAAAGCGTCCTGAAAAAGTGACATCCCTGGTCAAACAAATCATTCAATATATGAATCAGCAAATCAACGCAGGACATTTTCACATTGTTCTTTCTGTATATCAGAAAATTACGGAACTCAAAAAACACCTATCTGAGAGCGATCCTGCCAGGGAAAAATCAGTTCAAATGTTTTTTGAATCCCCCCAAATTCGGATCACCCTCCAGCAGACTGAACAGCTTATGAAAAAAGACCTTATAAACGATTTTGAAGCTTTTCTGAAATACCTTTCCTTGCTGGGATCAGATTCAATTCCTATACTCAGCTTTCTCTATGACCGGATCAAAAAAACCGAACAAAAAAACAAAATCACTGAAACTCTGAAACAGGTGGGAAAACAAAATTTATCAGAGCTCATCAAAATCACGCGGGATGAAAAACCCGAACTCACTTTAGAGATCATTTCTATTCTCAGGGATTCAAAAGAAAAAAGAGCCGTCAACTATCTTGCCAGCTTCTTCAGCTTCCAAAACAAAAAAGTCCTTGAATCCTCCATCAAAGCTCTGGGAGCATTTCGAGATCCCAATGCAAACAAAATACTTTTCTCTCTTCTGTCTCATGAAAATCCAGACTTGAGAACACTGGCCTCAGAAAACATCCATGTGAATGAGAAAGATCCTGTATTCCATAAAATTCTTGAAGAGGTCAAAGAAAAAAAGTTTTCAAAGCAAAGCCAAAGGCAAAAGCAAGCTCTTTTTCTGGCATTGGCTCGATCGAAAAGCCCAAAGGCTTTTGATGTTTTGGAACAGTTTATCAAAAGAGCCGGTTTTTTTTCCAGAGGAACCAAGGAGGAAAACGCACTTTGTGCCCTTTCTGCTCTGGAACAAATCAAAGATCCTCACGGGTATGAGATCATAAAAAAAAGGATCCGCTCGAGAAACAGAAAAATCAGAAAACAATGCAAAAAAATCATCAAACACGCGTCAGGGAAGTGATTTATGAATCAAGAGGAAATGAAAACCGATCCTAAACTGATCAAAGATGGAACCCGGATCGTTTACAGGATCAATAGAGCTTATCGCACCTCAATTATCTATGAATCGAATAATTTCATATACATGAGACAGATCAAAATGCTGTTGAACCAGATCAAAAACGCCCTCAAATCATACGGGAAAGCGTATTTAACTCTTAAGCAAAACTCCATGCAATTCAATGGGAGGAAGCTCAAATTCAGTTATTCTGATTACCATATATTCAAATTCATTCAGGAGGAATTCAAAAAAAAGGAAATTGGAGAACTGAGTTTCATTCCGGGAATCACAAAAGAAGAGCTCAACACATTCATTGTTCTTTTGGCAAAAAAAGACTATGACCCAAAAAATCCGTATGAGGATTTTCTCTCTGAACTCAAAAAAAAAGATATCAAAAAAATAATCGCAGAAAAAATCCCTTTTTATGAAAAGACTAAGAAAAAAAATAGAGATGCCAAAAAAGTTTTTTTCATGGGCATCACTCATTTGAAAGAAATCTTTCAAAGTCACGAAAAACTTCAAGATCAGATATCTCTTTTGACCACCAAAAGACTGATGCAGTCTCTGTTTAATCATATCACAGAAAATGAATCCTTTATCCATGGTTTGACCAACATAAAAAATTTTGATGAGTACACTCTCAACCATTCTGTCAATGTCTGCATTCTCTCCATATCTTTAGGTAAAAAACTAGGCCTTGACAGAAATGAACTGGTCGACCTTGGTCTGGCCGCTTTCTTACATGATTTTGGAAAACTGGACATCCCCAAAGATATTTTGCTCAAGCCGGGCAAGCTGGATGAGAACGAAAGAGAGACCATTGAAAAACACACTTTTTACGGAGCTGTAAAGCTGATTGATTTCAAAAGAAAATCCCATCTCCCTTTAGACGCCTTGAATGTGGCTCTCGAACATCATGAATCAGAAGGAAAGCGTGGTTATCCAAAATTGGTGAAAAAAAGAGCCATTGCCTTGTTCAGCAAGATCGTTAAAATCACAGATGTTTTCGATGCCATGACCACTTCCCGCCCCTACCGGAAACATAATTTTTCCAAGGAAGAAGCCCTTTCTTATATGCTGGAAAAAGGAAGCGGTGATTTTGATTCTGTGATCCTTAAAATATTTGCGGATATGGTTGGAGTTTGCCCCATCGGATCATTGGTTCTTCTTGACACCGGAGAAGTGGGCATTGTGTTTGAAAGAAACGAACAATCCAAACATTTCCTCAGGCCCAAGGTGAAGCTGATTTCAGATCAAAGTGGAAATAAAATAGATGGGGACATTGTGGACCTGACAGAAAAAGATAAGAATGACAAATACCTAAGAACTCTGATCAAAACCCTGGATGAAAGCCAATACGGCATCCGGACCGCAGATTATTTTGTAGCTGAAGCCGAATGAAATCCTGACTTCAAGATTAATTGACTTTACCCTCACTTCCTATATAATAGATACCTTTAATTCAAGGAAAATTCCATGATATTTTTCAGAAAAAAGAAGAAAAAAAGAGTGTGTGTCATCGGCCTAGATGGAGTGCCCTTCCCTCTTATTAACAACCTGGCCAAAAAAAATATTATGCCTTCTTTTTCAAACCTCATCCAATCAGGTCATCTTCACAAAATGAAAGCCAGCCTTCCGGAAATCTCAGCAGTTTCCTGGACAGATTTCATGACCGGAACAAATTCAGGGACCCATGGAATTTTTGGGTTCACTGATATAAAAAAAAATTCATATGACCTCAAATTTCCTAATTTCCTGGATGTCAAAGCAGCAACCCTCTGGGACAAACTGAGCAAAAAAGAAAAAAAATCCATAGTCATCAACCAGCCCTCAACCTATCCTGCCAGGAAAATCAATGGAAAGCTGGTTTCAGGTTTTGTGGCCATTGAATTATCCAAAGCAGTGTATCCCTTATCCGTAAAACCAGTATTGGAAAAGATGGAATATCAAATCGATATCGACACATATAAGGCAAGAGAAGATCATGAGTTTTTATGGAAAGAACTCCATAAGACTTTAAAGGGGAGAGAAAAAGCCTGGGAGATATTCTGGAAGGATAACTGGGATTATTTTGAATTTGTCATCACTGGGACAGACAGACTGATGCATTTTTTATGGGATGCCTATGAGGATGAATCCCATCCGTTTCATAAAAACTTTCTGGAGTATTTCCAACGGGTGGATCAGACGGTTGGAAAAATTGTCTCCGCTTTTCACAAAGCCACCAGAGGTTATGAAGGTTTGTATCTTCTATCAGACCATGGTTTTACAGGAATCAAACAGGAAGTCTATTTGAATGCCTGGCTTAAAGACAATGGATATTTGTCTTTTGAAAACAAGACTCCCCAAAAACTGAATGAAATGACTCCGGAAACCAAGGCCTTTGCCATGGACCCCAACCGCATTTATATCCATGTCGAACAAAGATTTCCCAAAGGCCAGGTCAAAAAAACAGAAAAACAAGCCTTAAAAAAAGAAATCACCAAAAAATTAGAAAAACTGGAGTATGACGGAGAGAAGGTCATCCAAAAGATCTATGATGCGGACCAAATCTATTCAGGCAGTGAAAAAGAGTATGGGCCTGACTTGGTCGTTCTTTCCAAACACGGTTTTGACATGAAGGGCTCCCTAAAAAAAACGGACGTGTTTGACCGATCCGATCTCCAGGGGATGCACACCTGGGATGAGGCGTTTTTCTGGTCCCAAAAAGACCATGGCTCAGAGCTGTGCATTTCAGACCTTACCAGAATCATACTTCATGGATTTGACGATATCCAATGAACAAAAACAAACTTCTGATCGTTTTATTTTTCGGAGGCCTGCTGGCTCTTCCTGTTTCTCTGTCCGCATACATCGGGCCCGGAGCCGGATTCGCTTTTCTGTCCTCTTTTCTGGTCTTTTTTCTCACTTTTCTTCTGGCCGTATTTTCACTTCTTTCCTGGCCGTTTCGGTTTCTGTTCAAATTGGTCAAAGGAAGAAAATCATATAAAAACAGCCTAGTCGACCAAGTGATTGTGGTGGGTCTTGATGGAATGGAACCCACTCTTTTGGAAAAATTCTTAGAACAGGGAAAGCTGCCCAACCTCAACACACTCAAACAAAAGGGCACATACAAAAGACTGGACACCACCATCCCGTCCATATCACCTGTGGCTTGGTCTTCGTTTATGACCGGATGTCATCCCGCGAAACACAATATCTTTGACTTTCTCAGCCGGGATCCCAACACCTATATGCCAGACCTGTCATCAGCTCAAATCCAGGGTCCAAAACGAGTGCTGTCCTTGGGCCCGTACAAAATCCCCTTGTCAAAACCTGTGATCAAAGGCCTCAGAAAAAGCATCCCCTTCTGGAAGATCTTAGGGGAAAACAGCATCTTCAGCACCATCCTGCGGATCCCCATCACATTTCCCCCGGAAAAATTCAAAGGCCATCTCATTTCAGGAATGTGCGCTCCTGACCTCAAAGGCAGTCAGGGGACTTTCTCCTATTACAGTTCAGAAAAAACAGATATTGGAGAAGGAGGTATGGTCATACCTGTCAAAATCCATGGGAATCAAGTCCAGACATACATCTCAGGACCGGTCAATTCACTTCGTAAAGAGGAAAAAGAAATCCGTTTGCCCATAACCATAGATCTTCACAAAAAGAACAACTCTGTGTCCATCCGTGTCTCAGGCCAAACACATCACCTGAATACAAACCAACTGTCAGATTGGATAAAAATCACTTTCAAACCAGGGCTGGGAATAAAAATCAGAGCTATCTGCCGATTTTATGTCTCTGAGATCTCACCTGAATTCAAGATGTACTTGAGCCCCTTGAACATAGACCCGGAAAAACCCTCTTTACCCATTTCTCATCCCTTTATTTACTCTGTCTATTTGGCAAAAATTCTGGGCTCGTACAATACCCTGGGAGAAGCTGATGACACCTGGGCTCTGAACGAACAAATCCTGGATGAAGACACCTTTCTCAAACTCTGTTATGACACTCACAAAGAATCTGAAAGCATGCTGTTCAATGCACTCAAAAAAACCCGTAAAGGATTGGTCGCTTGCTGGTTCCAGCTGACAGACAGTGTTCAGCACATGTTTTTTCGGTATTTAGACAAAAATCATCCTGCTCTGAAACACACCCAATGTGAGAAGGATGAAAAAATCATAGAAAAACTCTATATGGAAATGGATGATCTTGTGGGACGTGTGATGGACAAACAGGAAAAAAATTCATGTTTGATCGTTATGTCTGACCATGGATTCAAACAATTCAAAAGGGGTGTGAATATCAATTCATGGCTTTACAAAAACAATTACTTGAGCTTGAAACAAGGAAAAACTCATTCCAGAGAATGGTTCAAGGATGTGGATTGGAAAAACACCAGAGCTTATGGACTGGGCTTGGGAGGAATCTATATCAACGTGAAAGGCAGAGAGCAGCAGGGAATTGTGAGCCTGGGAGAAGAATACCAATCACTCAAATCGGAATTGAAATCAAAGTTAGAACACCTGAAAGACGAAGAAGAGAACCAAAATGCCATAAACAAGATATATGACCGTGACGAGATCCCCCCTGGTCCTTACAAAGGGAATTGCCCTGACCTTATTGTGGGATACCACGAAGGATACAGGGTGTCTTGGGATTCAGTGACCGGAAAAGTCGATTCCACGCTGTTCCAGGACAACACCAAAGCATGGAGTGGAGACCACTGCATTGATCCGGCACTTGTTCCTGGGATTTTATTCTGCGACCGCAAAATCAACAAACAGCAAACAGGCATTGTGGACATCGCACCCACCATTTTGAAGCTGTTCGGCATCCATCCCCCAGAACACATGGATGGATCTTCTCTGATTTGAAACATACACATCCCATCCATTTCATGTTAAAATGCAATGGAAGTGTTACCATGAAAATAAAAAGCAAACCAAATCAAATAAATCGAAGAGAGTTTCTCAAAAAAAGCCTTGCTGCAGGATCTTTGCTCGCTCTGTCTCCCTCTCAGGTTTTGACTCAGGTCCCGGGGCAAAAAGCAACCCGGAACAAGGTCATTATCCTGGGTTTTGACGGAGTCGATCCCCACCTGCTGAAAGGTTGGATGGATCAGGGAAAGCTTCCGGCCTTTCAACGGTTGCGGGAGTCAGGAGATTTCCGAACGTTGAAGACCAGCTGTCCCCCTCAAAGCCCTGTGGCCTGGTCAAACTTTATAACCGGTATGAATCCCGGGGGCCATGGGATCTATGATTTTATCCACAGAGACCCGGAGACCTATATTCCCATCTTTTCTGCATCCAAAACATCGGAAGCGGCCAAGACCATATCCATCAACGGTTATGAATTCCCTCTCTCCAAAGGGGATGTGCAGCTCCTCAGAAAAGGCCGAGCCTGGTGGCAGATCCTAGAGGACTATGATATCCCCAGCACAGTGTTTAAAATCCCTTCCAATTATCCTCCGGCTCCCACAAAACAGAGGACCTTGTCCGGCATGGGGACACCGGATATCCTCGGAACCTATGGCATTTGCAATTTTTACACCACCCAATCTACTGAGGTAGATCCCGATATCGGAGGGGCCAGAGTTCACGAAGTCTATGTCATCGGAAACCAGGTGCATGCCAAACTGCCTGGTCCTGATAATCCATTCAAAAAAGAGCATCCAGAGACCTCTGTTGATTTTGTGGTTTATTTAGACCCTGTCAACCCGGTGGTTAAAATCAAAATTCAGAATCATGAATTCATTTTGAGAGAAGGAGAATGGAGCAATTGGAAAAAAATCCATTTCAATATGATTCCCACTCAATCAGTACAGGGAATCTGCAATTTTTATGTCAAACAAGTCCGTCCTGAATTCAAACTCTACATATCACCCATTAACATCGATCCCGCAGATCCCGTCCTTCCCCTATCCACGCCAAAATCATATTCCAAAGAACTGGAAAAAGAATTCGGGCCCTTTTTCACCAAAGGTCTCCCTGCTGACACCAGTGCCCTGACTAATGGATTTTTAAATGACGGAGAATTTCTGGAACAAGACGACATAGTGTTGGAAGAACGTCTGAAAATGTTTGACTATGAATTGAACCGCTTTGATTCCGGAGTCCTGTTTTACTATTTTTCATCCACAGACCAGAGACAGCATATGTTCTGGAGGCATATCGATGCATCCAGCCCCCTTTATGACGAAAAATTGGCCTCTCACTATAAAGACACTATCTTCAATATCTACCAAACCGCAGATATGGTCTTGGACCAAACACTGAAAAAAGCGGATAAAGACACCATTGTCATGGCAATATCTGACCATGGTTTCACTCCCTTCCGCCGTCAGTTCCACATCAATACTTGGCTCAAAGAAAACGGCTATCATAGACTCATCAATGAACGGAACCAGGGTGAGGATAGCTTGTTCATGAACACAGACTGGGGACACACAAAAGCCTATGCCTTGGGTCTCAACGGTTTATATATCAATCAGAAAAACAGAGAATCCCAAGGCATTGTTTCACCAGGCGCAGAGAAAGACAACCTGGTCTATGAAATCGCAGGGAAACTTGAAAAATTCAGGGACCCTCAAACCGGAGAAAAAGTCGTGCTCAAAGCCTTTGTGGCCGATAAAGTGTATTCAGGAAATCAAACCACCTATTCCCCTGATATCATCCTTGGCTTCAACAGAGGCTACCGCATATCCTGGGCTTCTCCCCTTGGGCGGATTCCCAAAAAAATCCTTGAAGACAATCAGGATAAATGGAGTGGGGATCATTGTATGGCCCCTCAAGTCATTCCGGGTATATTCCTTGCCAATCGGAAAATCAAAAAAGCAAATCCGGCTCTTTACGACCTATCTCCCACTATACTCAAAATATTCAGGATTCCCATTCCCGGTGAGATAGTCGGAACCCCGGTTTTTTAAATGAGGAGATTGAAATGGGCAAAGCAAAAATCAAACTGGACAAAGAACTGTTCAAAAAAGTCAAAAAATTCGCATCCATGTCAGGATATTCCTCCCCTGAGGAATTTGTGACTCATTGTCTGGAAAAAGAGATTTCTAAACTGGAGGAATCAGACTCAGAAGAAGAAATCAAAAAGAAATTAAAAGGCCTTGGTTATATCTCCTAAAATGGTCCATATTCTCAATTCAGTCCTCAGCAAATTTTTTGAAATCATCTTTCTTCCTTTCCAAAACATAAGTCCCTGGTTTGGCATGATCTTTATTTCACTTCTGACCGGGCTGATCATGCTCTTCATCTTCAAACTCACCTCGGATCAGGAAGGAATCAAAAAAACAAAAAACAAGATCAAAGCCCACCTTCTGGAACTTCGGCTGTATAAAGATGACCTTCGAACGTCCTTCAAAGCCCAAGGCCATATCCTCTTGTCCAATTTCAAATACATGAAATATTCCCTCAAACCTTTATTGATCATGATCATCCCTGTCATTCTGATCTTGATTCATTCCAACTTCTGGTTTGCCTATGATTCATTGGGGATTGAAGAAACCGCCTTACTGAAAGTCAAATTATCTGATGATTTTGTCCCCACAGAATTGGATACAGAGATCACAGCCAATGATTCGATTCAAATAGAGACCGCTCCTTTGAGGATCAATGAACAAAATGAGATCGATTGGCGTTTTTCAGCACAAAAGGCAGGTGTTCATGAGATCAAAATCAAAATAGGCGAGCAACTCATCACAAAATCCGTTTCAGTGAGTCAAAATCCTTTAAGCCAAATATCTCCATTCAAAAAAAGAAAAAACATAATGGACCAGCTGCTCTATCCCTTAGAAAAACCTTTGGAGAAAAACTCTTTTGTAAAGTCCGTAGAAATCACCTATCCTTCGTCCGGTTTTCATGTGCTGGGAATCAACTTTCACTGGATCGTGGTGTTTTTCATTCTTTCCATCGTATTCGGATTTTCTTTTAAAGGATTCTTTGGAGTGGAGATCTAATCTGAATCCATTTTATTGAACCATACGATCTCTTTGATTTGTTTTCTTTTTCTTTTCCGGGAAGGTTTTTTATCATAATATCCCATGGCTAAAAGAGCTGCGATCTTGAATTTTTTAGGGATGCTGAAAAATTTCCTTGTTTTCCGGGTGCTGAACCAACCCATCCAGCACGTTCCAATACCCAGCTCTTCTGCTTGAAGGACCAGGTGTTCTCCTGAAATGCCGATGTCAATCAAATGAAACTGGATGTTCTGTATTTGTTTCCCCACCCGGTGCGTGATCACGTTCAGCCGCGCCATGACCAGTATCAAAACCGGGGCCTTCTGAGCGAACTTGGATACAGAATAAATCCCAGAAAATGCCTCATTGGCAAACCTTTTCTTGATGTCAGGATCATCGATAACCAGGTATCTCCATGGCTGTGCATTCTCTGCAGAAGGAGCCAAACGGGCAGCTTCAAGGCAAGTCAAAATATCTTCTCGTTTTAATTTTTTTTCATTGAACCTTCGGATGCTTTTTCTCTGAGAAACCAACTGCAAAAAAGGAGTCTGCTGTATTTCATTGCTGAATTCCATGGATCTTAATCTTTAAATGAATCCCTTCATTGTACGTGAAAAACCTCTCTCCCTGCAAGCTCCGATCATTCCTATTCTATGAAAAATGAAAAATTTTTTCTGTTAAAAAAAGAGAAGCTGAATGCACCCGGAGAAACCATTGTTCTGGACATCCACTTCCTTTCCAAAGTCCCCAGGCCAGTATCCAGGACCGGAGTGTATAAAAACAACGACTTCATTGCGCAGTTGTTCCCAAAAATCGGAGTCTTCCAGTAAAACTCACTGCTCTTCATTGCCTTGGCTTTTCTTATTCAGCAGAGCTTTATTTTTGGATTGATATGGATACGCTGCTGGCTTTACTCCAGCCAGTTGAAGCTTTTATTGTTTTTAAAATAAATCTTTTTATTTTAATTCCATTTTTGATATCATTGATGATGATTTTCAGGAAAACAAGATCCATAAAAAGGAGAAAATGATATGAGGAAAAATTTAGCTTTAGGTTTATGTCTTTGTTTGATTCTATTCTCACTCTTTTCATGCCAGCAACAGACCACCACACCCAAAGCCGGAACCGCATCACCTGCAGACATGCTCAATCTTCTTCCTGCTGATTCCCAGGGTGTGCTGTTTGCTGATATCCATGAAGCCATGTCTATTGAAACGGTCATCCAATCCATAGAAAAACAGGACAACTCAAAAAAGTATTTTGAATTTATTGAGAAAACCGGAGTGGACCCCAAGAAGGACATTTACTTCATGGCCCTCTCCATATCTGCCAAGGATCCGGATTCCATTCAAAAAGTGGCTGCTGTCATCAATATGAAATACAACAAAGATGCTCTTCTGGAATTCATCCAAACTCAGTCAGAACAGGAAGAACAGGTGATCACAGAGACAGAATACAATGGATATACCATTCACTCAATGGAAGAAGACGGCGAACAAACCGGGTTTGCCTTTCTGGATGAATCCAATATAGCTGCAGGAAATCTGGAGGGAGTTCAGTCCATTCTTGATATTGTGAACAAGCAAGGTGACAACATATATCAAAACCAAGAGCTGTCAAACCTTCTCAAACAAACCAATCAAGACACATTATTCTGGGGAGCCTTTCTGGTTCCGCAAGAAACCGTTGAAAAAGCGGCCGCACAAAGTCCCATGCTTCAAAACTTGAAATCCGTCAGCGGCATCACCTTGAATTTCGACTACAAGAACAACTCCATATTGGTGGATGTAAACCTCCAGAGCAGTGATCCTGAGAAAAACGAACAGCTCGCCAAAGCACTTAATGGGCTCATCAGTTTCGCTTCTATGTCCCAAGCAGAGAAACCGGAAATCGGGGAGCTGGTGAACCGGATCCAGGTGACTTCCGGAGATGAGAATGTGAAAATCTCAGCTGATTTTCCTGAGGAACTGATCAAAAAAGTCACAGAGATGACCCAAGAAGATTCAACCCAAGACACCGAAAAATAAATCAAAAAAACTTAATTTATTCACAAGCCGACATGAAATTCGGCTTCTGAACAGAGCACAAG
The DNA here is from genome assembly GCA_014727835.1 of Candidatus Aminicenantota bacterium. Taxonomy (GTDB): domain Bacteria; phylum Acidobacteriota; class Aminicenantia; order Aminicenantales; family Aminicenantaceae; genus WJMT01. Next base: position 118,188 of record WJMT01000129.1, on the reverse strand, counting down.
CCGATTCCGAATTTCATTACTCTTCAAGGATGTATTCCTTATAACTGAAAACCAGGCAAGCTAATCCCAAGAAAAGGGCTGTAATCCCTAACAATATGACCACAGCCAGTACCGGCGGAGTGGGCTCCAGACGGAACAGCAGAAAAGAAAATCTTCCCGAGGTGGGAGAGGGAAGCAGAGACTTGAGATAGTGAACAATGGCAAACCGCTGAGTGGAACCAGGAAAATACTGGATGACATTTTCCCAACCAAAACTGAATATCAGGCCAAACATGATAGACCTTTTGATGAAAGTTCCGATAAAGGTGAACAGAGCCGTGTAACAGAGAAGCCCCAACACCAGAACAGCTGTATCTTTGAGCAGCACTTTATACAGAGAGAAACGACCCAGCTGGTTGAAATTCAATATTAAAAAACACAGAACCACTCCCACTACAGTCATCAACACCATTAGAAGAGAGTAAGCCGCATATTTTCCAAGGATAAAAGATGATTTGGAAATAGGCCGGGTAGTGAGATAAGACAAAGTCTTTCCTTCCAGTTCCTCAGAACACACAGATGTCCCAAAGAACAGGGCCAGGATCAGAATAATGAACTGAAGATAAAATGTGATGATGATATTGGAAAAAACATAGGGCCCAGACAGAGAATTTCGAGAATAAAAAATCTGTCCGAACTGAACCATCAGCGCCATGGCTACAGGCATGAAACTGAGGAGATAGAACACTTTGGTCTTTTTTGCTTTGCGGCCCAGCAAAAAGAAAAAAGAAAACACATCCTGAAAAGAATTGAAAAAGGTCCACTCTTTTTCTTTAAGGTTTCTCTCCATCTCGTTCATTCTCCGATCAGGTAGTCAAAAACAGCTTGTAGATTGTCATCCGGGGATGTGATCTCTTGGACTTCAGTCTTCTCCTCAATAAAAACAGAAGGCAAACGATTGAAAAATTGATCCCGGTTGTTGGTTTTGACCACAAAGTTGTCTTTTTTTTCAGTGAAATCAATGTTCAGGATGTAATCCTCTTTGACAAACCGGGAAGCGATTTTTCTGGGATCACTGCATGTGACCGAGATCATATGAGGATGAGTATCAATGAGGTCCCGGATATAGTGGATATCACCCTGAGCAAATATCTTTCCCTGGTGGATCAGTATGATATTATTGGTCATGGCTTCGATCTCAGAGAGCACATGACTGGACACAATAATGGTTTTCCCCTCATCTCTATAAGATTTAATGAGCCGGATCAGCTTCCGACGGCCTAACGGGTCCAGTCCGTTCAAGGGTTCATCCAGAATCAAAACATCGGGTTCATGGGCAATGGCCTGGGCGAATTTGATCCTCTGTCTCATTCCCCTGCTGTAAGTTTTGATCCTCCGGTCCTTGGCCTTTTCTAGGTCTACGATGTTCAGTGCCTTGGCTGCTCGTTTTTCAATATCCGCTTGAGAAAAGTGGTGCAGTTTCAAAAGTCCGGTGACAAATTCCCATCCGGTCATCTCTTCATAAAACGAATCAGATTCGGGACAAAATCCGATCTGTGAGAAAATCCGGTGATTGTTCCTCACTTTCTCTCCGTTGATCATGACCGAACCGATATTGGCCTTGATCTGGCCAGTGAGCAGCTTGAGAAATGTGGATTTTCCGGCTCCGTTAGGTCCCAGAAGTCCGGTGATTCCTTTCTCTATCTTTAAGGTGACATCACTCAGTCCCAGGATGTTTCCGTACCATTTGGACAGCTTCCGGGTCTTTATAACCGGATTCATTTTGCCACCTCCACTCCTCTAACCTTTTTATTCAACACATATCCAGCCACCACACAGATCAGCACCAGAATTAGAAATGATAGCATCCATGAGACCTGATGAGGGTAATTCTGCCCAAAAAAGGCGGCTCCCACTTGCTGGAGATTGGCTTTTATGGAAATCAGCGAAAAATAGTCACTGTTGAAAATTCCGTGTAAAATTCCGTAAAGGATATCAGAAAACACATACACTCCAAAGATCAAAACAGAGACATACCTTCTGTTCTTGTTCACTGAAGAGATGAACAAGGTGTAAAAAGCAAAAAACACGGTGATGAAAACCGAATATCCGAAAACCGATGCAATGAGCCATGGATAATCCCAGATAAAAGTCATGCTCCCGGAAAATAAGATCTTCATTAACAAAAAAATGACTCCGGGCACCAGGGTCAGGATGAATAAAAAGAATGCGATCACCGAAGCTTTTCCCAGAAAATAATCCTTTTTTCTAATCGGCCTTGAAAAATAAAGCTGAAGAGAATTGTACCTGAGGTCATCTGAAATCAGGCCGGCTCCGCAAAAAACCAGGATCACCACGATCATGAACAGTAGAAAGTCATTGGTGAAATAAGAATTGAAGTATTTGGGGCTGATTTTAAGAAAAGAGACTGCATCCACATCCTGGGTCAGAAATGCAAAGTCCTCCAGTCGTTCAGAGATATAAATGCCCACCAAAAACACAATGGCAGGGATGAGAGTCAGAAAAAAAGTGAACTTGAAAAACTTTTTCTTGAATGCCAGCTTAATCCCTTTTTTGGTTATAGGGGTCCATGGATACTGTGTTGTTTTCAGCTCCCCGTCCCAGTGGGTGTATCCTTTCTGCTTGATGGTCATCATTCCTCTCCCACTACTCTGGCAAACAGATCATCAAGAGATGTCTGACTTTTGACAAAATGCCTTATTTGGACCTTCTCTTCCTGAGCCAGCTTGAATATTTCCAGGTGATTTTTTTCCGGAGGCAGAAAAACCTTGATCACTTTATCCTCAGCCAAGTCGATTTTACATCCCATTTTTTTTAATTTGTTCAGAAATTCTTTATCATCTCCATAGGTCCGGATTTCATAAAGGCTGTAATCGATCTGTTTCAATTCACTGAGGCTGCCCTGAGCTGCCATTTTACCTTCAGACAGGATCATCACATGAGAGCAGGAACTCTCTATATCAGGAAGGATATGAGAGGATATCAAGACATTGATATTTCTTTTGGAAGATATATCCAGAATAAGGTCCAAGATCTCTTTTCTTCCGGACGGGTCCAGACCACTGGTGGGCTCATCTAAAAAGATCAGCTGGGGATCATGGACAATCGCCTGAGCCAGCTTGAGTCTTTGTTTCATCCCGCTGGAATAAGTCTCCACATTTCTGTAGCGGCTCTCTTCAAGTCCCACATAAAAAAGGACTTCATGTGCCCGTTTCATGGCTTCCTGCTTGGGCATTCCGGAAAGCTCTCCCAAAAATGAAGTGAACGTCACTCCGTCCATTCCAGGAATAAAGCAGTCATCCTCAGGCATATAACCCACGTATTTCCGGATCAACTGTTGTTGATTTTGAATATCATAACCCAGGACATGTCCGGTTCCATGATCCGGAGTGAGAAAACCGAGCAGAATACGGATGAGTGTGCTTTTTCCTGCCCCATTGGGCCCCAGAAGACCCACTGCCCCTTTATGCAGTTCCATTTCCACATTGTCCAGGGCCAGAATTTCCCCGTAACTGAAAGTTAGATTTTTGACATCAGCAATCATTGTCTTTGTGAGTCCATGTTTTCTCTTATAAATACGAAAGTCCAGCTATAAAGTTCCTTAAAATTTCAAATAATTCAGTCCTGAAGCTCTTGACCTTTCATCCTGATTTTTCGCCCATCTCCAAACACCAGGGCTCGGTATGCTTTTTCCACCCGGTCCCAGTTTTCTTCTCTATCCAGGGCCCAAAATCTCCCCATTATGGTGCACAGATGCCCCACAGAGACCTCTTGGCACATCTGTTCCACTTTTGAAATATATATGGCTCCGCTTTCAGGTTTTTCTCCTCGTCTCCCGATAAGAGAATGCACATAGACTTGTTTCAATCCTTTGTTTTTGGCCAACTTCAGTAATGAATAAAGAAAGTCAATGGTCCCGTGAGAGCTGTAATGAGACACAATCCCGAGAAGATGCAATGGCTTATTCTCCTTTTTTGCTTTTTCCATGGTCTCTAAAAAAACTCGGTTTTTGAAGAAACTGCCGTCATCGATGGAACGGTCGATTCGGACCCGATCCAACAAAATCCTTCTTCCAGCTCCTATATGAAGATGACCGGCTTCTGAATTGCCTACAGTGCCGGGCGGCATTCCCACAGCTTCTCCTGAGGCTTGAAGTTTTGCATGAGGATACTGCCCCCAGAGTTGATCATAGTGAGGTGTCTTTGCAGCCTGGATCATATTTCCTTTCTTGGACTCATTGAGCCCCCATCCATCCAGTATCAGAAGAAGAACTTTTTGTTTGGGACTGGTCAAAGCCTCTTTATTGAGAACCATGCTTTCCTCTTTCATTTCAGAAGGTCGATCCAGATGCAGCAGTTGAAGAACAGTGGGAGCGATATGAGACAATTCTCCGGATGATCGAAGTTTGGTCTCTTTTGGATTGTTTTCAGAAAAATCGGCCAGAATAAAAGGGACCTGATTATTGGTGTGTCCGGTGTTGATGGTTCCGTCAGGATAAAGCCACTCCTCAACAGTGCCGTGGTCTGCAGTGACCACTAGAGTCACTCCATGCTCTTGACAGTAGTCCACCACTTTTCCCAACTCCCTATCCACAGATTCCACAGCTTTGATCACAGCTTCTCTGTCCTCTGAATGCCCCACTACATCAGCATTGGCAAAATTTGCCAACACCATTCTGTATTTGGATTCATCGAGTGTGGAGATGATTTCTTGAGTGACCATCCGGATGCTCATTTCCGGTTTTTCTGAAAAAGATGCGACCCCCTCAGGTGAAGGAATCACTTTCCTCTCCTCGCCTGGAAACACTTTTTCGCTTTTTCCATTGAAAAAATATCCCACATGAACCTCTTTCTCAGATTCAGATATCTTACAGAACGGAATTCCTTTCTTGGAAAGGACTTCTCCCAGGGAATTCTTCACTCTTCCCGGGGGCGGAAAAGCCACCTTTGCGTTCAGGTCTGATTTGTATTCGATCATGGTGACAAAATGCAATCGGGTGTCTTTTTTGACTGGAAAATTTGAGAAATCTTTTTCAGTGAGACTTCTGGTGATCTCCACTTCCCTTTCTCCTCGGATATCATAAAAAATCACATAATCTTTGTTTTCCATTCTTCCCAAGGGTGCGCCTTGGGCATCACAAGCCACAATTGGCTCCAGACTCTCATCCTCCTGACCTTGGTCATAAGCTTCCAACACTGCTTCCACCATAGGAGTATTGACGATAATGTCTTCTTTTTTTCTCATTTTAATTTCCTTTGGAAGGGAATTAGAAAAAAAATACTATAGAATTGCAGCTCACGATTGTCAAATGAAACAAAATCGGAAACTCACCTGGATTATTCACCAGTCAACATTGCGGCAGATGCGAGGCGCATGGCATGAAGGTGTGTTCACTGCGAATGCCTTGTAACCAAGCAGATCCCGTAAGATGGGCTCGCCTGAAAGGTCAAAAAATGGCGATTAAAATAAAAAGACAAACAAGAAAAATCTTCAAGTTATTGTTTTTGAAATAGTCTTGTCAATCGCACAAAATGAAATGATTATAATTATATCGCCATTTTTTTATGAACAATCCAGGTTATTTGAAATTGAGAGAAAGCAATGAATTGGGATCAATCCGGCTTCCCCTTATCTTGATGCTCCAGTGCAGATGAGGGCCGGTCACTCTTCCTGTAGCACCGATCTTTCCTATCATCTCTCCCTTTTCAACCTCATCTCCCCCTTCAACAGATATATTCGAAAAATGACAGTAGAGGGAGAAGACCCCCAGTCCATGGTCAATGATCACAGTCTTTCCGGAAAAATACAGGTGATTTGCCAGCACCACGCGGCCTGCATTTGAAGCCATAACCGGAGTCCCTGTTGGAGAGGAAATGTCAATGCCGCTGTGCTGCGAACGGGGTTTGTTGTTGTAAATCCGTTTCTCTCCAAAATTGAAAAACATCTGTCCTTTCACAGGAAGAACAAAGTTTCCGTCGATCCTCCATTCCGGAGAATGGATATCATACACTGCTCCAATCAGCTCTGATTCCTCCCGGATCCGGTTTGAAACACTTTGAGGGGGTGTGACAAATTCCTCCTTGACCCATAATTTTTTCACTGGAAACTGTTTGGTCTTGACATAGATTTCTTTTTTAATCTCATCCACTGTTCTGTCCTCTTTGTGCAACCGGACGGTTACAGGATAAATTCCCTCTTTCATCCCTAAGTCCAGACCGATCAAACAGAGAAAAACATCACTTTTTTGCGGCGCCTCGTAGGTTTTTCCACGAAACAGGACTTGAACGGATTTGATAATCGGCAGGCTGTTGATCGATATTTTAACCGCCTCTCCGGGAAAAAGAGCCCTGTATTCAAGCAAAACAATATCATCAGGCAGCGGTTTCTCTTCGGTGTCCTGCCAGGACATGCCGGCTGATAAAAATCCAATCAAACAAAACAAAACCACACAGCGGGATGCTTTCATTCACAGTTCCTTTCTTAAAATTTTTCCAGGAAGATGCCCGGTGTGGTCTCCTCTGTTTATGACCACATCCCCATTGACCAGGACAAATTCAATTCCCTCCGGGTACTGATGAGGATTCTCATAGGTGGCTTTGTCCTTTATCCTTTTTTCATCAAACAGGACCAAATCCGCATAATGCCCTTTTTCAAGACTTCCTCTTTTTTTGAATCCAAATCTTTTTGCCGGGATATGGGTCATCTTTTCAATCATTTCATTCATTGGGACAATCCCTTGTTCTCCAACATATTTACCCAATACTCTGGGAAATGTGCCGTATCCTCTGGGATGAGGTTTTCCGCTGCCTAATTTCCCATAGGGTGCGAGCACTGAACTGTCACATCCCACTCCCACTAAGGGATGAGAAAGGACCTTTTTGAGATTCTCTTCATTCATCATAAAAATAATCATACCCACCCGGTCCTTTTCTTCAATCAAAAGGTCTCTCATGAACTCAAACACGCCTTTTCCTGTCATTTTCATTCCTTCCCAGACACTTTTTCCTTCAAAACAGGAGTTTTTCTGTGAAGCCACACTGGAAATATAGACTTTGTCCCATGATCCCACTTTATTCTCTCTTTGTTTGAGATGCTGTTTGAACTTGGATTCCAGATCAGGATCTTTCAGACGGTTTAAAAATTCTTCGGTGGTTCCCTGCTTGGCCCATAACGGGAAATTGAAACTGCTCAATCCTGTGGCCCCGGCTGTGTATGGGTACCGATCACAGTACAGATCCATTCCCTGTTTTTGGGCCTGTTCAATCTTACCTATAGCTTGATCCAGTTTATCCCAGTTTCTCGGATAAGCGCATTTGAAATGGGATATCTGAAGCGGGATCCCCGCTTTCCGTGCAATGATGATGGCTTCATCCAAGGCTTCCAGCAATTGATCTCCCTCATCTCTCATATGAGTGGCATACAGCCCCCCACACTCTCCCACTGCCTGACAAAGTGAAACCAATTCTGATGTTTGGGCATAGCTGCCAGGAGCATATTCCAATCCTGTGGAAAGCCCCAGGGCCCCGGCTTTTATATTTTGTTTGACCAGAGACTGCATTTGTCTCAGCTCTTCTTGTTTTGGAGGCCGATCATTGAATCCCACCACAGCCCCCCGTAGGCTCCCGTGTCCCAAGAAAGTGGAATAATTCAAAGCCGTCCCTTTTTTTTGGATTTCTGAAAAAAATTCAAGGATATCTCTCCAAGAAAGCTGAATTCCATAAGCATTTTTAAGTTCTGTTTTGGTTTTCTCATAAAGCACATCAGGGACAGGGAATGGACTGGAGCCGCAGTTCCCGCTGACCAGAGTTGTGATCCCCTGACGGATATGGCTTTCTGCGTTGGGATTCACTAAAAGTCCGATATCTGAATGGTCATGAGCATCAATAAATCCAGGGCACACGGTCAATCCTTGGGCATCGATCACTGAACGTCCTTTGGAAGCTGATATCTTCCCTATCTGTTCGATCCATTCTCCGTTGATACCGATGTCTCCCAAAAACTCTTGATTTCCTCTGCCATCTCGAATCAGCCCTCCTTTGATCACTGTATCAAATTGCTTTCCTTTGGCCGTGCCTTTGAAAACAAGATGATATCCTCCCAATCCTGCACCAAGGACTGCCCGACCAGAATCCTTTAAAAACTTTCTTCGATTGATTTTTTGACCCATTTTTTATCCTTCCATAATCGTCACTCTTCGGCTTCATTCAGATTATATGATTTTTGTGTTCAAATGAAAATCATAATATGTTATTTTGAAGATTCAATATGCCCAAAAAATCAGCCCACCCCTTTCATGTCATTGTCAAACCCATAGGGGCTGTCTGCAATCTCAATTGTCAGTACTGCTACTATCTGGATAAAAAAGACCTCTATCCACAAAAAAAATCATTCCGGATGCCCTTAGCCGTCCTTGAGGAGTTCACTAAACAGTATATCCTTTGTCAACCGGACAGCATCCAGGAGATCCATTTTGCCTGGCAAGGAGGAGAGCCCTCTCTTCTGGGGCTTGATTTTTTTAAAAAAGCAGTGGCTTTTCAAAAAGAATATGCTCCTCAAGGAGTGAACATCGCCAATTCTTTTCAGACCAATGGAACGCTTCTGGATGACGATTGGGGTCAATTTTTCCACGACGAATCTTTTCTGATCGGAATCAGCCTGGATGGCCCGGAAGCCATTCATGACCGTTTTCGTACAGATTCCCAAGGAAAGGGTTCCTTTCAACAGGCTATGAAAGGGCTGGAAATCCTTAAAAAACACAAGGTCGAGTTTAATACGCTCACTGTGGTCAACAGTTATAATGGAAATCAACCCCAAAAAGTATATGAGTTTCTCAAACAGAGCGGTTCCACTTTCTTCCAATTCATCCCCATTGTAGAAACAGATGAGAAAGGTTCCATCACAAAAGAATCAGTGGGCCCAAGGCAGTGGGGAAGATTTTTGCAGACCGTCTTTGACTCCTGGTTATCTTCGGATATAGGCCGGATCTTTGTTCAGAGATTTGATGTTTGTCTGGGATTACACATGGGTCTGCTTTCTTCTTTGTGTGTTTTTTCAGAGACCTGCGGAAGAGCAGCTGCTCTTGAGCACAATGGAGACCTATACAGCTGCGATCACTTTGTTTTCAAGGAATATCATCTGGGAAACATAGCAGAACAAAACCTGACATCCCTTATCGACAGTGAAAAACAAAAAAAATTCGGAAAGGACAAAAAAGACTCCCTTCCCAAACAATGTCAAAAATGCCATTATTTATCTGTTTGCAACGGAGGCTGCCCAGCCAATCGTCTTGACATAAAAACAGGAGAACCATTCCGGCTGAACCATCTCTGTGAGGGATACAAATTGTTTTTCAGCCATTCGCGGCCTTATTTCAAAGCCATGGCCAAGAGTCTGCATGCCGGGAATCTGGCCAAAGATTATCCACTTTTTTTGAAGGAATAGTCCAGGTCAGAAGGAAAAAGATAAAGTCAAACCAGCATGATGGGCACTGCAATCCAAGCCGAGCTGAAACTTGTTTTGATGCTTTTGAGAGTTCAAACCACATACCTTTTTACCGATAAAATGACCAATAACAGATCCAATGAAAACATCGGACATCCAGTGTTCTTGGAGATGGACTCTTGACAAAGCCACCCCTGCAGCCAATCCATAACAGAAAGCATCGAGCACAAAGCTGTCAGAATACTCAGAAACAACAGCAGCCACAGCAAAAGCAGATGCTGCATGTCCTGAGGGAAAAGAGTGATTTTTGTTGCTGAACTGAAGGGGCCTGAAAGAATAAGCCCCCTCCCCTTCCTCGGGACGGAATCGTCCGGTGCAAAATTTAAAGGTCAGCACCAAAAATCCTGTGGTCAGCCAGCTCTGCAGGCTGTGGAGTCCGGTCTTTCTGAGTCTGTCATTGTCTGAAAGTTCACCTGCGGTATACAGCACAGTCGATAGGCCAGCTAAAAAGATTCCGTGTCCAAAATCAGTCACATAATTCGATGCCTCTTCAGAAAACACAGTTTTATTTTTTTGGCTCCAGTCATAGATATCCTCGTCAAAAATAAAAAGCACCAATCCGGTCCCCACCACAGCAGAAAGTCTCAAATAATCCGCGCTGTCCCACTGATAAGGAGAAGAATAGATGTTTAAGGAGTCGTCAAACAGATTTTGGATGTATTCTTTATTGAATCGATGTTCTTTTGTGCGGTCCTGGCCGTATAAACTGTTTTCTCCGCAAAGAGAAAAAAATAAAATGAAACAGATAATGAGATGCAGACAACTGGATTTATGCTTTGTATGGCTGATCATTCCAATTTTTCAGACATCATGTCTTCTATAGCACGGAGAGTTTTTTGGGTGGCTCCCTGAAGTGAATTCAACGTTTGTTTGGCTTTTTTTCCCATATCTTCCATTTTTTTGTCTTCTGTGAAACAAAAAAGCCTTCTGAGGTCTTTTTCATTTCGAACAATTTCAGCTGCTCCGGCCTTGAGAAATTCCCCAGCGAAAAAAGCAAAATTGTCCATATAAGGGCCAAAAAACACTGGTTTGCTGTAAAAGGCAGGTTCCAGAAGATTCTGTCCTCCCCAGGGAACCAGGCTTCCCCCAATAAATACACAGTCAGCCACAGCATAGATGAGAGCCAACTCCCCGATGGTATCTAAAACCAGAACCTCCCATTGGACTTCCGGAGAAAGACATGTTTTTTTCACAGCTTTCAAGCCCAATTCATCACAACAATCCACCACTTCTCCGCTTCTCTCAATATGCCGTGGAGCAATGATCAACTTGATATCATTTCTCTTGCGCATGGCCTTTGCAAAAGCAGAAAGCAGAATTCTCTCTTCTCCGTTTCTGGTGCTTCCTGCCACAACTGCTTTGAAACTGGGAGGAATATTGAGATTTTGTTTCAAAGAGATGACGTCCTGTTTTGTCATCTCGGCTAATTTGATTTCAGCTTTCAAATTGCCCACCACTTGGACTCGGCTGGAACAGCCTCCGATTTCCTCCAGCCTTTGTTCATCTTCTTGAGTCTGAACTAAAAATCGGTCAATCCCGAATAAAATCTTTTTCATGAAAATCTTAACCCATTTATATCTTTTATGAGAATGAGAAGACATCCTTCCGTTCACTAGAAGAACTCCTTGAGTGTGAGTTTGCGCCTCTCGGATAAGATTGGGCCAAAATTCAGATTCTGTGAGAACAAACAAATTGGGCTGGAAAGTTTTGAAAAATCTTTTCACGATCACTCTAAAGTCAAAGGGGACAAAAAACAATTCATCAACAAAGCTAAGCTTTTTTTGAGCGACTTCAAATCCTGAGTTGGTTAAGGTCGAAAAATAAACAGTCCAATTCGGATGCGTCTCCTTAATTCTCCTGACAAGATTTTGTAAAGACATCACTTCTCCCACTGATACGGCATGGATCCATATTGATTTCTGTTCTCTTTTTTTGAGAGGAAGATTGCTTCCTATTCTATCTGAAAAATGAAGGGGCTCATTTTTCAATATTTTCAATTTCACTAAATAAACAGGAAAATAAAAGCAGAGAGCAGCCAAAAGAAAAAAAGAATAAATCAAGTACATAGCAAAAAAAATATATAAGATTTCCTTTTGATAGTCCAGAATAAGGTGTTTATTTTTGTTTGATTTTCTGATATCCTTAAAAACCAATTTTAATAAATCTTCCCTTAATCAAGGAAGAAATGACATGAGAGGGCATCAAACTGACTCTATGCCCAACATCAAGGAGGACTTGATTCTGAGATGAAAAAAGAAGAGAAGAAAGAAGACAAAAAAGAAAAAAAGAAATCTCAAAAGACAAAACCTAAAAAAGAAGAGAAGAAACCCAAAGAGAAAAAGAAAAAAGAAAAAGCTGAAAAACAAAAGCCTTCAAAGACAAAGAAGGACAAAAAGAAAGAACCAAAAGAACAAAAGAAAAAAGAGACCAAACCAGAGAAAAAAGAAGACAAGAAAGAAGACAAAAAAGAAAAAGCTGAAGACAAAAAAGAAAAGGACAAAGAAAAGGAAAAAGAAAAAAAAGAAGAAAAGAAAGAAGAGAAGAAAGAAGACAAAAAAGAAGAAAAGAAAGAGCCACCCAAGAAAGAAAAAAAAGAGGATAAAGAGGCCCCTCCCCCTAAAAAGAAAAAGGTCAACAAAATGACCCTATCAGAGGTGGAAGCAAAGTTGAAGCATGTGGAAGAGACAATGGGGGGACTCACATCCAAATATGCACAACACCTCCTCAAAAGAAAAGACATCTTGACCTCCCAAAAAGAAGAAGAAACCACAAAAAAATAAAAACAGCAAAACTCAGTGCAATTTACATTTGTAGTGTTTTCTGATAGTATAAGAAACTAATTTTAAGGAGAATATTTTCGTGTTGGACAAAGAAGAAAAAAACAAAATCATCAAAGACTTTAAAATAAATTCCAAAGACACCGGTTCACCAGAAATCCAAATCGCATTGATCACTCATCGCATCAATTCTCTCACCCAGCATTTTTCAACACATAAGAAAGATTTTCACTCCAAACAAGGTCTTCTCAAGCTGGTTGGACAGCGAAAAGACCTTCTGAATTATCTTAAAAACAAAGATATCAACCGTTACAACAAAATCATCAAAAAACTGAATTTAAGAAAATAGCAGTTTCACAAAGGACAATCATGTCACATCATAAAATCAATCTACAAATCGGAAACCGTGAACTCAATATTGAAATCAATAAGCTTGCCAGGCAGGCCGATGGATCCGCAGTGCTTCGCTACGGAGATACGGTGCTTTTTGTTTCTGCATGCGCCAAGAGAGAAAAGGGAGATACCAAATCCTTTCTCCCTCTTATTGTTGATTACAGAGAAAACACCTATGCCGCAGGAAAAATTCCTGGAGGTTTTTTCAAAAGGGAAGGACGCCCTACTGACAGAGAAATATTGATGAGCAGGCTTATAGACAGGCCCATACGCCCTCTGTTTCCGGATAACTATTTCAATGAAACTCAGGTCATTGCCAGACTGCTGTCTGCAGACATTGAAAACGAAGCTGACACACTGGGAATCATCGGAGCATCTGTAGCGCTTTATTTTTCACCCATCCCTTATTCATCCCCACTCGGAGCAGTCAAGGTAGGACTGGTCAACGGACAATTGGCCATCAATCCTCCCAAAAGCGAAATCGATGAATGCCCCCTGGATATGGTCGTGGTGGGCAATGAAGACGGGATCGTGGTGATTGAAGCAGGTGCTGACCAGGCAAGCGAAGAGGTCATCATCCAAGCTTGTCAATTAGCTCAAGAACCCATAAAAAAAATCATCAATGCTCAGAAAGAACTTTTCCAACAATTGAATATAAAAAAACAAGAAGTCACCCCCAAATCCATTGACCAAGCCAAATACGATTCCATAAAGCAAAAAATCTCAAGCCCCTTAAGAGAGGCCATAAAAGCAAAGAATCAACCCGAGATGAAAACAGGACTCAATCAGGTTAAAGATTCTCTGCTGGATGAGATTCCTGAAGACAATGAAAATGAAATCAATGAAACCAAAGAAATCTATGACCGAATCCTCAAAGAACTTGTCCGCTCTATGATCATCAAAGAAAAAATCAGACCAGACGGAAGACAGTTTGATGAAATAAGACCGATCTCCATTGAGACAGGAATGCTTCCCCGGACCCATGGTTCTGCCCTTTTCACAAGAGGCGAAACACAAAGCTTGTGTACAGTGACCCTAGGGACTTTTGAAGACACCCAGACCATTGACGGTTTGGGTGAGGAGAGCGAAAAAAAATTCATGGTCCACTACAACTTTCCCCCCTTCAGTGTGGGAGAAGTGGCCTTTTTAAGAGGTCCGGGACGAAGAGAAATCGGCCACGGAGCTCTCGCAGAAAAAGCCATGCTTCGCTCTGTCCCCAAAGACGATGGAGAGTTTCCATACACCATAAGACTGGTCTCAGATATTTTGGAATCAAATGGCTCTTCTTCCATGGCCACAGTCTGCGGCGGTGTTCTCGCTTTGATGGATGCCGGGGTTCCATTATCCATGACTGTAGCAGGTATCGCCATTGGTCTCATATCTCAAGATGAGGAACACATCCTTCTGTCAGACATTGCTGGATTTGAAGATCATTTCGGAGATATGGACCTCAAAGTGGCAGGTACAGACAAAGGAATCACAGCCGTTCAAATGGACCTAAAAATACCCTCTCTCTCCCTCGAAGTTCTCAAACAAGCTTTTGAAAAAGCAAGACAAGCCAGACTTAAAGTCCTGTCCAAAATGAATGAGGCCTTATCCACATCCCGGCCCGACATTTCCCCTTATGCTCCGCGCATCATCAATCTTTTTGTCAATCCTTCTAAAGTAGGAGAAGTCATTGGTCCCTCGGGAAAGACCATAAAGAAAATCATTTCCGAGACTAAAGCCAAAATCGATATTGAAGAGGACGGAAAAATCACCATTGCTTCGCCTGATATGGAAGCTGTACATAAAGCTGAAAGAATGATCAATGACATCACAGAAGAACCTGAGGTCGGAAAAATCTATGAAGGGAAAGTGGTGAGGATTGAAGACTATGGAGCCTTTGTCCAGATCCTTCCCAATGCAGACGGATTGCTTCATATCTCTGAAATCTCTCACCGGCATATAAAAAACATAAGAGATGTTCTTAAAATGGGACAGAAAATCAAAGTGAAAGTCACAGCTATTGACGATAAAAATAGAGTCCGTTTGAGCAAAAAAGCTATTGAGGACAAAAAAGATTCCTATAAAAATAAGAAAAACACAAATAACAAAAATTCCCGGTATCAAAAGGATAAAAGAAAAAAAGACTGGTTCTAACCATTTGCAATCTGGTTTAAAGAGATGAAACTTTATGCCAAAGAAATCAAAGGTTTCACTCTGATTGAAATGCTGGTCACCTTGACCATCATTTCCATTCTTGCTGCCGGCGCCATACCTTTAGCAAAAATCTCTATAAAGCGACAAAAAGAAATCCATCTTCAGAGAAATCTCCGCATGATCCGAGAGGCCATCGACGAATACAAAAGATTGGCTGACGATAAAAAAATTGATTTCGAAGAAGACACCTTTGGTTACCCTCCGGACTTGGAGACTTTGGTGATGGGCGTTGAAATCAAATCAGATGAGGATGAGGAAGAATCTGTCAAAATAAGAAAGTTTCTAAGACGCATTCCTAAAGATCCCATGAGTCCAACCGGAGAATGGGGCCTGCGTTCCTATCAGGATGAGTTTGACTCAGATACATGGGGGGGAGAAAATGTCTATGATGTCTACTCAAAAAGCGAGGAAACAGCCATCAATGAAACAAAATACAAAGACTGGTAAAAACAGGATCATCAGTCCCTCACTCAGACAAGGCACAGAAGCAGGATTTACTCTGATTGAAATCATGATCGTGTTCACCCTGATAGGGATTTTGGTGGCTATGGGAATTCCACAATACAAATATGCAGCCAAGAGAGCGAGAGAGGCGACTCTGAAAGAAAATTTATTCATCATGAGAAAACTGCTCAATCAATACTGCCTGGATAAAGGGGAATATCCCCCATCATTAAAAACACTGATAGATGAAGAGTATTTGTTAAAGATCCCCAAAGACCCCATAACACAATCCAATCAAACATGGATTGAAGTGGAGGAAACCCTGACCGATGAAGAACTTTTGAGCGGTCAAGTTCCTGGAATCAGTGACGTTCGCTCTGGCTCTGAAGACATCAGTCTGGATGGAACCCCTTACAACACTTGGTGAGTTTTTTCGTTCAATATGCCCATAAACATTCATAAATCCAGCCACGAATCCGGTGCAATGATGCTGATCCTCTTGTTTGCTGTGGCGGTTTTGAGCATAGGTCTCATGGTTGCGGTTCCGGTGTGGCAGACTCAAATCCAGAGAGAACAAGAGAAAGAACTCATTTTCAGGGGTAAACAATATGTGGAAGCCATAAGAATATTCCAAAACAAATATCCGGGCACTTTTCCTCAACGCCTAGAAGAGCTTCTCCAAGAAAAATGTATCCGCAGATTGTACACAGATCCCATGAGTCTTTCAGGAGAATGGAATGTCATCCTTCTCCATCCGCAGTCAACTTCCCGACAGGGAACCTCTTTTCAAAAAGTTATTGTGGCTTCTAAGAGTGATATTGAATCTCTGGATCAACCCCAAATCATTGGTGTGGTGAGTTCATCCGACAAAAAATCAAAAAAAATATACATCAAACAAGAAACCTACAACAAGTGGCTGTTCTATTTTGGTCAAGATCCGGAAACAATGCCTGAAATCGTGTATTTTAGCCAGATGGAAGATTAAATATGGACCAGATCCTGATCATCGCCGGGGAAAGTTCTGCCGAACAATATGGGGCTGATCTGGTGCAGGAATTCAAAAAGCTCCACCCTAAAGCCCGTTTCTACGGAATCGGAGGAAAACAGATGAAAAATCAAGGGGTGGAACTTCTTTTTACCATAAAAGATCTTTCCTTCATCGGGATCTTTGAAGTTTTTTTCCACATTCCACGTGTATTGAAAATGCTGCGTCTAATCCAGGCGGAGACAAAAAAAAGGAACCCCAAATGCGCTGTCCTGATTGACTCTCCTGATTTCAACCTGAGAATCGCCAAAAAGCTCCAAAAAATGAGAGTCCCTGTGTTGTATTATATAAGCCCTACCGTCTGGGCCTGGAGAAGGAAGCGCCTGAAAACAATAAAAAAACATGTGAACAAGATGATGCTCATCTTTCCGTTTGAAGAAAAAATATACCAAAAAGAGCAGATTCCAGCTGTGTTTGTGGGTCATCCTTTGGTTCAAAAAACTCAAGTCTCTTTATCCAAACAGCAGTTCTTTGATAAACACAATATCCCTTTTAACAAAAAATTGATCACTCTTCTTCCTGGAAGCCGCAGCAGTGAAATCAAGCAGCATCTGCCCGTGCTGGTCAATGCAGCCCATAAAATCGCACAAAAGTACAGGCCTCAATTCCTTTTAAAACTTTCTGAAACCATCCCGGAATCTGAAGTGAAAAGATATTTTCCAGATTCGCTTTCTTCAGTCAAAATACTGAAACAAAATGGATTGGAATCTCTGGCCTACAGCGACCTTGTTCTCTCCGCATGTGGAACCGCAAACCTGGAGACAGCTCTTCTGGGAACTCCTTTGATCTCATTTTACAGGATTTCCCCACTTTCCTATTTTTTCGGAAAGAAAATTGTCAAAACCAAACATTTCAGCATTGTGAACATCATAGCAGACAAAGAAGTCATCCCAGAGTTGATTCAAAAGGATTTCAATCCAGAATCCCTATTGAGGCAGACATCAAGAATTCTGGACTCTGCTGAAACTCGAAATAAAATGATCGCTGAATTTAAAAAAATAATAAAACAAGTGGGAACCAAAAATGCTTCGGCCCATGCCGCAGCTGAACTGGCGAAGCTCATTCACCAACAATCAAATTCAATCTAAAATAAAATCCACTTTATCATAGAGTTTCAATTCATATTCCTCTGCTAACCCCGCTTTGATCTCCAGGACATATTTTGACAAGACCCCGGGATCATAAGAGGGGCAGTCTTGAGTCTGACACGGAGGGACATTTTTCTCTATATGAACAATTCGCTTATCTTTATCGAGCCAGAGGATATCGATACTGATTTTCATATTTTTCATCCAAAATGAATGCACGCTCTCTCTTTCAAAAATAAAAAGCATACCCTGGTCCTCATTGATGGCATCCCGAAACATCAGTCCCAGCTGCCTTTCCTGGTCTGTCACAGCCAATTCAGCATGGATCACCTCTCCACCAGGCAAAAAGACCTGTGTGTATTCCTCCGTGGAACAAACCGAATTCAAACTCCCCAAAAATAAAAGAATCCCAAAAAGCACAACTCCGCTCATTTTAAAAACCAATGATGTCTGGTTTGCTGTTTTTTGATCGTTTGTCATGAGATTGTTTTCCTTCAATGCCTAGATACCAGAGGCACAAAACGCACAGGCAGCAGTTTTTTCTTTTTGATTTTCCCATCTGACTTTTCATACAAAATAAGATTCTGGAAGGCATGACCCACAGGAATGATCATTCTCCCCCCTGATCGAAGCTGTTCTTTGAGAGGTTCCGGTGTTTTTCCAGGAGCCGCAGTGACCATAATGGCATCATAGGGAGCGTGCTCTTCCCATCCTAAAGTCCCATCCCCGATTTTGTATTCAATGTTATGGTATCCTAATTTCTCAAGGATTCTCTGAGCTTTTTCTGCCAGTTCTTTGCTGACTTCCACAGTGAAGACTTGTTTTGCAATTTCAGCTAACACAGCTGCTTGATATCCGGATCCTGTACCGATTTCAAGAACTCTCTCCTCTCCTTTGAGCTTCAGAACCTCTGTCATGTAGGCGACAACATAAGGTTGAGATATGGTTTGTCCGCTTCCTATAGGCAGGGGCTCATCGTCA
Organism: Candidatus Aminicenantota bacterium; assembly: GCA_014727835.1. Taxonomy (GTDB): domain Bacteria; phylum Acidobacteriota; class Aminicenantia; order Aminicenantales; family Aminicenantaceae; genus WJMT01. The sequence goes on along the minus strand of WJMT01000129.1, from coordinate 99,757 downwards.
TAAGCATTCATATTCAAATTATTGGGGACAAATTCATGTCTTTGGACTTTGTTCATGGCCTCCAAAACTTTTGGGTCCCGGATTCCTCTTGTTTTGAGCTGAATCTCGACCATCTGCTTTTGTTTCTTTTTCAAATCCATATTGGGACTCTCTGAGTTCGCCCTTCTTTTTTCGTATTCCGAATCATTCTTTTTAATATAGGTTTTTGTATCCCAAATATCAAGAAGAAGAACCAGCAAAATAGTCATCTCCGGATGGACAAAACCCCATAGATCAGAATCAAAGTTTTTTTGAAAAACGGTGCAGGCAGATTTTATGAACAACTTAGTATTGAAATAGGTTGTTCACGAGACGATATTGCCGCAGATGCAAGGCACAAGGCATGAAGGTGTGGTCCTTCACTGCGAATGCCTTGTAACAAAGCAGATGCGGTGAGATCGACTCGCTCAAAGAGGAAAACATGCCTGCACATCAAATAATTCATGAATACGAACCAGCAAAACAGTCATCTCCGGATGGACAAAATCCCATAGATCAGAATCAAAGTTTTTTTGAAAAAGGATGCAGGCAGATTTTATGAACAACCTATTTCAGTAGGCTCTGGCAAAATAAACAACCAAATGCGCATCTTTGTCGCAATAAACACAACTCCCCTTTTCCTTTTCTGAAGCAATGACTCTGATGGTTGCTTTGGTGTCTTCTTTGATGTGTGCTTCACAATCAGGATTCCCGCACCATAATGTCTTGACAAAACCCATTTTAGATTTCATGATCGCTTGAAACTCAGAATAATGGTTCACTTCATGGGTGTTGTCCTCGCGAAACTTCAAAGACGCATTCAGCATACTTTTCTGGATATCATCCAAAATTTCATGCCCTTTCTCTATCATTTGATCCTGACTGACCACTTGTTTTTTTCGATTGTCCCGACGCACCAGAACCACGTTATTGTTTTCAATATCCCGGGGCCCGATTTCCAATCTCAGAGGAACTCCCTTCATCTCCCACTCTGAAAACTTCCAGCCCGGAGTGAATTGCTCCCTATCATCCAATTCCACTCTGAATCCTTTATTCTCCAGCTTTTTTTTCACTTTTTCTGCATGTGGAAGTACAGTCTTCTTCCAATCTCCGACAGAAATCGGAACAATGATGACTTGGACAGGAGCCACTCTGGGAGGAAAACACAGTCCCGAATCATCTCCGTGAACCATAACCAAAGCCCCCACCATCCTGGTTGTGACTCCCCAGGATGTCTGCCATACATATTGAAGCTCTTGGTTCCTGTCTTCAAACTTGACATCAAAAACCTTAGAAAAATGCTGTCCGAGAAAATGAGAAGTCCCCATTTGAAGCGCTTTTTTATCAGACATCAAGGCTTCCACACAGTAAGTGGCCGAAGCTCCTGCAAATTTCTCTCTCTCGCTTTTCAATCCGGAAATCAAAGATATAGCTAATTCATTCTCTATGAACTCCTTATAAACAGACAGCATTTTTTGAGTCTCTTCCTCAGCTTCCTGACTTGTCTCATGAGCGGTGTGACCTTCCTGCCATAAAAATTCCGCGGTGCGCAGAAAGGGCCGGGTGACTTTTTCCCACCTCACGATATTAGCCCATTGGTTTATAAGGACCGGAAGATCTCTGTAGGAATTGATCCACTTGGAATACATATGTCCGATAATGGCCTCTGACGTGGGCCGAACAGCAAGTCGCTCTTCAAGTTCATCTTCTCCGCCATGAGTCACCCATGCGACTTCAGGAGAAAAGCCCTCCAAGTGTTCGGTCTCCTTTTGTAAAAAACTTTCCGGGATAAAAAGAGGAAAATAAGCATTTTTATGCCCTGTTTCCTTGATTTTCTTATCCAAATGATTCTTGATATGTTCCCAAACAGCGTATCCATAAGGCCTGATCACCATCATTCCCTTCATAGGCGCATAATCCGCAAGTTCGGCTTTCCGGATGATTTCCACGTACCATTTGGAAAAATCAGTGCTTTTTGGAGTTATTTTCTGTACAAAACGGCTCTTGTCATTCACTTCAGTCTCCGATTATTATTTGGGGTCATTCTATCCACAGGCGTGTTTTTTGTCAAGCTGCCCCCCCTGTTGAGAAACTCGGTTAAAAAATTCACCCCCTAATTTCATCCATAGAGGTGATTGTGTTCAACAATTTATTGTGGCATCTTATGGGCGAGTTTTTCATCAAAGGAAGCGACAATGACAAAACGCTCGATTAAAGCCAGGACCACAGATAATTTTTTAAAAGAAAAAGGCTTCAAACTTCCTCTCCCCACCATTGTAGAGGGTATTGACAAATCAGGAAAAAAATTTACAGAAAAAACAGTGCTCCAATACATCAGTCCCAGCGGCTCATCTTTCTGGCTCAACACTTTGGTTTCAAACGGATCAGAACTCCGGCTGACCATTGACCTTCCTCCCAAATTAAAGGAAAACAGGGACTTGAAAATGATCATCAAAGGCAAAACCATATTTGTGGAAGAAGCTGTGGATGAGAGCTCAAAATCCCGTGTATCCGTGCATTTTGAAAACAAATACATTATTGATGAATACAAATAAAGCATGAACAAAACCGTATCTCACATCCCATCAAAGCCTCTAAAAGAAGAGTGTTTTTCTTTATCTCTCAAGGCACACATTCAAGGACGTGATGCCAAGGGAAATGAATTCAGAGAAAAGACCTCTCTGAAACAGATCAGTTCTGAAAGAGCTTTGTTTGAACTCAAAACAAAAGTATTGATCGGGACCACTCTCAGAGCCTCTCTGGCCGTTCCCAAAACCCTTTTTCTTGAGCATCCCTTGAAATTGATTGTGCTGGGCGAGGTCACCAAAGCGGCAAAAGAAACCAATAATCCGAAACAACAAAACATACTCCTAAAATTATTCAAACATTTCGACATTGAAAAAGACTCATAACAAGGCCGATTTTGTAATAATCCAGCACAATTGAATCTTTGTTTTCAATTTCACCCATAGTTTCCCTCACTGATAGCAGCTCATCTATAATCTTGACATAGATATTTTGATTGATTAATATATTTTCAAATTCATGCTGACAATACAATTTCATCACAAGGGGATAAATCGTCTCTATCATGAAAAAAAATAAATCAAAAGCCTCAGAAAAAAAAATAAAAGTGTTGGTTTATTGTCCCTCGGATCTGATTCTATCCGGAATCATCAAAGCGTTAGAGAAAGGGCCTGAAATCAACATCATCGGAATAGAGAAATCCACCATAGATTCTTTGCTCAATTCCATAAAAGCAGACAATCCTGACGTCATTGTTTTCTCCAACACCGATCCCCTGCCCAATATCAAAGAGGTCTGTAAAGCGATCAAAGACATCACTGGAGATAAAAAGAAATCCAAACTCATGCTCATTGGCAACATTCCTCCTCAGGAAGAGATCGTTGGACTGATGAATTCCGGAGTCAGAGGATATTTTGACCTGAATGAACCGTCAGGCCAGCTTGCTGATGCAACCCGAAGCATCTATAGAGAAGAAATATGGCTGCCCAGGGATAAAATGAGCAGCATCATGGACCGGATCATATCTGTGGTGGGAAGGGATTTGAAAGAAAAGACACTGGATCAACTCACTCCAACGGAATTCAAGGTGTTGAGACACATCGGTCAGGGAAAAAGCAATGAACAAATCGCCAATGAAATGTTTATCAGCAAAAATACGGTCAGGTCACATATAAAAAGCATTTACGCAAAATTGGGGACTCACAGCAGGCTCCAACTTGCCTTGTATGCCATTAATTCAGCTTTGTTCTGACAATTTTAATTTTCGAGAGGCCATTATGACAAAAAAGAAAAAGCCCAAGAAACAAAAAGACATTCATGATCAACTGTTGAACCGAAGGAGAGAGTGGAGGCTTGATATGCCTCTCAAAGCTGAGATCAAAGGCAAACTTCCCAATGGAGAAAACTTCAGCGAAACAACAACCATTGACAACATCAGCTCTGGTGGGGCTTATTTTGGACTCAATGCAAGAATCACCATAGATACAAAGTTGAACCTGACCATTGATATTCCGTCAAAGTTGACAGATGGAAAAAAGACCAAGCTGTCTTTATCCGGCTCCACGGTTCGCATGGAGAAAACAGACTCAAAGAAAAAAAAGCTCAACATCGCAGTCCACTTTAACAAAAAGTACAAATTCCTGGACTGACCCCATGGTTATCTCAGTGAATTGAGATGGCTCCATGAACCATTTTTTATTAACAGTTGCTTTGACCGGAGGCATTGCCACAGGTAAATCCATCGCATCAAAAGTCTTTGAAAATTTGGGCTGCACAGTGTTTTATGCGGATAGAGAAGCACATCTCCTCATGGAACCAGAAAAACCGGCTTGGAAAAAAATCGTCCATCACTTCGGAACATCGATCTTAAACCAGGATCAAACCATCAACCGTTCAAAACTGGGGAAAATTGTGTTTTCAGATGAAAAACAACGCCGCTTCCTTAACTCAGTGACCCATCCCCTAGTCAACAAACGCAGACTCAAATTGATTGATAAATTGAAACAGAATCCCCGCAATCACATCTTCATATCTGAAGCCGCCTTAACCATTGAAGCGGGTTTAGCTGACGAATTTGATAAAATCATTGTGGTCTTTTGCAGCCCAAAAATCCAAACCCGCCGTCTAATGAAAAGAGACGGGATATCCGAGAAAGAGGCAAGGAATCGAATACGCTCTCAAATGCCGCATCAAGAAAAGAAAAAATATGCGGATTATTTGATAGATACCTCTGGCAGCATTTCATCCACTGTGGAACAGGCTGAAAAAGTGTATCGATTTCTCATTATGGATATCACTTCTCTCTCCCGCTGATGCTTTTCAAACACGCAGCCAGTAAAGGAATCATGATTTCATGGTGTCCGATAAAATAAAATCCCTTGCCTTTTTTATCCTTAAAAGGCCTTTGGACAATATTTTGTAAAGGCCTGTAATGAGTGTTGAAATCAAACACAGCTGTGTGAAAGTTTTCAAGTCTCCCGCCTCGGTTTCTCACATAGGAGACCGCTTTCAGAAACACTTCCGGAAGCACAACAGCTGACCCGATATTGATATAGATTCCTCCTCCCTCTAGATTCTTGATCAGAGAACAAAACAGAAAAAAGTCCTGGAGAGAAGTTTTCCCAATCGAAGAACCTTCTGCATGAGGATGAAAGTGGATGATATCTGTTCCCACTCCCACATGAACAGTGACAGGAATATTCAGTTCAAAAGCAGATGAAAGCAAGCTCCATTTTTTATAGGGAAAATCAGAATCATGAATCAATTTTCCAATAGACTCGCCCATCCCAATTCCTATCTGACTCCCTGAATGGATGGCTTTATTCAGAAATTCTCCGGTCTCTCGGGCCATCCCAAAATCACCCTGAGCGATTTGACTTTTCACCTCTTCTGAAGTCTTTCCTGAAAAAGCGATCTCAAAGTCATGGATGATCCCTGCTCCATTCAGAGCCAGACCATTGATCCAACCCCTTTGCATAAGGTCTATGAGCAATGGATTGAGCCCCACTTTGATCACATGAGCTCCCATGGAAACAATGATCGGTTTTTCTTTTTTACGGGCATTGCGAATGGAATGCAGAAGTGTTTTGAAATCCTTTGCTGCTAAAATATCAGGAAGGCTGTCTATAAATTTCCAAAAACTGGGATCAGATTTGAACGGCTTCCCAAAATTTTTTTGTGAGACCTTGCTTTTTCTTGATTTCAAGGGATAGGTTTTCAAGTCTTTAGGCCATAAGGGCTCATATTTATATTTGCTCATGGTGGTCTCCTTATCTGCTTCCATCATACATAAAAACACATCAAATGATAAATTGACTATTGATAATTGAATAAAAATCGATTTGAGCCCTTAGGAAATTCAGGTGGGGCTGAAGCGACATTGAAGATTTAGCGTTCACAGACAAGTTTACGATCCTGGGAAATTCACAAGCTGAGGCTGCCGTTGATGCAAGGCGCAGGGTGTGAGGCTGTGGTCCTCCACTGCGAATTCCCTGCAACAAAGCAGATGCGGTAAGATCAGCTGAGGCCTTTGAGCTCCTGCCCTGGCTTGAATTTGATTCTTTTCCCCTTTTTGATCTTGATCTGTTTGTTTCTCCGGATATCTCTTCCATAGCCTGTCTTTTTGGGGACCACTTTAAAACTGGCAAAACCTCTGATCTCGATCTTTTCCCCTTTTTGTAAGGATTCTTTTATATGATCTAAAATGGAGTCAACAATAACTAAGGAATCACCTCTGCTGAATCCTGAATTTTCCTCTATTCTCTGAACAATGTCCTTTTTAATCATTGACTCACTCAGTCTCCTTTTTTTATCCATGATTAAATATTGGATATAAAAAGTCAAGACAAATTATTGACTTGCTCAAAATACACTTCTATAATGAAAAAACAGTGAAAAAATTCTTATTCCCCCTACTCATGCTGATGGCAGTCACGTCATTTTCACATTCCAGTATATTAAAAATCACAGTGGATGCTCCCATTCATCCTGTCACCTCTGAATACATTGTCAAATCCATACAAAAAGCAGAGGCAGAAAAGGCGTCTTTACTGATCATGAAACTGAACACCCCGGGCGGACTGGATTCATCTATGAGAGAAATCATTGAAACAATCCTCAACTCTCAAGTCCCTTTTGTGACCTATGTCAGTCCCAGCGGGGCCAGAGCTGCCTCAGCTGGTTTTTTCATCGGAGTCGCCAGTGATATCTTTGTCATGGCTCCGGGAACCAATACAGGAGCTGCACATCCTGTGGGGATCTCTATGACAGGTCAGTCTATGGATGAAACCATGGCTGAAAAGGTCACTCATGATGCGGCTTCCTATATAAAAAGCATAGCTGAGAAAAGACAAAGAAACCTATCCATGGCTGAGGATGCGGTTCGAAAAAGTCTCTCCTATACAGAGCAAGAAGCTTACCAGGGAGACTTGATTGATCTGATTGCCAAAGACGAGTCAGAGATCATCCAGTATCTGAATGGAAAAACAATCCAAAGATTTGACGGCACAGAAATGACCTTTGCTTTAGAGGGAGAAGAGGTGATCAGTCTGCCCATGTCCCCGAGACAAAAGTTCTTATTGACCATTTCAAACCCGAACCTTGCTTACATTTTGCTCATGCTCGGACTCCTGGGACTTTATTTTGAGCTTTCCAACCCCGGTGCCATTTTGCCCGGAGTCATTGGAGGGATCTGTTTGCTTCTGGCCATCTTCTCTTTCCAGATCCTTCCCATAAATTATGTGGGGCTTCTTCTGATTTTTTTAGCGATCGGGCTGTTTATCCTAGAGATAAAAATTCAGAGTTATGGTATTCTTTCTGTGGGAGGTGTCATTGCCATGCTTATTGGATCCATTATGCTCATCAACGCCCCTATTCCAGAATTGAGGCCCAGTCTGAACTTTATCATCCCTGTGGCCCTCGGCCTTTCCTTGATCTTTATTTTTCTGATCATCATCACAATCCGGGCTCATACGAAAAAAATCCACACCGGAAAAGAGGGTCTGGTCGGAGATATCGGGACAGCCTCCACACGCTTGAATCCAGAAGGAAAAGTTTTTGTGTCCGGCGAAATATGGGACGCAGAGGCTTCTGAAGACATTCCCAAAGGATCTCAAGTGGAAATCATTGAAGTGCTGAACAATTTAAAACTGAAAGTAAAACAAACCAAAAAATAGGAATTCAAAGGAGGGAAAAATGCTCACGGTTCCAGCTATCATCATCGGAATCCTTGTCCTTTACTTATTGAATGCCATAAAAATACTCAAAGAATATGAGAGAGGTGTGGTGTTCCGTTTGGGGCGCGTCTTGGCAAAGCCCAAAGGTCCGGGATTGATCCTGGTGTTCCCCCCCATTGATAAAATGGTGAGAGTGAGCCTCCGGATCGTGACCATGGATATTCCAGCCCAAGACATTGTCACCAAGGACAATGTGTCTGTCAAAGTCAATGCAGTGGTGTATTTCCGTGTTATGGATCCTCAAAAAGCAGTGCTGGCCGTTCAAGATTTTCTTTTTGCCACTTCACAGCTTGCCCAGACTACCCTTCGCAGTGTTCTTGGAGAAAGCGAACTGGATGAAATTCTCGCCGAACGAGACAAGCTGAACAGCCAGCTCCAGGAAATCATTGACAAACACACAGATCCATGGGGGATCAAAGTCCAGTTAGTGGAGACCAAACATGTGGATCTTCCGGAAAATATGATCAGAGCTATTGCCCGGCAGGCAGAAGCCGAACGGGAACGAAGAGCCAAAGTCATTCATGCACAAGGCGAATTCCAGGCTGCAGACAACCTGATCAAGGCTGCAAATGTGATATCCAAAAACCCACAAGCTTTGCAGTTGCGGTTTCTCAGCACTCTTTCAGAGATCGCGACTGAAAAAAATTCAACCATTGTGTTTCCTCTTCCCTTAGACCTGGTCAAGGCCTTTATGAAAAACAAAGGAAAGGAATAAGAACAGGATAAAATGAGAAACAAGGATTACCGGGAATTGCAGATTTCCAGTTCCATGCTGGTCTTTGTGTTCATGGCCATCATCATTCTTGGCATCGTTATTTTCCTATTAGGCGTTTCTGTAGGCAAAAAACAAGCTTCCATCACCGGAGAGACTCGATTCGCTGAAATGCCGATTGAAAAAATCGAGCCAGAAAAACCCATTTCCGCTGATCCGGATGAAGATGAAATCAATCAGGAAATCTCCTCCCATACAAAAAACAAAGAAAAGCAAAAAACACCTGTTCAAAAAGCAGAAAAACCAGCTGAGCTAAGACAGGATTTGTTTTATATCCAAGTCGGTGCCTATACTGACAGAGACAGTGCTTCCCGAATAGCTGATAAATATAAAAACATGGGCCTTAAAACCTATGTGATCGATCCTTTTCCGACAGACCGCAGAACCATCTATCGAGTGAGAGTGGGAGGTTATGAAACCAGAGGCGAAGCCGAGGAAGTCAAGGCCAATCTGATGCAAAGAGAGAACAAAAAAAGCAGTGATTATTTCATAATCAAAAGCGAGTCTTCCCCCTGAACTGATCCCTGAACAAAAAAAGAGAAAATTATCCCGGCGGATTATTCCCAAGTCAATGGTGCTGCAAGCCGATCCAAATTCAAACATGGCTGAAGCGACATGACAATGTTTTTTTTAGAATAGGTCAGGCGGTTGAAAATCCGATATAAAGAGATCCTGCTGGCTGTTACAAGCGGAGTGATGACCGCTCTGGCTTTTCCTAAAGTAGAGATCTTTTATTTGGCCTGGGTCTCTTTGATTCCTCTCCTGTTTGTCTTATTAAGGAGTAAGCCGGGACAAAGCTTTTTCTTCGGCCTTGTTTCAGGATTTTCTTTTTATGCCATCCTTCTCTATTGGATCCCAGCAGTCCCCGCCCATTACGGAGGCCTATCCACGGGTTTGAGTCTGCTGATCTATGTTTTGCTGGCTCTTCTCCTGGCTCTTGTCTGGGGACTGTTTGCGTTTCTGGTCTCTGTGTTTTTTAGACGATTTTCAACCCTCACCTTTTTCTTGATCCCTTTCATCTGGATCTCCACGGAATTCATTCTGACCTATCTTTTCACAGGATTTCCCTGGGGTTTGCTGGGAGCAAGCCAATACAAGAATATATATTTCATTCAGGCTGCCACCATAGCCGGGGTGTATGGGCTGTCCTTTATCATGGTTTTGTTTCAGAGTCTGTTGGTCTTTTCCACACAGCAAAAAAGGAAATTCATCCTGATTTTCGCGGCTTTATTCACGGTCCTGCTTTTCCATTTGGGAGGTCTCCTTTCCTTGAAAAAAATCTCTAATTCAGATCATTCTTTCACCGCCTCTCTTATACAAGGAAACACACCTGCCAGCACAAATTTCTCCACTCAATCCTTCCCAAAAACTTTTGACATGTTCCAAAAACACCTGGATCTCAGCAGACAGGCTGCTCATAAGGGCGCTGAACTGGCCATCTGGCCCGAATTATCAGTGCCTCTTTGTTTTTCCTGTGACTTTGAACCCTATGTCGGATTCTCCAAAGAGCTTCTCCACTTCTCACAGAAGACGGAAACCACACTGCTTTTGGGGACCAGCGAGATATCCCAGGGGCCTAACCAAACATCCTATTACAATGCAGCGGTTTGTGTGAACCCTCAAGGATCTCTTTCCTTTTATTACAAAAAACACCTGGTGCCTTTTGGTGAATACACCCCTTATAAATTCATATTCTCTTTTATTTCCAAATTCACTCATGCCATAGGAGAACTGACACCAGGTAAAAAACACGAGCTGCACCATTTCAATGAAATCCCTTTTGGTTCTCCCATTTGTTATGAGATCATATTCCCGTCTCTGGTGAGAAAATTCACCAAAATGGGAGCTGAATTCCTGGTCACCATCACCAATGACGGCTGGTACGGAACCAGTGCCGCTCCCTACCAGCACTTTGCATTGGCTGTTCTCAGAGCTGTGGAAAACAGACGGTTCTTATTAAGGTCAGCAACCACTGGAATCAGTGGTGCCATTGATCCTTATGGCCGGATCATAGCCAGATCAAGACTCCACACCACAACTTCTCTAAACATAGATGTCTCTCCCCAGAAGTCTCTGACTTTTTACACCAGACACGGAGATGTTCTTCTTTGGGCCGGGTTGACAATCACCCTTGTATTTCTTATTCTTTCACTGATAAAGAGAAAACAATGAGCCCTAAAAAAGACCTGAAATCTAAAAAGACCTTTGCGGATCTCAAATCCATCACTAAAGATCTTTTCGAAAAATTTGAAGAATTAAGAGGGTATCTTTGACCCAGAACATAAAAAAAAGAGATTAAAAAGTCTGGAAAAAGAACTCTCCTCTCCGGACGTTTGGGAAAATCAGTCCAAATTAAAGTCTCTGCAAAAAGAAAAAAAAAGACTGGAAAACAGTGTTCATTCTTTTCAAAAAATCAAAGAAATCAAGGAAGAAATCGACGTCTTATTCGAACTGAGTTCAGAAGGGGAAGACGTTATTTCTGAACTTGATAAAACCATTCATGACTTTCAAGAACTGTTTGATAAACTGGAATTGGAGACCTTGTTTTTTGATAAAGATGATGTCAGGAATGCCATCCTCACCATTCACCCGGGAGCCGGAGGGACCGAATCACAGGACTGGACAGAAATGCTGTTCAGGATGTATCTCCGGTACTCAGAAAGAAAGAACTTCAAAACAAAAATACTCGATCTTCAGCAGGGAGACGAAGCCGGACTGAAAAGTGCCACCATTCAAATACATGGAGATTATGCCTACGGGATTTTCAGCCAGGAACTCGGAGTGCACCGACTGGTCCGGATCTCTCCATTTGACGCCAACAAAAGACGCCACACTTCCTTTGCTGCTGTGTTTGCTTATCCAGAAATCGATGAAGATATAGAGATTGACATTTCCCCTGATGAGATACGTGTGGATACTTACAGAGCTTCTGGCCGAGGAGGCCAGCATGTCAATGTAACTGATTCCGCTGTTCGGATCACTCACCTGGAAACAGGAATTGTGGTTCAGTGTCAAAACGAACGTTCTCAGCATAAAAACAAAGCTTCGGCTATGAAAGTGCTGAAATCAAGACTCTATGAGCTGGAGAAAAGGAAACAAAACAAAAAACTGGAAAAGCTGGAAGACGCCAAGTCTGACATCGCCTGGGGAAACCAAATCCGTTCCTATGTGCTTCATCCCTATCAGATGATCAAAGATCTTCGCACAAACCTTGAAACCAGTGATACTGAAAGCGTGCTGGACGGAGAACTGGATGATTTCATCAAAGCCAGTCTGATCCAGAGAAAGGAAGAACAAAAAAAGGGATAAAGTCCCAGCGTGGCTTGGGCTCTGTTCAGATTTGCAGGACTATTCTTTCTGTTTTTTGATTCGATTCCAGTGTTTATCCATTTCATCCAGATTCGCGCTTTGGATGTCCTTTCCCGTCTCTCTTATCTTTTTCTCAACCAAATTGAATCTTTTTTTGAATTTTTGATTTGCTTTTTTCAAGGCGATTTCAGGATTGATTTTGAAATGGCGAGAGAGGTTTGACATTGCAAACAAAACATCCCCTATCTCTTCAAACATTTTGTCTTTATCCTCTGATTCGACAGCTTTCTCCATCTCTTGGAGTTCTTCTCTGACTTTTCCCAGCACATCCTGAATCTTGTTCCAATCAAATCCAAAGCTGGAGGCTTTTTTTCCGATAAGATAAGATTCCAATAGAGCGGGAGAATGAGGGTCTCCTTTTTTGAAAACAAAAGGCTTCTTGTTTTCACGTCTTTTCTGCCGGTTCCACTCTCTGCTGACTTGCCGCGGAGTTTTCATTTCCTTTTCTCCAAACACATGAGGATGTCTCCGAATCATCTTTTGATTGATCTGTTCCAGCACCTCTGAGATATCAAACAATTCCTTTTCTTTGTATATTTGAGCCAGAAACACAATTTCCATCATCACATCCCCCAGCTCTTCTTTGAGGGCTTTTATATCATCTGAATAAATGGCATCAACCGCCTCATAGACTTCCTCTAAAAAATAATCGGCTATGGACCTCTCATCTTGTTGTCTATCCCAGGGGCACCCTTGTTCTCCCCTTAAAACACCGAGTATGTGCACCAATTCCGAAAATTTTCGGCCTGTTTTTTTTTCATCATCCATAGGTCTCTCCTTGAAACAAATCAGCCTTTATTGTATTATTTTTTTCTATTCAATACTAAAAAAAAGGCAAATTATTCATTAAAATGGATCAAAACAACCAAAAAAAAGAACCCATTCCGCCTCTTGATTTCAGTTCGATCATGCTTCCCTTTCACACTCAAGCTCTCATCAAATTAGGCCAGATCGTGGACCCGTTCACAAAAGAAGAGAAAATCAATCTTGAATTAGCCAAAAGACTCATTGATCTCCTTGAACTGCTTAAAAAGAAAACTCAAGGAAATCTTGATACAGAAGAAGAAGAGCTCTTGAACCAAAGTCTTCACCAACTGAAAAGCCTTTATCTTGAAAAAACCAAAGCCAGTCCCTCCTAAACACATGCGGACCATCACAAATTTATCCGAATTTCCTGAATTGAAAAAAAAGACAGCTGTGGCTATTGGAAACTTTGACGGAGTTCACCTCGGGCATCAGAGGATCCTTACCAATCTGATCAAAACCGCCCGCAACAATGACCTTGTTCCTGTTGTGCTCACCTTCTCCCCTCACCCTGAAAAATTTTTCAACAAAGATGATTTTCATCTCATTCAAACCCCTGAAGAAAAATTAGATTTCATCCGTCAATTTCGAATCAAAATCACAGTGGAACTCAGTTTTGACAAAGCTCTCTCCCAGCTTTCCCCATCTCGTTTCATGGAAGATATCCTCATCCGTTCACTCCTTTGTAAATATATTGTAGTGGGCCGCAATTTCCGTTTTGGAAAAAACCGCAAAGGAGATGTCAAACACCTCCAAAAAATGGCCCGCGTTCATCACATCAAACTTCAGTCCATCCCTCAGGTCTCGCTCCAAGGAGAAACCATAAGCTCCAGCAAAATTCGGTCTCATCTCTATTCCGGAGAAATTGAAAGAGCCAATCAATTTTTAGGCCGTCCTTATCAAATCAATGGGACTGTCATCAAAGGGTATTCCAGGGGAAAGCATATTGGGTTTCCCACAGCGAATCTCGAATCACACCATGATATCATTCCCAAAGGTGTGTTCATCACAGAATCCCTTATCAGAGACAAATCATATCCCTCTGTGACCAATATCGGAAAATGCCCTACATTTAAAAACAGCAAGGACCATATCGAATCTCATATCCTCAATCTTCAGGATGAAATATATGGAACCGCTATGACTCTTCGATTTTTTAAAAAGATTCGAGATGAGAAAAAATTTGATTCCCCTGAAATGCTGAAAAAACAGATCGCCCGGGACATCAACTCTGCCAAACAATACTTCAGCCGGGATACTTCTTGACTTTTTGTTTGTGTTGGTGCATCTTCATAAGAAAATAACTTAGGGATGACATTTCCTCAACTTGAGCTCAAATAAAGGACAGCCAAACATGGGTTCGCCTGAAAAGGAGAATAAAATGGTTGACAAAATCAAAGCCAGAGTCATGGATGCAAGTAAAATCAAGCGGGCTTTCAACCGAATGGCAACCGAGATCACAGAAAGAAACCGAGAACTCAACAACCTTGTGATCATCGGGATCCGAACCAGAGGAGTCCATATTGCGAGAAGAATCGCCAAGTTGATCAAAGAATATGACAACGTTGATGTGCCGGTGGGAATCCTGGATATCACCTTATATAGAGATGATTTCTCTGAACTTGAAGATAAGCATATCGTCAAAAAGACAGAAATTAATTTCTCTATTGAGAACAAAGATGTGCTCCTTGTCGATGATGTGCTTTTCACTGGGAGAACCATACGGGCAGCCATGGACAGCTTGATCGACCTCGGTCGGCCCAAGACGATCCAACTCCTTGTTTTCATTGACCGAGGCCACAGAGAGCTTCCCATAAGGGCGGACTACACAGGAAAATCCCTCCCCACTTCCCGAAGAGAACAAGTCCAAGTCCAGTTGAAAGAAATCGATAATAAAGACGAAGTTTTGATCAAAGAACCGGGGGGAATCAATTAGGAGACAACATTGAGCTTTGGCAAAAAACATCTCTTGGGAATACAGGATTTAACCAAATCCGAAATCCTTTCCATCCTTGAAACAGCAGAGTCTCTTAAGGAAATCTCCAGAAGGGATATTAAGAAAGTCCCTGCCTTGAGAGGAAAAACAATCATCAATTTATTCTTTGAGCCCTCCACAAGGACAAGGAGTTCTTTTGAGCTCGCCGCCAAAAGACTCAGTGCTGATATCTCCAGTTTTTCCAAAACCACCAGCAGCACGGTGAAAGGAGAGACTCTCAAAGACACGGTGCTCAACCTGGAAGCCATGCAAACCGATGCGCTGATCATCCGTCATTCCGCATCCGGAACACCCCATTTTTTAAGCACATTCTGTGAGTCACATGTGATCAATGCCGGGGATGGAACCCACGAACATCCCACTCAAGCTTTGTTGGATGCGTTCACCATAAAAGAAGAAAAAAACAGATTAAAAGACCTGAAAATTGTGATTGTGGGAGATATTCTTCACAGCCGTGTTGCCCGGTCAAACATCTTTCTTCTGAACAAGATGGGAGCTCAGGTGGTCCTGGTCGGTCCTCCTGGGATGGTCCCTGCTGAGCTGGCTGACCTGGGAGCTGATATCGATCATGACATGGACAGGGCAGTTAAGAATGCGGATGTCATCATGATGCTGAGGATTCAACTGGAAAGACAGCAAAAGAATTTTTTTCCTTCTCTCAGAGAATACAGAAACCTCTACAGCCTGACTCCGAATCGATTCAAAAAAGCTGACAGAAATGCCATCATCATGCATCCTGGTCCCATAAACAGAGATGTGGAAATCTCCACCCAATTGGCAGATTCTGTCAAATCCGTTATTCTGAAACAAGTCGAAAATGGGATTGCTATAAGGATGGCCGTCCTCTACCTTTTGCTAGGAGGAAAAGAACGTGAATTTACTAATTAAAAACAGCCATGTCATTGATCCTCACTCTGGACTGGACGGACGTTTCGATATCCTGATCAAAAACAAAAAAATCATCGATATAAAAAAAAACATCAAAGACAAAAATGCCAAACTCATCAATGCCTCGGATATGATCACTGCCCCTGGTTTTATAGACATGCATGTGCATCTCAGAGAGCCGGGACAGGAACACAAAGAGACCATAGAGACAGGAGCCAGAGCTGCCGCTGCCGGAGGTTTCACTTCACTTGCCTGCATGCCCAACACCTCTCCTGTCAATGACAGCTCAGGAATCACCAAATACATCGTTTCCAGAGCTCAAAAAAGTGCTGATGTCAATGTTTTTCCTATTGCATCTCTGAGTGTGAAACAAAAAGGCAAAGCCCTCACTGAAATGGCTGATTTGATCCAATCCGGGGCCATTGCTTTTTCTGATGACGGAATGCCTATTCAGAACAGTGAATTGATGAGGCGTGGTCTTGAATATGCCAAGCAATGGGAGGCACTTATCATCGATCACTGTGAAGACCTGGATTTGAGCTCCAACGGGGTGATGAATGAAGGCCATTATTCATATCTTTTGGGCCTCAAAGGCATTCCAGACTATTCAGAAGATGTCATGGTGGCTCGCAATATCATCTTGGCCGAAAAAACCGATTCCCGGCTCCACCTCGCTCATATCAGCACAAAAGGCTCTGTGGAAATCATTCGGAGAGCTAAAGAAAAAGGGGTTAAAATCACGTCTGAAGTGACACCTCACCACCTTTTTCTTGATGACTCACTTCTCTCCAGCTACAGCACTGACCTTAAAGTCAATCCCCCCTTAAGAACAAAACAAGATAACAAAAGCCTAATCAATGCTGTTAAAACAGGTGTCATTGATGTTTTTGCTACAGACCATGCTCCTCACAGTCCGGACGAAAAAGATGTGGAATTCAATGCTGCTCCCTTTGGAATCAATGGGCTGGAAACAGCGGTCTCTCTTATTCTGGACAAACTGGTCCATACAGAGGTCATTTCAATGAACCAATGTGTGGACATGTTTTCCTGCCGCCCGGCAAAGATCTTAGGACTGAACAGTAAAGGAAAAATAGAGAAAGGAGCTGACGCAGATCTCACTGTCATTGATCCTCAAAAGAAAATCACAGTGGACGTCCATAAATTCCGATCTCAAAGCAGAAACAATCCCTTCCACAACTGGGAACTCAAGGGCTCCCCTGTGATGACCATAGTGGGAGGAAAAATCGTGTATTCTGATCTCCATTGAGCGTCTCGTATAGAGAAACCAAATCAACACAACGGATTGAAATTTGAATAAACTCGAAAAAAAAATCGGATATCAATTTAAAAACAAAGACCTTCTGCGTCAAGCTCTCACTCACAGCTCTTATGCTTATGAAAGCCCCGAAGAAATTCAGGACAATGAAGTCCTTGAATTCCTTGGGGATTCTGTGCTGGGTTTTATTTTGTGTGATTTCCTGTATAAAAATTTTCAGGGACTTTCTGAGGGAGAGCTCTCCAAACTAAAATCCGCAGCTGCCAGCACCAATGCCCTGGCCCTTTTCGCAAAAAAAATGAAACTTCACAAAAAGATCATGCTGGGAAAAGGAGAAATCAAAAGCGGAGGCAGAAAAAAAAAGACCATCCTTGCCGGTGTGTTTGAAGCCCTCGTGGCTGTTCTTTATCTGGATGGCGGGATACAGACAGTCACGCGCATTCTTGAAGCCCATTTCAGCCACTTTTTCAAAAAAGTAGACATGGACAACTTTCTGATCAACAATTACAAATCCGCGCTGCAAGAGCATCTCCAGAAAGAAAGTCTTCCCAAACCCATATACAAGACCATAAAGACCAAAGGACCTGACCACAATAAAAAATTTGTTGTGGAGGTCTCCTCTCAGCGCCAGTCTTTGGGAAAAGCCATTGGCCTTTCCAAAAAAGAAGCAGAACAAAAAGCCGCACAAAAAGCTATAAAAAACCTTTTAAATAAAAAATTGAGGATCTTGACGTCTGATACCTTTATTTTAGAAAAGAAAAATGATTGATTCCTACAAATTCGGCAAAATGGTCATTGATGGGAAATCATACACCAACGACCTGATCATAGGGCCTGACAGCATCCAATCCCATTGGTGGAGGGAAACAGGTCATGTTTTGAGTCTGAAAGACATCCAAAAAACTCTGGACAAAAAACCAGAGTTACTCATTGTAGGAACCGGCTTTATGGGATTGATGAATGTCGATTCTGAAGTCAAAGAATATGCCAAACAAAAAGGAATCGAGTTGATCATTCAAAAAAGCAAAAAAGCGGTCCAGACTTTTAATGAAAAACAGTCCCAAGGCCGGGTTTTTGGGGCTTTTCATCTCACCTGCTGATTTCAGTTATTCATCAAATCTGTATGCATTCCCATACAAATTGATGATGACCAGTTTTTTTGCTTCACAGGGAGCACAAGCCACACCTCTCAAGCCCTATAAAATTCAGGTGTGGCTGAAGCAACATTGAAGATTTAGCCTTCTGATGAATTTTATCACTCTTTACTCATGAATGCGGCAATGAACTGCATTCCTGGTATATTGTTGAACACAATTTTGATGATGGCCGCAATAGGAACAGCCAATATCATTCCGGGGAGCCCCCACAACCATCCCCAGAAAAAAAGAAAAAACAGGACCACCAGGGGACTGAGTCCCAAGCCATGACCCATAAGCCGGGGCTCTATGATATTTGCCATAATGAGCTGAATGGTGGTAAGGAGCACCAGGATCCAAAATGCAGGCCATATGGTTTCAAATTGGAATACGGCAATGGTAAAGGGAAGAGCTGTGGCTATGAAAGAGCCAATATTAGGGATGTAGTTGAGAAGAAAAGTCAAAAATCCAAATATAATGGCAAAATCCACTCCGAAAAAAAGCAGGACCACCAGTGCAAAAACGCCTGTAAAAAAGCTGACAATGGTTTTGATGACCAAATATCTTTGGACTTGCCGGTCAATATTCACAATCACACTATTTGCTTTTTCAGCTCTTTTTTTATCCAGATATTTCTGAATCTTTTGTTTGACTCTCCCTCTTCCTGCCAAAATAAAAACCAAAAAAATCAGGACCAAAAAAAGATTGGACAGAAAAGAAAAAAACGGCCCTAAGGAGGAGCCAAGTATCTTTCCAATACGGTCCAAATTCAGTTCCCCTGCCCAGTCAGATGTCTCGATTTTGAATTGAGGGAGATTGAGTCTCTCAAAAAGAGAAGTCAAAATCTCGTTCATCTTCTCTCCATATTTTGGAAATTCTGCAGCAAATGCCTTCCCTGTTGAATAAAAAAGAGTGCCCAGCAAGTACAAAATGAAGAAAGTGAACAGAAGAATGAATATGATGGAGATGATTCGAGGTATTTTTATTCTAGTGAGAAAATCCAAAGCCGGGTAAAGGATAAAAGAAAGAAAGATGGCAAGGAAGAACGGAAACAGCACTGGCTTGGCAAGACGCAGCACCACTCCCACAATAAAAATAACAATGACCACTAACGACACGGTGGTGATTTTATTATCTTCCATTCGACTCCCCGACAGTTCATTTTTATTATAAAAAAAAACTCAAAACAATTCCAGCCATAAAAGGATATTGACATTTCTTTTGGATTGAACTTAAAATGATGTTATATTGATATCCAAAAAATAGGAAGGGATTCAATTATCTGATGAAAGTACTTGTTGCTGAAGACGATATCTTATCAAGCAAGGTTATGGAAGAATATTTAGACAAATGGGGATACGAGTCCACCATAATACATGATGGGAAAAAAGCCTGGGAAATCTTTAAAAACAATGTAGAAAACATTCGGACTCATCAAAGCAATTGCTTCCGAATCGCCATTCTTGATTGGGAAATGCCGGGTATGGATGGAATCGAACTGTGTAAAAAAATGCGCCAGATCTCCAAGGAAAAAAACAATATTTTCGTCTACATCATACTGCTCACAGGAAAAGACCGCCAGGAAGAAATCATAAAAGGTCTCACAGCAGGCGCTGACGACTACATCACCAAACCCTTTGATAATATGGAACTGAGAGTGAGGCTGAAAAATGCTGAACGGATCATCCTGACACAAGATAAAGAACGCGAACGGGCTTCCACTGACAATCTGACTCAATTATGGAGCCGGAATAAACTTTTGGACTTTTTAAGCGAGGAAATGGAGAGAGAAGGAAGATATGGAGAAATCATCGGACTGCTGATGATTGATATTGACAATTTTAAAAAAATAAACGACACTCACGGCCATCTGGTCGGAGATCAGGTTCTGAAAAAAGTAGCCATCCGTTTAAAGAATTCCATGCGCCGGTATGATAAAATCGGCCGTTACGGAGGGGATGAATTCATTGCGGTTTTCCCCAGATGTGGGAACAAGCAAATCAAGTCGGTTGCTGAAAGATTGAGAGAATCGATTTGCAGTAAAAAAATCAATACTGAAAAGGGTTCCCTCAATATAACAGTGAGTGTGGGCGCCTCTTGTTCGGAAAACTTTCCGTCCATATCCTGTGAAGAATTGGTCAAAGCCAGTGATGATGCTTTGATGGATGCCAAAAAACAAGGACGAAACAAATCTGTCGCCTTGATCAAAGAAAAAACAGCATAATCCTTAGGGCACAAAAACCAGTGAGTGAGATTCAAGGAACTTTCTAGGAAATCGGGACCTAAAAAAGCAGGGTCGAGTTCTTTATCATATTCTCCAAATAAAGGATCCCTTTATCCATGAAAGAATCTTTCACTTCCATCACACCACAAAGAGTGGCCCCCTTTCGAGCAATCAATATATTGTCATAATACCGGTCTTTTATATGATAACCATAAGATGTCTTTTTGATCTCTTGTTCTTTTTTTGCTTCAAGGAAAAGATCCAACATCTGTTTGCTGTCCTGCTCATCATCTCCAGCAATAAGAAAGCAGCTGAACTCATTTCCTTCCCATTGATAATCAGCCGCATAACCGGAATGAAGGAAATCATATCCCAGATAATTGACCAGAACGAATTTTTCTGAATAGGGGATCAACCCTTGATCTGGAAAGACTTTGACCTGTTCGGGAAAAGCATGGTCACCAGACACTTTTTGGGAAATGCTTTCTGCAAATGCCCTCAAATAATGGCCGGATTCATCTCCGCATTCAAAACACATGAGCTTCACATAATACCGGCCCACCAGAAAATTCAAGGTCCCTTGTTCCAAATATCCTTGGGTTCCGATTGTGATGAAGTTGCTGTCCGGATATCTTTCGGAACTGTAAATACCAAAGGCATGGTCCGGCTTCCCCATATCATAGATCTCGACAATCACTTCACCTTCCTGGTCTTTGTGAATGTACTCGGCCACCACAAGTTCGATAAATTCATAAGAATGATAGCTTTCTGCAGCTCCGTTGATATACTCAAAAAGATTTTCAGGATGATAGGTTTGAGATGTTTCTTTCATATCCCAGGAATCAAATTTGGGCAGCAGACTTTTCAACTCATTTGTCGGTCCACTGAAAAGAGGACCCAAGACAACCCAAAGCAAAAGACTCAAAGCCGTGACAAAATATGTGATTTGATTTTTGTTGTGATTCATTTCCTATTCTCCAAGCAAATATTTTTTCTAATATTAAGTATAAATCATATGAGGGTCAATTGACAATAATCAGGTTTGATTGTATTTTTTAATACACATGAGCTCTCAGGTCATCATAATCCGGGCAAAAGATCTTTTTGACTCCAACAGAGATATCAATTCGGTTCAACTGACCCGTTTATTCCAAAAAGGATTTGAATTGTTAACCGGCGCACAAACCATCACAGACAGCATCAAAACACTGTTTGATACCCGAACCAAAATCGGGATCAAAATCAACACCATAGGCGGGAGGCAAATTTCCACCAGACCCGAAGTCTCTCTTTGTCTCGCCCGTCATCTGACAAAAGGAGGCATTCGAGAGAAAAATATCATCATCTGGGACCGGACAAACCGTGAACTGCGAAGCGCAGGCTACAGCCTGAAAATAAACCAGAGTGGGATAAATATTTTTGGAACAGATTCCAATGCCGTCGGTTATGACAAAAACCTGACTGCTCACCGAAGTATCGGCAGCCGTTTTTCTGTGATTCAGTCTCGTCTCATCTCTCAGTCGATCAGCATGGCTATTCTCAAAGACCATGGTCTGGCCGGGATCACAGCAGGAATGAAAAATTATTTTGGCTCCATACACAATCCCAATAAATATCATGACTTCAACTGCGATCCCTTTGTTGCAGATCTCTTTGATACACCTGTGATCAAGACAAAACACAGACTCACTGTGATCGATGCCCTGACCGTTCAGTTCCACAAAGGACCTGCTTTTCATTCCCAATGGGCCGAAGATTATGGGGCTTTGATCATGAGCACAGATCCGGTAGCCGCCGACTATTCCAGCTGGATGCTCATTGAAAAACTCAGAAAACAGCACGGACTTCCCACTCTATCAGAAGAACAAAGAGAACCTGTTTATATCAATACTGCTGCTCGGTTGGGTCTGGGTTTTGCTGAATCATTAAATATTCGTATCATCAAAAAGGAAATCTGATGAAAAGACGCCATTTTTTAAAGTTTTCTGCGGCCATGGGACTCTCTCCCAAAAAACGCCTTCTTCCTCTCACATCCGACTTGTATGCGTTTTCCAACACTTCTAACCTTTCTCAAGTCGAGGCCAAGTATTATCAGAAACTCGCTGACAGAGAAATCGAATGCCGTCTCTGCCCCCGATTCTGTAAATTGGGTGACAAGGAAAGGGGCTATTGCGGCGTCCGTGAGAACAGAGGGGGGACTTACTACACGTTAGTTTATGGCAAAGCCTGTGCCGTGCATGTGGATCCCATAGAAAAAAAGCCTTTGTTTCATTTCCTCCCCCAGACTGGGGCCCTGTCCATCGCTTCGGCGGGATGCAATGTCAACTGCAAATTCTGTCAGAATTGGGAGATCTCCCAAGTCCGGCCAGAACAGATCACGCATATAGATCTGCCCCCTGAATCTGTAGTCAGATCTGCTCAAAAGAACAACTGTCCCAGCATTGCCTACACCTACTCTGAACCCGTGGTGTTTTATGAATACATGTATGACACTTGTGTCAAAGCCCGGAACAAAGGAATCAAAAATGTCATGGTCACCGGAGCTCATATCAATCCAGAGCCTTTTGAAGACCTCCTCAAAGTTCTGGATGGTGTTAAGATAGACCTCAAAGCTTTTGATCAAGACTTCTACACCAAATATGTCCGGGGAGAGCTTCAACCTGTTCTGGATGCCATTGTCACGGCTTCTCAGAGTCAGGCTTGGCTGGAGATCGTGTATTTGGTCATCCCCACTCTCAATGACAAGGTCTCAGAAATCCGACGGATGTGCCAGTGGATCCAAAAAGAAATCGGACCGGACATCCCTCTCCATTTCTCCCGATTCTATCCTTCCTATCTGATGAAAAACCTTCCCCCTACTCCCATATCCACCATGGAAAAACTCAAACACACTGCCCAGCAGCAAGGCCTCCATTATGTGTATATCGGCAATATTCCAGGACATGAAGGAGAAAACACCATTTGTCCCCAGTGCAAAAATACCATTGTGAAACGTTTGGGGTATCTCATAGAAAATATCCATATCACTGACGGCCGCTGTGATTTTTGCGGACTTCAAATCCCAGGACTCTGGTCTTAATGTTTGTGTATGAATGATCTTCAAGATAAAACCAAACACAAACCTTTACACAGGATTCCTTCTCTGATTCTCGGATTCCTGGCTCTCTCCCTTCAAGTTTTACTGCTCAGAGAGTTTTCAGTCATGTTTGCAGGCAATGAGATCACTTTTGGAATCCTGTTGGGAGCATGGCTGTTCTGGACCGGAATGGGAAGCTTATTCGGCTCTGTGTTTCAATACTCTATCAAAAGGTTTCTTTGGCTTTACTTTGGGGTGATTTTCATTGCCCCCTGGTGTTTTCTCGGCCTAAGGTTCATCCGGTTTTTATTCCATGCCGGCCCCGGAGAAATCATGGGAATTTTGCCCATGATCCTATCCGCACTGTTGGTCACTTTTCTGGTGTGCTTTCCGCTAGGAGTTCTCTTTGTTTTCAACACCAAATTTCTGAAGGGCCATCTCTCCACTGTTTATCTGATGGAATCCATAGGCTCGGCATTGGGGGGTCTCCTTGTCTATTTCGCTTTGATTCCTACACTTTCCAATTGGAAAGCAGCCGGCCTGATCAGCGCTGTGTCCGCGGTTATCATTTTTATGATTTCCTTCAATAAAAAACATATCTTTCCCCTAATGCTGGTGCTGTTGACAGCAACCGTTTTATGGACCACTGACTCAGCCACCCAGAAGCTGTATTGGGAGCCTTTTGTCCTTACAGCATCCAAAGACTCTCCCTATGGAAAAATCCAGATGGTCCAAACCAAGGAACAGAAGACTCTGTATAACAATCACTCCAAAGTCTATTCTTATCCCAATCTGGCTGCAGCTGAAGAGGCTGTCCATTTCACACTTCTTCAGAATCCCAAGGCAGAAAAAGTCCTTTTGATCGGAGGAGGCCTGGCTGGAAGCCTTCAACAAATATTGAAATACCCGCTGACTCAGATCCATTATGTCGAGCTGGACCCAGAGATCATCCGCATGTCGCTGTCCCACCTCCCGGAGGCAAAAAAACTTCTCACCGGCCATCCCCGGATCCAGGTTTTTTTTGAAGACGGAAGAGTGTTTTTAAAAAACACTCAAACCACCTACGACATCATCATATTGAATCTCCCCCCCCCTGAGACTGTCCAGCTCAACCGTTTTTACACTCAAGAGTTTTTCCAAATCATCCAAAAAAAACTCAACCAAAACGGAGTGTTTTCCTTTCAAGTGCCCTCAGCAGAAAACTACATCAGCCCTCAACTCCAAGATTTTTTAAGCTGTCTGTTTTTCACTCTGAAATCTGTTTTCCAGGATGTGAACATTGTTCCCGGAGCATCCAATATCTTTCTCGCCTCTTCTCGTCTCCCCCCCCTGGATGCAGAGAGACTCAGCCGGAAAATAATCGATCTGGACCTGAACAACACTTATGTCTCACCTTATCTTCTCATGTCCCGTTTATCTCCACTGAGGATCGAATCCCTCAGAGAAAAGATTGCCATCGGTGAAAAACGGATCAACAAAGACCTTTATCCCATCTCTTATTTCACCAATTCATTATTTCAAAGCACGCAATTTAGAGGAATCGAAACCAAGGTGCTCTCTTTTCTTTCTCAAATCAGCCGTTTCTGGCTCCTGGATTTTCCCCTTCTTTTATTTGTGATTGTCTTGTCTGTCATCGCATTGAAAAACAAGCCATCTCTGTTCTATCTCTTTCCTCTGGCCCTTATCGGACTGACATCCATTGCTGTAGAAATCATTGTCATCATCGCCTATCAAATCATATACGGGTATCTCTATCAGAGTGTTTCTCTTCTGTTCGCTTGTTTTATGGCAGGAATGGCACTGGGGGCATGGATCGGGACCAGAATGAAAAATATTGATATCAAGCATCTGATCATCATTCAATTTCAATCTCTGGTCCTTTTGATCGGACTTCTTTTTTCCCTTAAGCACTCCCCTCCTCAACTGTTTTTTTTCCTTTTTCTTGTTCTTATGGGAAGCGTGGGGGGAGAGATGTTTATTATATCCAACCAGCTGTATCTTAAGAAAAATTTAAATTACGGCCTGGGTTACGGGATTGACCTTTTGGGTTCCTTTTTAGGCGCTCTTCTTCTCTCATCTATCCTGATCCCTCTTGTGGGTCTTCCTCACATTATTCAATATTTGATTCTGGCCGGTTCCTTCTGTTTTCTTCTACTGATATGGGGTCAACGTCAAAATTTCTCTGAACCCACATTTTTTAGATAATTTCTTGACACAATCTTTCAATTATGCTTCACTGTAAAGTCTTATTTTGATAAAATATATACCTTCACAAACGAGTTGTTTCTCTTAATGGAAGGAAAATGATATGAGAACAAATATCACCCGCCAACAGATTCACAGCCCTTTCGTTGCCAAAATCGAAGAACTGAGCGGGCAGAACCTGCTCGCTTGCTACCAATGCGGCAAATGCTCTGCAGGATGTCCTTCTGTAGATCAAATGGATATTCTCCCCAATCAAATCATTCGCTTCGCCCAACTGGGAATGGGACAAGAGCTTACAGAATCAAAATCCATTTGGATATGCGCATCCTGTATGACCTGTAATGTTCGCTGTCCCAAAGGGATCGATATCGCTGAAGTCATCGAAGCCATCCGGCAGATCGTCCTGCGCAAAAGGAAAGACCATGTGGAAGTCAAAAAACTAACCGATAAAGAAAAAGCAGAGGTCCCTCCAATCGCACTGATAAGCTGTTTTAGAAAATTCACATCGTAGCGGTTTGAGTTATAGGTTTTGTTTGATTTATAACATTAATTCAAATACATAGTATTATGAGGAAAAGAAATAATGAAATTAAGTTATTTTCCGGGATGTACTTTAAAAAACCATGCCAAAAACTTTGAAGACTCTGCTTTATGCTCTCTGAAAAAATTAGGTATTGACGTCGAAGAACTTGACCGGTGGAACTGCTGCGGCACTGTGTTTTCTATGACCACAGATGACCTCATACATCATCTAGCCCCTGTTCGAAACTTGATTCGGACCAAAGAGAAAAACTCCGACAAAATGATGACTCTTTGTGCTATGTGCTACAACACAATCAAAAGGTCCAATGAACGAGTCAAATCAGATCAGGAAAGCCTGGATATCATCAATGACCTTATGTACAAAGAAGACGTCAAATATGAGGGAGACGTGGAGGTCCTTCATCTACTGGAGATTCTGAAGAACGACATCAAATTCGAAAACATTCAACAAAAAGTGGTCAAACCCCTGAAAGACTTGAAAATTGCCAATTATTATGGCTGCTATCTTGTCAGGCCCAAAGAAATCGGTTTTGACGATCTAGAAAACCCTACTATAATGGATGACTTGACCTCCATTCTTGGGGGACAAGACATCGATTTTCCCTATAAAACAGAATGCTGTGGAGCTTATGAGACCGTGGACAGAACTGACATGGTCGCGAACAGGACCTATCAGATCTTATCCTCAGCCATCAATCACGGAGCAGATGTGGTCTCTGTCAGCTGCCCTCTCTGTTTTTTCAACTTAGACGCACGCCAGAAACAAACCCAACAGAAGTTTCCTGAATTCCAAAACATCCCTATTTTATACTTTTCCCAGCTCATGGCCATGGCACTGGGATGTGATGAAAAAAGCATGAATTTTAATCTCCATTACATAGATCCAAGACCTTTATTAAAGGAAAAAGGATTTATCTGAGGTACCAATGAGCTATTTTGGCGATATCAAACCAATCAAAGGAAATATCCACATCGAAAAAAGCCGTTGTAAAGGATGTGCATTTTGCGTGGAATATTGTCCGCGGGATGTCCTTGAATTATCCGAAGAATTCAATGAAAAAGGATATCATCCCCCAGTTGTAAAAAATGAAGATGAATGCTGCTACTGCCAGCTCTGTGAGACAATATGCCCTGAATTTGCCATTTTTGTAACCATAAAGGAAGAGGAGGATGAAGGTGAAAAAGTCGAAAGCAGATCCTAAAGGAGTTTTAACCGGAGCCCATTTTCTGGATGGAGACTACGCCTTAGCTGAAGGAGCCCTTGCAGCGGGATGCCGTTTTTTTGGCGGATATCCCATAACCCCGTCCACAGAAACCGCTGAAAGATTTTCTGCCAGGATTCCAACTGTCGGTGGCGTCTTTATTCAGATGGAAGATGAACTGGGATCCATTGCTTCTCTCATCGGAGCTTCTTGGGGAGGACTCAAGGCCATGACAGTGACGTCCGGCCCTGGATTTTCTCTGATGCAGGAAAACATTGGTTTGGCCTGCATGATGGAAACTCCTCTGGTCATTGCCAACGTTCAAAGAGGAGGCCCCTCCACAGGTCTCCCCACCCTGACCGGCCAGCAGGATATGATGCAGGCAAGGTGGGGCTCTCACGGTGATTATAGGATCATTGCATTATCCCCTGATTCCCCTCAGGAATGTTTCAACCTGACCATTGAGGCGTTCAATCTCTCAGAAACATATCGAGTTCCTGTCTTTGTTATGACTGATGAGTGTGTGGGCCATATGCACGAAAAGGTGGTCATCCCTCCAGCAGAGGAAATCGAAGTGGTGGAGAGAAAATGGTACACCGGCCCCAAAGATAAATATCTGCCCTACAAGAGTGACAAGGACGGGATCCCGTTTATGGTCAAAACAGGTGATGGATACCGCTTTCACACCACTGGTTTGACTCATGATGAAAGAGGATATCCGGTCATTGATGCTCAATGTCAGAAAGTCAATGTCCAGCACCTTATAGACAAAATAGAAAACAATGAAGATAAGATCATCCAATTCGAGGAGGACCAGACAGATGATGCTGAAGTGGTGGTCCTTTCCTACGGAATCACCTCCAGAGTGGCTGTCAAAGCTGTGCAAAAGGCTCGAAAAGCTGGAATCAAAACCGGAACCATCCGTCTGATCACAGTGTGGCCTTTTCCAGAAAAGAAGATTGAAAAAATCGCAAAAAAAGCAAAAGCCATCGTGGTCCCGGAAATCAATGCTGGTCAAGTGTTCTATGAAGTAGACAGATGCTCCAGGAACAAGTGCAGCGTCGTCCATGTCCCCCATTTGGGAGGTTGGGTCCATGATCCAGATGATATATTCAAAGCGATCAAGGAGGCCGCAAAATGACAAAAAAACAGCCCATAAAAAATCCGGTTGAAAAAATATTGAGAATGGACCGGATCCCCCACATCTGGTGCTCCGGATGCGGAATCGGAACAGTTGTGACATCGTTTGCAGAAGCACTCAGGAAAGAGAATGCTGATTTGGACAATATCGCTGTTGTTTCTGGAATCGGCTGCACAGGAAGAGTGGCAGGGTACACCAAACTGGATTCGTTTCACACCACCCATGGAAGAGCAGTCCCTTTTGCTACAGGCCTTAAACTCGCCAACCCTAAAACAAAAGTAGTGGTGTTCAGCGGAGATGGAGATATTTCAGGGATCGGAGGAAATCATCTGATTCATGCGGCCAGACGAAACATGGACATGATGGTGATATGCGTGAATAACTTCAACTACGCTATGACCGGAGGTCAAGTGGCGGCCACCACTCCTTTAGATGCCAATGCATCCACAGCTCCGTTTGGCAATTTCGAATACCCTTTCAACCTTCCCTATCTGGTGGAAGCGGCAGGAGGAACCTATGTGGCCAGATGGACCGCACTGCACCTAAGAAGAGTCACCAAATCCATCCAAGAAGCTCTCAACAGAAGAGGGTTTTCTTTCATTGAAGTCATCACTCCCTGCGTCACCCTTTATGCCCGTAGAAACCGGCTGGGGGATGGCCTGAACCTGCTCAAGTATTATTATGATAAATCCGAGATCCAGCACAATGCAGACACCAAAGACCTTAATATTTCCTATCAAGGGAAGCTCATTGTGGGAAAATTTGTAGACAAAGAGAAACCAACTTTTCTGGATGCCATGAACCAGCATCTTGCAAAAAAACTGGGAGACAAATATCAACCATATGGAGAAGAAAAAAATGACTGAGATAAGATTCTCCGGTTTTGGAGGCCAAGGAATCATCCGGTGTGCACTCATCGGGGGAAAAGCCCTTTCCATATACGGAGGCAAGTTTGCCACTATGAACCAGAGTTTTGGACCTGAAGCTCGTGGAAGCGCCTGCAGCTCACAGCTCATTGTTTCTGATGAAAGAGTTCTTTATCCCTACATCACACGGCCTGAGATATTGGTTTCAATGTCTCAGGAAGCCTATGAAAAATACCAGGCAGAACTCAAAGACGATGGTATTCTGATCACTGATGAAGACTTAGTGGACCCCAAGATCAAAAGGGAAAACATAAAACACTATTCTATTCCTGCCACTCGGTTTGCAGAGGAGCTGGGAAACCGTATCATCGCAAACCTGGTCATGATGGGTTTTTTCACAGCCATCACAAAAATCACCACCCCGGATACAATGAAAAAAGCCCTGCCCGGACTTGTACCGGACAGGTTTATCGAACTCAATAAAAAGGCCTTTGACAAAGGGTATGAATACGGTCAAAAAGCTCTTGACGAAGGAAAGTCATAATGAAAAAACGTATTGGTGTTTTTGTTTGCCACTGCGGCATTAATATTGCGGGAACCGTTGATGTGGACAAGGCAGCAAAAAAACTGGCTGAGCATCAAGATGTGGAGCACTCTGTAGACTATGTTTACATGTGCTCGGATCCCGGACAAAACATGATAAAAGAAGCGATCAAAGAGAAAAAGCTGGACAGTATCGTGGTTTCCTGCTGCTCCCCGACTCTCCATGAATCCACATTCAGGAAAGCAGCCAAAGAAGCGGGCATCAATGAATTTCAGTGTGAGATCGCAAACATCAGAGAACAGTGCAGCTGGGTTCATAAAGACAAAGAAAAGGCGACTGAAAAAGCAGAAAAAATCACCAAAAGCGCTGTGGAACGAGTGGCAAAAAATGAATCATTAGAACCCATTGGTTTTCCAGTGACCAGTCGAGCACTGGTGATCGGAGGAGGAATCGCAGGGATCCAAGCAGCGCTTGACATCGCTGACAGCGGATATGAAGTCATTTTAGTGGAACGGGAACCTTCCATTGGCGGACATATGATCCAGCTCTCAGAAACATTCCCCACTCTGGACTGTTCCCAGTGTATCCTGACCCCCAAAATGGTGGAGGTCTCCAAACATCCCAACATCAAACTCATGACTTACAGTGAGGTGCAGGAAATATCCGGTTATGTGGGAAATTTCAACGTCAAAATCCTCAAAAAACCCACCTATGTGGACCCGGATGCATGCACTTTGTGCGATGACTGTACAGAAGCATGCCCCGTAGTGGTTCCCAATGAGTTTGACCTGGGATTAACAGGAAGAAAAGCCATTTACATTCCCTTCCCCCAGGCCATCCCAGCGACATTCACTCTGGACATCAAAAATTGCCCGGGTCTGCTTCCCATTGCCTGCGGCAAATGTGCTGATGTGTGCGAACCCGATGCCATCGACTATGACATGGAACCAGAAGTGGTTGAAGAAAAAGTGGGAGCCATTGTGGTAGCAACCGGGTTTGAGCAGTACGACAAGGAAAAGATGAAAGAGTATGGATACGGGAAGTACCCGGATGTCCTCAACGGACTTCAGTTCGAACGGCTTCTTTCCGCTTCTGGGCCTACCCAGGGAAAAGTCCTCAGACCATCAGACCACAAAGAGCCCAAAGAAGTTGTCTTCATCCAGTGTGTGGGTTCGCGGGACCCGGAACTCCACTGTTCGTACTGTTCCAAAATCTGCTGCATGTACACTGCTAAGCACGCTATGCTGTACAAACATCATGTCCCTGACGGACAAGCTTATATATTCTACATAGATATCCGGTCCGGAGGGAAAAATTACGAGGAATTTGTTCAGAGAACGACCGAAGAAGACGGAGTTGTTTATTTGCGGGGTAAGGTGTCAAAGATCTTTGAAGAAAACAACAAAATAACTGTCTGGGGCGTAGACACTTTAACAGGAAAAGAAATTGAAATCAATGCCGACATGGTGGTCCTTGCCATGGCCTTGACACCGTCCAAAAATTCACAGGAACTGGCTAAAAAACTCAAATTGAGCACGGATAAGGATGGCTTTCTCGCAGAAGCTCATCCCAAACTCAGGCCGGTGGAAAGCATCACGTCAGGAATGTTTCTGGCAGGAGCTGCCCAGGCCCCCAAAGACATTCCGGAAGTGGTGGCCCAAGCCAGCGGTGCTGCAGCCAAAGCCATCTCCATCTTATCTCAGGAACAGCTTTTCCACTCTCCTATGGTTGCTGAGGTCAACGAGACTCTCTGCACAGGATGCGGCATGTGTATTGATGTGTGTCCTTATGAAGCGTTAAGCCTGGAACAGGGGAAAGCTGAAGTCAATCGAGTCCTTTGTGAAGGGTGCGGAACCTGTTCGGCCACCTGTCTCAGGGCAGCTGTCAAAGTGAAGAACATCACTCCAGGACAAATTTTCGAGATGATCGATGCAAGTGTGGGAGGCTGAGAATGACCAAAGATTTTGAACCAACAATCGTGGCGTTTTTGTGCAAATGGTGCTCTTCAGCAGGCAGTGACCTGGCTGGAGTTTCCCGGATGAAATATCCTCCCAATGTGATTCCTATCACTGTGATGTGCTCAGGCAGCGTCTCCCCTCTTTATATCTTTAACGCATTTCAAAAAGGGGCAGACGGGGTCTTAGTCTCAGGATGTCATCCTGGTGACTGCCATTATATAAAGGGCAACTTTTATGCCCGAAGAAGGATTGCCCTAGTCAAAGAATTATTGGATTTTATCGGGCTCGAATCAGAAAGATTTAAAATGTCCTGGGTTTCTGCTGCAGAAGGAACAAAATACACTGAAATCATAAAAGATTTTGTTAAAGAGCTTAAACCGCTTGGACCTCAAAAAAAGCTGAGGAGAGACCAATAATGGTCGAAATGGAACAACTTCAAAAAGAAGCCAAAGAGATTCTAAAACAAGGTAAAGTCAAATTTGTTATAGGCTACTCCAAAGGTTCTCAAAATCTCACCGCCACTCCGGTCTTTATAAAAAAACCAGAACACACCTCCCGTCTTATCTGGGACCCCACCTGTGTTCAAAATCTGGTCAAATTCATCGTGGATGACAAACAAAAACAATCCAGAGAAAAAAAACCAGATGAAAGACCGGTGGGAATCGTAGTCAAAGGCTGTGACAGCAGAGCCATCAATGTGCTGATTCAGGAAAAATTTATAGATCGAGACGATGTGTATATTTTAGGGTTGTCCTGTGAAGAACTCGGAGTTGTGGATGAAAAAAAGATAGCCCAGAAACTGGAAGGCAAAAAAATAGAAAAAATCGAATTTGCTAAAAAAAATAACCTCATTGTTTCAACCAAAGACGGGGAGAAAAAAATCCCTGTCAAAGACGTTCTTGCAGACCGATGCTTGGAATGCAAAGCCCATTTCCCTGTCATCTATGATCAGCTCTTCGGAGAAGAGACAGAGCGAGAAGTCAAGGAACCATACAAGTCAATAAAGAAAACCGAATCACAGTCCCCAAAAAAGAGATGGGATTTCTGGAAGGAACAATTGGAAAAATGCATCCGGTGCTACGCCTGCCGGTCCATTTGCCCCATGTGTTACTGTGACGAATGTGTTGCTGACTCCATAAACATGGCAGTCACTGCTGAGACCACTGCTGAAGAAAAAGCACAAAAAATAAAATGGATAGAAAGATCCCCTGCTCTTTCAGAAAATATCGGCTATCACCTTATCAGAGCCATTCATTTGGCAGGACGCTGTATTGACTGCGGTGAATGTGAACGAGCCTGCCCAGTCGATATCCCTTTAAGACTGCTCAATAAAAAGTTGGAAAAAGCAGCTCATGAGCTGTTTGATTATGACGTTGGATTCGACCATAAAAAACCATCCCTTATATCCAGCTTCAAAGACGAAGACCCGGAAGATTTTATCAGGTGATACAATGGAAAAGATACTAACAAAAAAAGAATTCCCTTCATGGATCAAAAACCTCAAATCATTCAATGTTTATGGGCCAGTAAAAAAAGATGCTTTATGGGAGTATGAAAGAATCCAGGATCCGGACAAACTGGACCTCAATTTTAAGAACACCGTGCTTTCTCCCAAAAAAATCATATTCCCCCAGCGAGAAGTCATCCTTGACTTTAATCATAAAAAAAAGGGAAAGCCTGAAATCCAAGAAGCTCTCCCGGAAGAAACAAAGAATGTCATTTTTGGAGTCAGGCCTTGTGACGCCAGGGCCCTTACCTTGACCGATAAGGTTTTTGAAGAGGAACCCGGTGACAAATACTATTTAAGGAGAAGACATCAGACCGTTACTGTGGGGCTCACATGCAGTGACCCTCCCTCAGAAAACTGCTTCTGCACTTCTTTAGGGGGTTCTCCCCACTCCACTGAAGGATTGGATATCTTGATGACTGAACTCAACCATAAATACTATGTCCACTCTTTCACAGATAAGGGCCGGGAACTGATGAAAGCGGCTTCAGATGTTTTCAAAAATCCTTCTGAAAAGGATAAAAAAGACTTAAAACAGGTCCACAAAGAATCAGAAAAGAAAATAAAAAGACAGGTCAAGGAATTATCAAAAATCACAGATAAACTCAAGGGTATGTTTGACTCTCCGTTCTGGGATGAAGAATCCATGAGCTGTCTCAAATGCGGCATTTGCACCTATCTCTGCCCCACATGTCACTGTTTTGACATCTCTGATGAGGTCCTTTCTTCGTCTCCTTTAAAGGGACAAAGGGTTCGGACATGGGATACCTGTCAATTTCCTTATTTCACCATGCATTCCTCAGGACACAATCCAAGACCGGATAAATCTTCCAGACTCAGACAAAGAATCCTCCATAAGTTTTCCTATTTTGTTGATAACTATGACGATTATCAATGCACTGGATGCGGAAGATGCATCTCAAAATGCCCCGTTGATATCGATATCATTGAAGTCCTTGAAAAGGTGAAAGACTATGAATGAAAACATATACCTCCCCAAACTGGCAAAAATAATCAAAATCAAACAAGAAGTCTCAGGATCAAGACCTATCAAAACTTTCAGGACTCAATTTTTAGAATCCAGTGATTTCTCCCACCGCTCAGGACAGTGTGCCATGCTGTCTGTACTGGGAAAAGGGGAAGCCATGATCTCAATCTCCTCGTCTCCCCTGGAAAAAGATTATCTTCAATTCTCCATTCTTAAGAGCGGAAGGGTCACCACAGCTCTCCATGAGATGGAGGAGGGAGACATCATTGGGATCAGAGGTCCGTACGGAAACCATTTCCCGATTGAAAAATGGAAAGGAAAAAACATCTTATTCATAGGCGGCGGGATCGGCTTGGCACCCATTTGGTCGGTTCTTCAGACCGCAAGAGCCAAAAAAGCTGACTACGGAAAGCTCGCCCTCATCTATGGAGCCAGAACTTCAAATGATTGGGTGTTTAAAGAAGAGCTCCAAGAACTGAAAAATGAAATGGATATCCATTTGTCTATTGACTGTGAAGAAGAAGGATGCAATGAGTTTGTTGGTTTTGTGCCTCAAAATGTTGCTGACAAAAAGCCCTCTCCGAAAAACTCCATATCCATCACCTGCGGCCCCCCTATCATGATCAAATTTGTGATCGAGGCTCTTCAAGAACTTGGTTTCAAAGACGAACAGATTTACACCACTGTGGAAAACAAGATGAAGTGCGGCATCGGCAAATGCGGACGATGCAATATCGGCAAACATTATGTGTGTAAGGACGGCCCGGTCTACTCCTGGGCTGAACTCAAAACCCTGCCTCAGGAATATTAAAAGGAGATATGAAGATGGCCACTAAGAAAAAGACCAAAAACCAACCCAAAAAAAAGGATTTCGTAACCGTCTACATCATGGGAAAAGCTTATGATGTTCCCGCGAAGTCAACCATCATGGGGGCTATCGAATACGCAGGATATCAAATCAAAAGAGGAGCTGGATGCCGGGAAGGCTTTTGCGGAGCTTGTGCCACAGTCTACCGCCTCCCAGGAGATTATAAAATTTACACAGGATTGGCATGCACCACCATTGTTGAAGAAGGGATGTGGCTCGCCCAACTCCCTGCCATTCCTGGGGAAAAAGCTTTATATGACATAGATAAAACAAAGCCGGATGTCAACACCATCCAAAGACTGTATCCTGAAGTTTTCCGCTGCGTGGCATGCAACACCTGCACCAAAGCCTGCCCTCAAGACCTGGAAGTTATGGATTACATTCAGGCCGCTAAAAGAGGCGATATCGAAGCTGTGATGGACCTTTCCTTTGATTGTCTTTGCTGCGGCCTCTGCGCCATCAGATGTCCTGCAGAAATCGTTCAGTACAATGTTGGCCTCCTCTGTAAAAGGCTTTACGGGAAGTATCTGTCTCCGAAGAGCAAGGATTTGGAGAAAAGACTTAAAGAGATGAAAAAAAACAAATATGATGACGAATTTAAAGAACTCATGAAAGCAAAAAAAGAAGAACTCAAGAAGAAGTATTATAATTTGGATTAAGAACAAAACAGATGAACAATAAAAAAATCACTCTAAGAAGGAGTCTCAGATGTATCCAGAATATATGAGAGTATCCCTGAATAAAGTCAAAAAGACCAGAAACAAAAGATTTGAGCTGGCTAAATCTGATAAGCCTGTCTTTCCTCCCATGAGTGCTGAAGAAAGGGAACAGGTTCTCAATAAGTTTCATCCGGACTATAAAAAAGATGCCCGCCGAAAAATCAATGTGGGACCCAATAAAAAAGAAATCATGACCACTGAAGTGGCAGATGTCTTGGAATCTCATTCCAGGATCGATCCTAAAAAATTTGACCTGTCCAAACCTGACATAGAAACCGATGTTCTGGTGATAGGCGGAGGCGGAGGTGGCTGTGCTGCAGCCATCACAGCCATGCAGTCTGGAGCAGATGTCAAAATATCAACCAAGCTCAGGTTAGGAGATGCCAACTCCATGATGTCTCAAGGAGGCATGCAGGCTTCTGTAAAGGAAGATGACTCTCCTCCCCGGCATTATCTGGATGCACTGGGCGGAGGACATTTCGATAACAAACCCAAACTGACCAAAGCCTTGACCCAAGACGGACCCGAAGTGGTGAAATGGCTGGAAGAACTGGGAGTGTGCTGGGATAAAGATGAAGAAGGTTCTTTGCAGGTGCTCCATGGAGGAGGCACCTCCAGAAAAAGGATGCTTTCGTGCAGAGATTACACCGGAGCCATCATCATGCGAACCCTTATGGATGAAGTGAGAAACCATCCGGATCAAATTGAAATCCTTGAGTTCATGCCCACCGTAGAGCTGATCATGGATGAAAAGGGCCACTGTGCCGGAGGTGTCCTGTACAACCTTGAAACAGAAGAATACTTCACAGTCAAAGCCAAGGCCACCATCATAACAACAGGAGGCTACGGAAGACTTCACATTAGAGGATTTGACACCACAAATCATTATGGAGCCACCGGTGATGGCCTGGTCATGGCCTACCGTGCCGGAGCCAAGCTCATGTACATGGATTCTGTCCAGTATCATCCCACAGGATCTGTATTCCCGGAACAGATCGCCGGATTCCTCATCACAGAAAAAATTAGAGGAGCTGGAGGTCAGCCCGTTAATAAAGATGGAGAACTGTTTGTGTTTCCCCGAGAACCCAGAGATGTGGAAAGCTCATCCTTTATCAGAGAATGCACTGAGAGAAATAACGGGATCAAAACCCCGCAAGGCCGTGTCGGAATCTGGCTGGATTCTCCGCTGATTGAAATGCTCCAAGGTGAAGGATACATCAACAAAAACTTTCCTGCCATGCATCGTCAATTCATTCGTTATGATATAGACATCACCAAAGAACCCATGCTTGTTTTCCCCTCTCTGCACTATCAAAACGGCGGGATTGAAATCAATGATAAATGTGAAACAAACATTCCGGGTCTTTATGTAGCAGGAGAAGCTTCCGGAGGAGTCCATGGACGCAACCGCCTGATGGGAAATTCGGTACTGGACTATAATGTGTTTGGAAGAAGAGCCGGAATCTATGCTTCAGAGTATATCAAATCAGCCAAACTGGGAAAACTGTCTCTGAAACATGTATCTGAATATGAAAAAGAACTCAAAGACAAAGGAATAAAAACCGAACGAGTGGCTCCCATAATCCTTCCCTCTTACACTCCCGAAGATGTGAAAAAACGGCAGTTCACTGCTCATTACGAGGGAACGCTGAGATAAGTCAGACCAGAACGCTTAAGGTCTATCCGTCAATTTCAAAATCTCCCCCTTGGTCTGAATCTGCGGACTCCCCCTCTTCATCAGAGAACTTTTGCTCCAAGGCAATGATTTTGACCAGGTTTCCAGGATAATTCTGTTTCTTTTTCTCTCCATAGGGATTAAACTGGACACCTGTTTGATATTTATAGCTTTTCCCGGGATTGGCGGCAGACCATCTCACTTTTCCTATCAGTTCTAATGGAATCCTCTCTCCGGGAACAGAAACTTTCATTTTTATTTTTGTATTAATGCTCAGCTTGCTCTGGCAAACAAACCGGAGACCTCCTCGACTCAGATCCATTACAGGGCAAAACTCTTCTCCATAACTTCTTTTCAATTTCGGAGAGAGCTTAAACACTTTGTAGCTGACAGTCGCTCCGGGGATTTCGAATCTGATACAGGTTCTTCTTTCTATTCCCTTTTTTTTCATGGATGACTCCTTTTTGAATTCCCGCCAAGCATCTTTCTTCCAGTCACCCTAAATTTATAACAAACCCCCAACAAAAGTCAAACCTTATCATGGGCACAAATCTAAATTTCTTTTCATAATTGATCCATATCCACAACCACTTGGGAATAGTCCGCAACCTTTGAAAAAAGGCGGCTGATGGCTCTCAGCAGGGCAATCCGATTTTTTCTCAACTGGGGATCCTCCGCCATGACCAGCACATGATCAAAAAACAGATCAATCGTGGACCGAATATCAAGAATGAATTCCTGAGCTCCGCGAAAATCTCCGGCAGATATCAATGGAAATATTTTTTCCTTTAAAGTGGAATATTCTGTGTAGAGTTTGATCTCGTGTTTTTCTTGGAAAAGATCTGGCTTGATCACTCGTTTTGGCTGACCTTTGAGTATATTGTTAACTCTTTTCACCACAATAATCAGTGAATTGAACTCAGGAGTATCTTTGATCTCATCCAAAGCTTTCAATCTCAGAAAAGAATGATAAATCTCATCAAACCCGGCTTCCAAAGCTGCATTGACCAAATCATAACGATAGCCCTGTTTTTCATAGATATATTTCAAGCGGTCTTTGAAAAAGGCCTGGCACTGATGATTGAGTTCTTGTTGGGACTTGGTCAACACACTCCCGTATTCTGAAACAGATTGCTGGATCAAGTCTGTGAGAGTCAAACTGATTTTATGGTCCAGGATGGTGATGCAAATGCCCTGAGCATTTCTTCTCAATCCAAAAGGATCTTTAGAGCCGGACACCTCGAGCCCGATCCCGAATGAACCCACAATAGAGTCGATCTTATCCGCAATAGAAAGCACGGCTCCGTTTGTGGTGGAAGGAGAAGGATCATCTTGACTCACAGGCTGATAGTGCTCATAAATGGCTTTCCAGACCTGAACAGGATAGCCCTGGTTTTTAGCATAAAGCCCGCCTGACTTTCCTTGAAGAGAGGGAAACTCTCTGACCATCTCCGTGATCAGATCCACTTTACACAGGTCCGCAGCCTGAACAAGACTCTGTTCTTTGGTTCCCGCTGCTTTGGAAAGAAATCGGGCTAACTTTTGAATCCGTTTGGTTTTTTCATCATAGGTCCCCAATTTTTCCTGAAAAACAATCTTTTGGAGCAGAGCTCTCTTGTCTTCCAAAGGTGTTTCTAAGTCATGTTCCCAAAAAAACCGGGCATCCTCCAGTCTTGCTTTGAGAACTCTCTCGTTCCCTTTTTGAACCAGAAGTTTGGAATCTGGACTGCCGTCAGTGACCCCCAGAAAATAAGGGATCTGCCGGTTGTTTTTGTCCACCACTGAGAAAAGACTCTGCCCCACTTTCATGGCTGTGCTCAAGATCTCTATAGGCAGCTTTAAATAATTTTTGGGGAACTCTCCCAGAAACACATAGGGATATTCCACATCATAGGTGATCTTTTCCAGAAGTTCATTATCAGGATAGATTCGTGCATTCAAAGAGGAAAGCTTGTCTTTGATCTGCTTTTCAATGCGGTTCTTTCTTTCCTCAGCATCGATCAGAACCTTCTTCTGTTTCAATTGGGATACATAGTTTTTAAAAGAATCCACCTTTATTTTTTTGGGAAAAAACAGTTTGTGACCATATGTGTGGCTGCTGGCTGTCTTATCTCCGACTTTGAATGCAAGCGGTTTCCCATCAAACACGCAAAGAATGTTCTTGATGGGCCTGGAGAACCGAAGAGGACTCTGACCCCATCTCATCATCTTAGGAAAAGAGAGGTCTAGTATCAGTTTGGGCAGGATTTCCTCGAGTAACTTCTCTGCTTTTTCCCCTTTGATTTCTTTTTTGATTCCGATATATTCCCCTTTTTTGTTCTCTATGACTTCAAGGTCACTGACCTTCACGTTGTTTGATCTGGCAAAACCCTTGGCTGCTGAGGTGGGATTATTGTTTTTATCAAAAGCCACTTTTTTGGGCGGTCCTATGACAACGTCCTGTTTGGATCTCTGTTTTGCAGGCGTCTCTGCACAGAGGACCAATCTTCGGCATGTTCCATATGTCTTTATATCTCCGGGTTTATTGTTTTTGTCGACCAGGTCCACATCTTTGAGTTTTTTTCGAAGCCCTTTTTCAATCTGCTCAAGGGCAGTTTTCACATGGGCGCCCGGCATCTCTTCGGTATTGATCTCCAAGAAAAGTTCCATGAAAGTCAAGATCCCCCTCTGGCTGTGTATTTTTTTGTGATCTGAACAACCAAAGCTCTGATCTGAGAAATGATTTTGACCCGTTCTGTCACACTGATAGCTCCTCGAGAATCAAGAAGGTTAAACAAATGCGAACACTTCAAACACATATCATAAGCAGGAAGAAGCAGTCCTTTCCTAATCAGTTTTCGCGCTTCCCTGACATTCATAGAAAAAGATTTATGCAGCACATTGATGTCCGCCTGGCTGAAATTGTATTCTGAAAACTCTTTCTCTTCTAAAAGCCTCAGGTCTCTGTAAGTCACATCATCAGACCACTTAAGGTCATAAATATTATCCTTTCCTTCTAAAAACATCTCCAGTCGTTCCAGCCCATACGTGATCTCCACCGGAACCGGAAAAATATCTTTTCCCCCAGCCTGCTGAAAATAAGTGAATTGAGTGATTTCAAGTCCATCCAAAAGCACCTGCCACCCCACTCCCCAGGCACCAATGGTGGGAGATTCCCAGTTGTCCTCATCAAATCGAATATCATGTTCCTTGATTTTGATGCCTAAGAATCTCAGGCTTTGAAGGTATCTTTCCTGGATATCCGAAGGAGAAGGCTTCATAATGACTTGATATTGAAAATGTTTTTGGACCCGATGCGGGTTTTCTCCGAACCTTCCATCTGAAGGACGCCTGGAAGGCTGCACATAGGCCGCGTTCCAATCTCTTTGATCAATGACTCGGAAAAAAGTATCCGGGGTCATGGTCCCGGCTCCCACTTCCAGATCATAAGGTTGCGCCAGATAACATCCTTGGTCTGCCCAGAATTCCTGGAGCTTCATAATCAACTGTTGTATGCTCATCAGTCTTCCTGTATTAAGGCTCCCATCTCAGCTTTGGGTTTCTGGCAGCCGTGGCCTCGTCCAAACGCCGCACATAAGAATGGTGAGGCGCTGATTTCAGCACTTCCGGATTTTCTTCAGCTTCCTTGGCGATCTGCTTCATGGCTTGAATAAACAAATCCAAATCCGCTTTGCTTTCTGTTTCAGTGGGTTCTGTCATCAAAGCTCCATGAACAATCAGAGGAAAAGACATGGTGGGAGGATGAGCACCCAAATCAATGAGTCTTTTGGCAATATCAAGATTAGAGACCTGGTGTTTTTTCTGAAGCTTATCTGAGAACACACATTCATGAAGAGTGGGAGTCTTGTATTCCAAGTGAAACTCTTTTTCAAGGCTTTTTCTTATGTAATTCGAATTCAGCACAGCGGTCTCTGACACCTCTCTCAATCCATCCGGACCTTGAGAAAGAACATATGCCAATGCTTTGACCACCACTAAAAAATTGCCATAAAAACCATGGATTCTTCCAATGCTTTTGGGATAATCGCTGTGAAACAAGTAGTGATTGTTTTGTTTTATGACTCTTGGAATGGGCAGATAGGGCTCTAAAATCGACTTCACTCCCACCGGCCCTGCACCAGGACCTCCCCCACCATGAGGGGTGGAAAACGTTTTATGAAGATTCAAATGCATCACATCCACTCCCATGTCACCTGGACGGCAGATTCCCATCAGCGCGTTCATATTGGCTCCATCCATATAGACCAATCCTCCCTGAGAATGAACCAAATCTGAGACTTCCTTGATCTGGTTTTCAAACACTCCCAGTGTGTTTGGGTTGGTGATCATAATGGCTGCCGTATCTTCGTTCATGTTTTTTTCCAGGTCATCCAAATCCACGGTTCCTTGTTGGTTGGACTTGATTTCCTTGACCTTATATCCGCAGATATGGGCACTGGATGGATTGGTTCCATGAGCTGAATCCGGAATAAAAACAAATTTTCTGGGATCTCCTTTGGCTTCCAGATAAGCCCGGATCAGCATCATCCCTACCAATTCACCCTGAGCTCCGGCAGCAGGTTGAGAGGTAAAAGCATCCATTCCAGTAACCTCCGCCAGCAGGTCTTCCATGGTTTTCAAGACTTTGAGGTTTCCCTGCATCATTTCCTGGTCAGAATAAGGATGAGAAGACAAGAAACTGGGAATTTGAGCGATTTTTTCGTTGAGTTTGGGATTGTATTTCATGGTGCAGGAACCCAACGGATAGATCCCTTTATCAATGCAGTAATTCGTCTGGGACAGCCGGGTAAAATGCCTCACCACTTCCAGTTCAGAGACTTGAGGAAAATCTTTGATTTCATCTCTAAGCGGAAAGTTCTCTGTGACTGTTTTGCTTTCAGGAACATCCAGTTTAGGAAAGGAAAATCCTTTTTTGCCTTCATCACTGATCTCGAATATCAAGCGTTCTCGGATCATTTTTGATTCATTTCTCCTCTCTTGATCATGACTTCAACAGGTCCTCAAAT
The DNA here is from genome assembly GCA_014727835.1 of Candidatus Aminicenantota bacterium. GTDB lineage: Bacteria > Acidobacteriota > Aminicenantia > Aminicenantales > Aminicenantaceae > WJMT01. The sequence goes on along the minus strand of WJMT01000129.1, from coordinate 57,216 downwards.
GCCTCTGCCAAAGTATCGATATCTTTTTTCTTTCGGGTTTCAGTCACACACACCAGGCCGCACCCTTTCAATTCCGGATAATATTTTTCTAATGAAATTCCAGGAACGATGTTTTTTTTCTTCAATTCCTCTTGGATCTGCCTCCACTTTTTTTCGGTTTTAATCACAAATTCATTGTAGATCTGTCCGGAAAATCGAGACTCCACTCCTTTGATATCTGTCAGGACTTTATTGGCATAGCTGGCCTTTTGGATGTTCTGCCATGCCCACTCTCTCATGCCTTTCTTGCCTAAAAGTTCCAAAAATATAGTCGCCCGCAGCATACACAAAGCCTGGTTGGTGCAGATATTCGAAGTCGCTCTTTCCCTTCTTATATGCTGTTCCCGGGTCGATAGGGTTAAGACAAATCCCCGTTTTCCATCCACATCTTTGGTCTGGCCGGATATCCTTCCTGGAAACTGCCTTAGAAAATCTTTGCGGCAGGACATAAAACCCAGATAAGGGCCCCCAAAACTCAACGGAATCCCAAATGACTGAGCTTCTCCCGTGACAATATCAGCTCCCATCTCACCAGGGGACTTGAGAATGCCCAGAGAGCTGGCTTCAGCCACCACAGATATGGATAGCGCATCGCTTTCATGGGCCAGCTTTGAGATGACCTCCAAGTCTTCGATCACACCGAAAAAATTGGGAGACTGACACACCACTGCTGAGGTTTCCTTATCAAGCTTTTTCTTGAGTTCGCTGGTGTCCATTTGGCCGGATTCATCATAGGAGACCTCTTGGATCTCAAGACCCAGATTCTTGGTGTAGGTCTGAATGACTTGTCTGTAGTGAGGATGTAAAGTCTTGGGAATAAGGATTTTGGGTTTCCTCTGTATCCGGTGGGACATCAAGACCGCTTCAGCCGCTCCTGAGGCGCCGTCGTAGAGTGAAGCATTGGATATATCCATGCCTGTCAACTGACAGATCATTGTCTGAAATTCAAAGATCAGATGCAGAGTCCCCTGACTCACTTCTGCTTGATAAGGAGTGTAAGGGCTGACAAATTCTCCCCGGCTGCTCAAATAATCAACAGCTGCCGGAATATAGTGCAGGTAAGCTCCTCCTCCGAGAAAAGAAAGGGGAGTTTCAGGGCTGTTCTTGCTGGCCAGTTCATTAAAGGTGTCCCATGTTTCCGGCTCTGACAGAGCTGAGGGAATGTTCAGGTCTTTCTTTAATTTGATGTCATCGGGGATGGAATCAAACAGCTTATCGGGAGATGAGATCCCTATGGTTTTCAGCATCTCTTTCTTATCATTCTGGCTTAAGGAATTGTATTTCATTTTGCCTTTCTTGCCTTTCTCAATGGATTGATATTATTCTTCCAGGCCCTCCAGATACTTCTCATACTCAGAGGCAGACATCAGTTCTTCCAGTTCTGACTTGTCTTTGACTTTTAATTTAATGATCCAGCCCTTTGAATGAGGATCTTTATTCAGGACTTCAGGATCATCGTTCAATCCTTCATTGACTTGGGTGACTTTTCCTGCAACGGGAGAAAACACATCAGAAACTGCTTTGACAGATTCCACCACTCCAAAAGTCTGATGAGCATCCAGTTCGTCCCCTACTTTGGGCAGCTCCACATAAACCACATCTCCCATCTGGCTTTGAGCAAAATCCGTTATTCCGACAGTTGCTTCATCACCTTTGACTTGGATCCATTCATGGTCTTTGGTGTAATGAAAATCATCCGGATACATAATAACCTCCTTTTCTTCTCTATCCTGACCTATTCATAAAAAAATGGCGATGTATTTATTATCATTTTCTTTTCTGCGATATGCAAGATTTTTTCAACAACATTTATCTGAACATTTGTCTTGTTTTTATTTTAATCTTATTCGCCATTTTTTGACCTCACAGGCGAGCCCATCTCACTGCATCTGCTTCGTACCAAGACATTCGCAGTGAAGGACCACACCTTCATGCCTTGCGCCTCGCATCTGCAGCAATCTTGACTCGTGAATAACCCAGATCTATTATAAACCATTATGTTTAAAGATAAACGTTGAAATCAAATGGACTATGCTTTTTTTCGGGAATAAAATGGAGTCGTCACAACTTCGGCTTCAACTTTTTTTCCTCTGATCCCGATTTCGATTTTTTTCCCCGGTTCGGTATGGGCGACAGGAAGATACGTCAGACCAATGCTTTTTTTGAAATAAGGAGAAAAAGTCCCTGATGTGACCTTGGAAACCTCTGTTCCTTCAATGAATACCGGGTAATCATGTCTGGCGATCCCCCTTCCCTTGATTTCAAATCCAGCGATTCTTTTTTTGATCCCTTCTTCCTTCTGGCGCATCAGGCTTTCTCTTCCCAGAAACTCTCCTTTTTTGAATTTGATCAGCCAACCCAATCCAGCCTCCAAAACCGTCGTGGTGTCATCAATGTCATTGCCGTACAGCATCAGACATGCTTCCAGACGGAGTGTATCCCTTGCTCCCAGCCCAACAGGTTTTATTTGAAACCTTTGTCCCTCTTCCAGAAGAGAATCCCAAATCTTTTCCGGGTTTAAAGAAAGGGTATACACCTCAAATCCATCCTCACCCGTGTATCCGGTACGCGAGACCATAGCCTCTTCCCCAGCCACTTTTCCCTGTCTGACCCGAAACGGCTTCATCTCTTCCAGGTCCAAATCTGTCAATGGTGTGAGCACGTCCACAGACCGAGGCCCCTGCAGGGCCAACTGAGTGTATTCATCACTGACATTTTTGACCTCCGCATCAAACCGACTCTGATGTTTCTGAATCCATTCAAAGTCCTTGTCTGTGTTGGCTGCATTGACCACTAAAAGATATTTTGTGTCATCCCGCATATAGACCAACATATCATCCACAAACGTGCCCTCTGGAGTGGTCAGAGCTGAATACTGGGCTTTCTGAGGGTTCAGCCGAGATGCGTCATTGGGAGTCAAATATTGGACCAAATCCAAAGCCTGAGTTCCGGAAATCAAGATCTCCCCCATGTGGCTGACATCAAATAAGCCGACCCGGGTTCGCACCGCATTGTGTTCCTCAACAATCCCTGAATATTCCACAGGCATTTTCCATTTGAAAAATTCCACCATTTTTGCATTTGATTGGATATGACAGTTATAAAGCCTGGTTTTTCTCATGATGATCCTTTCCTCAATAAAACAATTTACTATCATATAATACTCACATATGCAAGAAAATTAAGCATCCTGGGTCATTTATCAAATCTGCAGCATCTCCTTTTAGCTTCATTTGAGAGATATGATATAATGGAGCGAAAACACAGAACAATGATCGAACTCAAAAACATTTTAAAAGAGAGAATTCTCCAGATTCTCGGACCCAAATATCCCATCTCTATGCATGACCTGGACATCTCCTATCCCCCGGACATTCAAATGGGAGATCTCGCCCTTTCCTTTCCCTTCAAACTGGCGAAAACACTCAAACAAAGCCCCCGCACAATCGCCCAGCAAATGGCTCCTCTCCTCTGCTCTCTGGAACACATACACAAAGTGGAGATTGCAGGCGGAGGTTATATCAATCTTTTTCTCAGCCGGGATCGTTTTTTTCTGAATCAGCTTGAGAAATCAGAAGAGACATCACTGTCTGCAGACGAAACAAAAGTGATCGTGGAACACACCTCTATCAATCCCAATAAAGCAGCTCATATCGGTCACCTCAGAAACTCATGCCTCGGGGATACCTTGGTCCGCTGTCAGCAGTACAAGGGAGAACAGGTGGAAGTCCAGAATTACATTGATGATACCGGAGTCCAGGTCGCAGATGTGGTGTTTGGTTTTTTAGAAATCGAAAAAAAGAACCTCAAAGAGATTCAAAAAATCAAGGGGCGATTCGATCATTACTGCTGGGATCTGTACACTCAGACCACCCGTTTCCTCAGAGACAATCCCGAAGCCCAAGACAGAAAAGCAGACATTCTGAAAAATATTGAACTCGGCAAAAAACCAGAAAGTGATGTGGCCCTCTATGTGTCAAGACAGATACTCAAAGCTCATCTCCGAACCATGAAAAGACTGGGAGTGAGTTATGATCTGCTGGCCTGTGAAAGTGATATCATCATCCTTAAATTCTGGGAAAGCGCGTTCAATCTTCTGAAAGACAAAAATGCCGCTTATTTTGTGGACAGTGGAAAACACAAAGGATGTTGGGTTATCAAGTTGGAAGGCAAGGCAGAGCAAGAAAAAATTCTGGTCCGTTCCAACCATACCGTCACCTATGTGGGAAAAGATATCGCCTATCAACTCTGGAAATTCGGTCTCCTTGATGCTGACTTTTTTTATGAGCCCTTTATCCAGCAAAATTCTCAAACCGTTTGGATCACTTCTTCCCACAAAACTCACCACAAAAAGGACTTTGGAAAAGCTAGCCGGGTCTATAATGTCATAGATGCCCGCCAGGCTTATCCCCAACAAGTGGTGACACAGGGATTGAAGTCCTTGAAATTTAAAGAGCAGGCTGAAAAATCAGTCCATTTTTCCTATGAAATGGTCGCCCTCTCACCCAAAAGCCTTCAGGAGCTGGGGTATAATGTCTCTGAAGAGGAACAGGACAAAGATTTTCTTGAAGTTTCAGGAAGAAAAGGTCTGGGGATCAAAGCAGACGACCTCATGGACCGGCTGGAACAAAAAGCCCTAAATGAAGTGGAACAGAGAAATTCGGATTGGCCGGCCCCAAAGAAAGCCCAAACAGCCACGGACATTGCCTGCGGTGCTCTCAGATATTTTATGCTCAAATTCGCCCGAAATTCCATCATTGTGTTTGATTTTGAAGATGTGTTGAGTTTTGAAGGGGAAACCGGTCCTTACTTGCAGTACACTTTGGTGCGGATCAACAGCATCTTCAACAAACTGGGGATAAAGAAGCATGCAGAAAAAGAATCCCTCAGATCCGATATTTTGTCTCAGAGCCTGTCTTTGAATTCATTACCAGCTAATGAACAGGATGACTATTGGGACCTGGTTCTTCACGGTTCTCAATTGGATGAAGAAGTGCTTCATTCCACCCGCACTCTTGAGTTTCTCCATTTAGCGAAATACACTTTTAATCTCTGCCAAAAATTCAATGCCTATTATCACAAGTACTCTGTTATCCAGGAAAAAGATGAAAAAATCAGAAATTTGAGAATTCTTATTATTGGCTATATATATAACATTTTACAAAAAGCATTGGATTTGATGGGCATTCCACAACCCAAACAGATGTAAGAAAACAGGGTTAGGAAATGGCAAACAGTGAACAAAAATGAATATTCTCAGAGAGATTAAAGACCGAATTCTGATCCTTGACGGAGGGATGGGTACTGAAGTCATGGAACAAACAGGGAAACAATTTGACATTCCTGAACAGCTCAATCTGGAAGATCCTGAAGTCATCATCCGGATCCATAAAGCTTTTGTGGATGCAGGAGCTGATATCATAGAGACCAACACCCTGGGAGCCAACAGAATCAAGCTCGCTGAATACGGCCTGGAAGATCGATGCAAAGATATCAATCTGTCGGCTTTGGAACTGGCGAAAAGAGCAGCAAGCCCACATTCCGTGTATATCGCAGGTTCGATTGGGTCCATGGGTGAACTCATCAAACCCCTCGGAGAGATCACGTTTCAACAAGCGTATGAGGTTTTTGCAGAACAGTCTCAATGGCTGGAGCAAGGAGGAGCAGACCTTCTTCTTATTGAGACACAAATCGATATTCTTGAGGCCAAAACAGCTCTTCTGGCTGCTCAAGAAACCACATCACTGCCCATTGCTGTATCCATCACCTATCCTCTGGAGGAAAACCTTACGGTCACAGGAACAGATCCCGAAACCGCTGCCATCACTCTTTCATCCACTTCCGCAGACATTGTGGGAATCAACTGCGGAAGACATCCCCGGGACTTCAAATCCGCTCTCAATCAATACCAAATGCATACAGATAAGCCCCTGATCGTCTATGCCAATGCCGGCATCCCTGAGAAAAGAAAAAATAGGATCCGCTTTCCCCTGGGCCCTGTAGAATATCTGAAATATGCTGTTGAATTTTATCGGTCCGGAGCCCACATCATTGGTGGATGCTGCGGCACTTCTTCCCGGCACATCAAACTCATTGCAGAGAAGCTTAAGGGGAAAAAGCCCCAAAAAAGAGCCCGGATCCCATCTTATTTTCGCAGTTCGAGCAGAAATTCCTGTCTGTTTATCGGAGGTTCAGAGCCGTTCAAGGCGGTGGGCGAAAACATCAATCCCTTTTCCAGAAAAGAATTGGACCAAGAATTCAAATCGGAAAAACTCAGCTTGGCCCGAAGCTTGGCCCGAAGACAAGAACAGGCCGGAGCTCATGCCCTGGATATCAACCTGGGCCAATCCGGAGACCAAAACCCGGATTTTTTCTCTTCAGCTGTTCTGGAAATCCAGTCTGTTTCAAAGCTTCCTTTGTTTTTAGATAACAACAATCCTTCCTCCCTTGAAAAAGCACTCCAGTGCTATGCGGGAAAAGCTGTTATCAACAGTATCAGTGGGGAGACAAAGAAATACCAAAAATTACTTCCCCTTGCTAAAAAATACGGGGCTGGAGTGATTCTATTAGCCATGGATGATAGGGGCATCCCTGATAATTCAGACCAAAGAATCAACATCATTGAACATTTAATCCAAAAAGCCTATGAATACGGACTCACAAAATCCGATATCCTCATTGATCCGATTGTATTATCCCATGCCTCTTCTCCGAAAAGCGCTTCAGAGACTCTGGCTGCACTCAAAAAAATCAAACAGATGAAAACACCTTCTGTTCTGGGATTATCCAACATCTCCCACGGCCTCCCCAACCGAAGACGTCTGAATCAAATCTTTCTCACCATGGCGATTGACAGAGGTCTGGATTCAGCTATTCTCAATCCTCTGGACAAAGACCTTATGGACACCACAAAAGCCTGCGATACATTCAAGGGCAAAGATCCCGGACTCCGCCAATTTATCCGCACTTTTGGAAACGTCCAAGAAGAGGCCGAAGAAACAGAACAGAAACCAGCATTCCAATCCAAGAAGGATGAACTGTTCAATGCCATTGTGGAGGGAGAAAAAAAAGATGCCCAAAAAATCACCTCGCATCTCATTGAACAAGGAGAGAACGGACTTGAACTTCTGAAAAAAATATTGTCTCCTGCCCTGGAATTAGTGGGACAATACTATGAACAGAAAAAATATTTTCTCCCTCAATTGATTCTTTCAGCAGAAGCCATGGAGGGTGCTTCCCAGATCATTGAAAAAACTTTTCCGGAAAAAGGACCGGTTCAAACAAAATCAAAGATCGTCCTGGCTACGGTCCAAGGCGACCTTCATGACATCGGAAAAAATATTGTAGCCTTAGTGCTCAGCAATTCAGGCTTTGAAGTCATAGACTTGGGAAAAAATGTGGCTTCAAAGGAAATCATTTCAACAGCTGTGAATGAAAACTGTGAATTCATCGGCCTGTCCGCACTGATGACCTCTTCCTTGGAATACATTGAGGAAGTGATTCAGCTCAAAAAGAAGAAGGCTCCTGAGATTCAGATTATCATCGGAGGAGCTGCTGTATCATCCGCCTTTTCACAGAAATGCGGAGCTGATGCATATGCCGGAGACGCTATGAGTGCTCTGAGAAAGCTGAAAAATATGGTCTGAGTTTCAGCTTTTTTTCAAAGGTTTTTTCTTTTTTTTATCCCCAAGGTTGAATTCTTTGGAAATCATCTCTTGGAGCTCTGAGACATTTTTCGAATCCACGGACTTTAGTTCGATGTCTAAGTCATAAGGGACCTGTTTTTTCTTTTTCTTGTCTGATTTTTTCTTAGAGAGCTTGATGATCCTCTGTCTCACATTTTCCGCTTCATGCTTTTTTGTGTTTGGCATCAGGACGAAAAATTCATTCTCCTTATATCTGCACGGAGTGTCGATTTTTCTTATATTGTTTTTGAGAATATCTGCCAGATTCTTGAGCATCGTATCTCTGAACTCAGATCCGTTTTTCCTATGAATTTCTTCCAAATTTTCAATGCTTAGGGTCATCAGAGTCAAAGGCCGTCCATAGCGCTTGCATCTTTCACTTTCTCTTTCCGCCACTTTGACAAAATGTCTGGGGTTGAGCAGACCGGTCAAAGGCTCGATTCTTGACATGTTCTCTATTGCCCCCAAATAATATATTTTTTCCACGGCCAGAACAGCATAGTCAGTGATCGTCTGCAGGATCTTCAAATCACTCTCTCCGAATCTCTCCTTGGTGGTTTTGTCAATCAGTTCAATGATTCCTATCACATTCTCCTTCACTTTGAGGGGAATCCCTAATACAGAGCGGGCCTTAAATCCGGTCAATTTATTGATATAAGGATGAAATTTGGATTCTTTGGAGACATCTATAACCAAAAGGGGCTTTGCATTTTTAAAAATCCAGCTAGCCAGACCTTTGCGTTTTGGGATATCTTTTCCTTCTAATCTGTTTGCACTTTTTCCTTTTGTTTTCTTGAAAAAGAGCACATCTCTCTGCGAATCATACAAAATGAGCGACCAGCTGAGCGGTGAGAGCATTTCCCCGATTTTCTCCATCACATGTTCCATCGCTTCATCTATTTTTTGGGCAGCAGCCAATCCCAGTTCAACGTCAGCAAACAGGGAAAGCTCCAGGTACTCATCCAAGATTTTATATTCGTTTTCTCTGATCATTCAAACTCCCCTTTTAAATTTCCATTATATCGGTGTTGGCAAAATAATCAAATGAAAAGGAAGTCATCTCACCTGATTTCTTATGAGGAACAGGCATCAATCGAGCTGACAAAGGTTTGTCCAGTTTGTTGGAAAGAGATGCAATGTCCAGAAGCAGAGCAAATAATTTATCTGTTGATACGTCTCCCGGAAGAGGAATGGTATCCAGACCAGTCCCGCAAACAGCAGAATAAAGCAAAATATCAGTGATGTTGAATTTTTTTTCTTTATTTCTCACAGCCAGGCCAAAATCCTCTAAAACAGGCAGCATAAGCCCTGAATAACCGCATTTTTTTATGTCCAGACAGCTCAGAGAGTCTGTCACACATTTGGCCACAGCCAGGGTCCCCACTTCTCCGAATCGTCCCAAACCCAATTTTTCAAAAGCATAGGCAATGCTTTGCTTCTCATCCACAGAAGGGGCAATGGAGACATCAATGCCGTTGTAGGAAATACCCTCTTTGTCACTGATATCCCGGGCGATGTTTTCTATTTTCTTGAATTCCGTCTCCAGTATTCTGACCAGCCATTGCTGGGCATCCTGTATGTTTTCCGCCTTTGAAAAAGCCTGTCTCACTAGGTCACTGTTTTCAGTTCCGATACCAAATGAAACCGGACCCTGATGAAACGCTGCAGGAAAAAAAGGACTTCCGGCCTCTGTATTGAAAACAGCAGCAAACCTCAAGTTAGTAAACCCGTCTTTATCAACAGAAGCCAATTTTTTGATCAATTCGGCTGTTTTTCGGGCGGCGACATAATCAGTCCTTTGCTGGTCTGCGACCATGACCGTGCAGAATCCTGTTGAAGTCAGCTGTATGAGGTCATAAATGAGAGGAATGTTCTCTGCATTGCAGGTGGTTCCGATGTTGAAATAATGGATTCCGTGAGACTGAGAAAGCTGTTCAAAATCCTGGACCCATTTTTTGATCTGAGAAGGGGAAGAGACATATTCCTCCCAGGGTTGAGTAACAATCCTGAGTGTCTGAACTTCATAACCCTGTTTCGTGTACTCGGATTGAACCCGTTTGGTGAAATCCGTGATTTGTTTGATTTGTTTTTCAGATAGAGGCATTTCAAGGTTGAATCCAGTAGTGATCGTTCGAATCTTCATTGAAAAAAAGCCTTTTCCTTGCCCCTCATTGGTCTATGATGGGTGAATAAAAAAATGGCGGAGAGGGTGGGATTCGAACCCACGGTACCGACATTCATCGATACAGTCGCTTAGCAGGCGACCCTGATAAGCCACTCCAGCACCTCTCCGATAATCCCTCAAAATCAAAGATATTCTACCATTTTTCAAAACATAATTTAAATACTGACCTGGACTATTCATAAAAAAACGGCGATGTTTTCATTATCATTTTCTTTTTAGCGATTTGCAAGTTTTTTTCAAAAGCAATAATTTGAACATTTTTCTTGTTTATATTTTCAATCTTATTTTCCATTTTTTTACTTTTCAAACCAGCCCATCTCACTGCATATGTTTCGTTACAGGGCATTCGCAGTGAAGGACTGCACCTTCATGCCTGTATCTCGCACAAGCCACCCTCCAAGCCTCGTAAAATCCAGGGGTGGCTGAAGCGACATTGAAGATTGTGCCTTCCCTGAATTTTATTGCAATTTGGATTTTTCCCTGTATAATTGATGCAGGAGTGAAATATGAACAAACCCAACCGCAGAATCGACATCATAGACCACACTCGAACAGTATTCAAATCCATCAGCTGGCGGGTAGTGGCCACCCTCACTACTATGACCATTGTCTATCTCTTCACCAAAGAAATTTTTCTGTCCATAGGAGTGGGATTGGTGGAGGTCATTGCTAAAATTCTGTTTTATTACCTGCATGAAAGAATATGGAATAAGATCAAATTCGGAAAGAAAGACCATCCTCTCTCTGATATTCCAGTCAACCGGAAACTGGAACCTCAAGACAGAGAGGTCATCGTAAAAAAACTGAAAGATTTAGGCTACATCGATTAAAAAAGCCCTGTCCCTTTTTGGTTTAAGGGATGCAGGGCTTTTTTTTAAGTATCGATTTGAATAAGCAGTTTTACATCCTGCTCAGGATTCCTATAAACAACCCTCGGAACAATGCGCCACTCTTGGTAGGACGAATCTCTTCATTTTTCCTCCTCTGTCAGTTTTTTACTTATTCTATAATATTTATAGGGATGTGTCAATGTTGAAACCACACATCAAAAATTTCCGGCCGCATTTTATGAAAGCCGCTGCTGTGATATAATCAAAAACCAACATGGACAAAATGGCCATTCTGTTCAATCCGTCCTCTGGGCGGGGGCTGTCCTTAAAAAAAGAAGACCGCATCAAAGCCCTGTTAAAGCAGAACTCCATACCTTTCCAATGGTTCTGTTCCCGATCAGAAAACCACTTCAGACAGCTGGCTCAAGAAAAAGCCAGGTCATTCCAAGTCATTCTGGTCGTGGGTGGGGATACCTCCTTTCAGATCGCTGCTTCTGAGATTCACAAAAGCCCCTATCAACCCACTCTGTATCTCATGCCCACGGGTTCTGCCAATGACATTGCCATGTCTCTTGGAATCCATTCCGTTGATTCTACAATCCAATCTTTGCTGGAGAGCAAAACCCGGCAGATGGACCTTGGTTTACTGGAAATAAAAGGAAGGTCAGAAAAAATTTATTTCGTGGGTTCTCTCAGTCTAGGCCTGGGGGCCACCATCAATCAATTTGTGGCTCATTACTGGAAGCAACATCCCCTGCGGGCTAAATACGGAAAACTCATCCAGGTCTGGGCTGGTTTTTTAGGAGCCCGCCATTCCTTCCAGCATCAAAACATTCCCATGAAAATTCAATTGTCCTCAGATGACTCCACACACAATATTGAATCTTCCATTGTGGTCTTTTCCAATGTTCCTTGTTATGCCGGAGGACTGAGGGTGTGTCCTTGGGCCTCTCCCTTTGACGGAAAACTGGACTGCAGCATCATTCACACCACTTCTTTCATGCACACAGCCCGGTTTGCTTACTCTGTATGGAGGCAAAAACACAAGCACAAAAAAGAAATTCGGTATCTCCAAAATAAAAGTTTTTCAGTCTCTTCTCAAGAGCCGATCAATATTCAATACGACGGCCAAATCATTCCTGGGATTAGAGATTTTCAAGCCTCTATTCTTCCTTCTGCTTTGAATATTTTGGAATAAATCACGGCCCCGGACCATTCGCAAACAAGTGGCGGGATTTGTTAGATCATTCCCCTGGGGATTCCTTCTCTTCCATAAAAAGAGCTCAAAAAAAATATTTTTTTTCTTTGTGTGATAAACAAAAGTTGCAATATATTCCCCTGCTGGTATATTAATGCCAAATATCATTGAAAGAAAAAAATGTGAAGCTAGCTGACGAGTCCCCTCATTTTGAGACTCCTCTGGAATGGTGGTTTTTTCAAGGATTTTTTGAAGGATCCCAGATTGATAAGAACTATTTTATGCTCTCTTTGTTCCGCCAAAAAATCAAAAAAGATCCTCCTGAAAAAGACAAACAGGTGTTTTATCTCATTTGTTCTAATCTGGACCTGAAAAAAAATGTTTCTCACTCTATCAGCCAGATTCACCGAGATGTTCTTAAAAATTTGAATGAGACCTTTCTTCTCCTTCAAGAGGAATCAGGAAATCTGGATCCTGTTCTCTTTCAAGCTTATATGAAGGAAATCAAAACTTACGGACCTCCCTCTCCCATAAAAGTTATCTCAGATCCTGTTGACCTAAAAGGCAAACCGCTCACAATTCGCTGGGGTGATTTTTCTTTGGTGCAAAAGAGCCAGGCTTTCCACTTGTCATTCAAGGCTCCTTCAAGTCAAAAATTCATCCAATTGAAATTAATCCCTCAGCAAAAAGTCATACATCTTCATGATCGTGACCTGCCCAACCTGGAAACGACTTGCTACAACACGTATCCCCGAATGAATTTATCAGGGAAAATCAATTCTCTGACGGTGAAAGGTAACGCATGGATGGACCATCAATGGGGTGATTTCAACAACTGGTTCATTGAAAAACTTGACGAAAAAAGGTATCTGGGATGGGACTGGATCGGGATCAACTTGAATGATGGTTCTGACATGGTGGTCACTGCACACAGGGATATGGAATCAAATAAGCTCATCAAACAGGGAGGATTGTACCGTCCCATTGGTTCTCCTTCACGAGCCCTCAATGATATCATCATGGAGCCCACCGGCTTTTGGGAAAGCCCCCACTCACACATCATCTATCCGATCCAATGGAAGATCACCATTCCAGAACTCAAAGCCCAGCTCCATTTTACTCCCTTTCATCAGGACCAGGAAATCCCTTTTTTTGGAGTTATCCGTGCCATCTGGGAAGGTGCTGGAGAAGTGAGAGGATCCATTGACGGTCAGGACATTTCCGGAAGAGCCCGTTTGGAATTGCACGGTTATGGCTATCTGTTTGATTACAAAAAGCATCTCCAAGCCTTCTCCCAAAAAATTGACCGGGTCATCGAATCATTTCTGCCGAAAAAAATCAAAAGCTCGCATATGGAACAGTTCGCGGGAAAACCACTATGGAAACACGACCCTGAGGCTTTGACGTCTGTGCTTTCCGAACCTGTTTGGGACCTGATTTCCAGGAAAGGAAAAAGATGGAGGCCTGTATTCGGGCTTCTGGCCTTGGAATCTCTGGGTGTGGACCCCAAACCTTATGAAACATTGATCTGCAGCACATTGGAACTCAACCACACCGGAGCCCTGATTATCGATGATATTGAAGACAAATCCCTTATCCGAAGAGGTGAAAAATGCCTGCATCTGAAGTACGGGAAAGATGTTGCCATCAATGCCGGATGCATATTGTATTTTCTGCCAACGCTTTTGATCCAGAACAATTCACTTCTCAATGAAGACCAGAAAAGAAAATTGCTTGAGATCACAAACCAAACCATGATCCAAGCCCATTTTGGCCAGGCCATGGACATTTACTGGTCTAAATACTTAACCAAAGACCATTATAAAACTTGGAGTGAGGACTCTCTGGAAGATAAGATCTTACAGATGTATGCACAAAAAACAGGAGCTGCTGTAGTGGGAGGCAGTGAGGCAGCCTGTGTGATTGCCAAATCCAGCGATCAGGTCAGACAGAGATACAGAGCCATGGCCGCTGCGTTTGGCACTGCTTTCCAGATTATCGATGACATACACAACTTCAGTAAATCTCCGGAATGGACCAAAAAACCCGGAGAAGACATTTCTTCTGGAAAACTGACCTATGTCATTCACAGAGCCATCCAGTGTTTAGAGAACAAAGAGTCAGAGATCCTGTTGTCGATTTTGTGTTCAAAAAAAAGGAGAAAGGAACCGGAACAACTGGCTGCTGCTACAGACTTGATTTACAACTCCGGAGTTCTCGCCCTATGCAAAAAAGAAGCGGCAGACATGATTGACAAAGAATGGAAAAAACTCTCCCGAGTCATCCCTATGACCGAGGCAAAAATTCAAATCAAACTGATGATCACAGGTCTGCTCAATTTCAATTATGAAACCTAAATTTTATAAAAAAATAACTGGCTTCTTCTCTGCCCTGGCCCTCTTTTCTTACAGAAAACACAGGATCATTCTTCTTGTCTCCGTCTTGGTACTGATCTCAGGGCCGCTGCTTTTGAAAAATTTAAAAATCGAACCCATGCTTTTAGACGCAAAAGGTCTGCGCGGAAAAGAATTCAAGCTTTTTATAGACAATTACAAAAGATTCGGAGAGAGCACTCCCCTGGTCCTCCTGCAGAAGCATTCTCAGACCGATGAGCAGGTGAGAGATCAGTTCACTCAAGCATTGGTCCAAGAGCTTGCGGGCATGAAGGAGATCCGTTATGTGCAGTCCGGACTATTTGATTTGGCTGAGCAAGACCAATTGGTACAAATGTGTCGGGCAGTGATTTTTCAAGATCCTGACAAATATCTATCCTTGTTTTCAGATAAATTCACAGAACAAGGAATCCAAACAGAGATCATTCGAACCCGAAAACAGGTCGTGATGACCGGTCATCCCGGATTGAGAGAACTGATTGCTGTGGATGTGTTCCATCTCAGGGAGCTGCTTGAATCCTGGCTCAAAAACTTTATGGCCAATTACAAAATTTCACCACACAGTTTTTACTTTGACTCACAAGACATGTCTTCCCGCCTGATCTTTGCCCAGCCACGCGGTTCAGGGGAAGATACTCAGTACTGCATTGAACTCACCACAGAGATCAGTGAAAAAATCATGCATATCAAATCATCTCTTCCGGGCTCTCAATCCATAACCTGTGAATTTGCAGGAAAATACGGCCTCACAGCAGAAACCCATTCCATCCTGAATAAAGAAATCTTTGTGATCAATGTGATCTCATCGATCCTTATTTTCACCCTGCTCATTCTGGTCTTCAGAAACCTGAAGGTTACCCTGATGTGTTTTCTTCCTATCTTTTTCTCTGTGTATGGCTCTCTTCTGGTCGCAAGCCTGTTTTTCAATCCTTTGAAAATGATCTCCATTGGATTTGCTGCAATTGTATTGGGCCTGGGAGTGGATATCACTTTCCACTTATCCAGCCGTTTTTTCCAATATCATAAAAAACTAAAATCCCTGGATAAGGCTCTCCAAATCACTCTGACTGACTGCGGTCCCCCTTTATTCATAGGAATCACCACCACAGCCTGCGGATTTCTGGTGTTGAGCTTTTCCCGCTACCCTGCTCTCAGACAGTTCGGACTGCTCACAAGCATCAGTCTTTTCCTGTCTTTAACTGTGACCCTGGTCTTGTTTCCCGCGGTGGTGAGGTGGCTGAAGCCCCGTTCCTCAGCTCAGGTCAAGCTGACCTCTTTAGGAGCTTTGCCCCGCATCTTGTACCGCCTGTCCCTAAAAAAAACAGACTTCAGCCGTATCGCTGCTTTCAGCATCATCATTCTGTCAATCCTGGTGATGATGAATCTGAGATTCGATATGTCTTTATTCAAACTGCTCCCCCAGAATATCCCGTCACTTACAAACGCCCGGCATGTTTCCCAAAAATTTGGTTCTTCCTTTATATTGAGCACTCAAGTCACTCTCAAGACAGACCAGCTTTCCAAAGGAATGCAGTATCAAAAAAATTTGGATCAGCACCTCATTGCACTGGCTCAAGAAGAGAAAATTACCGGATTTTATTCACCCTCTATGTTCTATGTTCCTGAGGATCAGGTGCAGGCCCGCCTGGCTCAGATCTGTGATGTTTCCTCCCGGATCAAAGAGAATCGTTCCTTTTTTTTCAAACAGATGAACCGATCCGGATTCCGTGTCCTGGACCGTCATAAAGAATACTATGACCTTTTGGAAGAGATTTTCAAAATGGAGAATCTGGTTTCATTATCCGATCATCCTTCTTTCTCCCGCTTCATAAAAAAACAGGGAAAGCATTTCTTTTTACAGACCTATGTGTGGCCAAAAAAAGAGCTGGCCAAACAGGATCTTCTGCTCAGTGTTTCTGAGAAGCTGGAAAATCTTCCATCTCCCCCCTATATTGAAAAGCAGCTCACAGGGACTTATCAGGTTCACCAATCGGTCAACACCATCATCAAAAGGGATTTCGTTTCCATCAGCCTGTGGGCCGGAGGAATCATTTCCATCATCCTTTTGTTATACTTCAAAAAAATTCGATTATTATTGGTCTCTCTGCTGCCCTTAATAGGGGCCATCCCTCTGACTCTTGCTTTGGTGACTCTCTTGTCCATTCGATTCTCTCCTGCCTTGATCGGAGTGGTGGCAATGGTCATTGGAATCGGCATTGACGACTCTGTGCATCTCATCCACCGAAAAATAAGCAGCCCTGACAAAGATATCTCTGAAATCCTCAGGGAGATCGCTCCGGTGCTCACCCTCACCACAGCTTCCACCATGATTTGCTTTCTCACCCTTTTGCTCTCTTCCTCCCCTTTGGTTTCCAACACCGGAAAAATCGTGAGCTTTGGAATTTTTGCCTGCTGGCTTTTCACTATGTTTCTTCTCCCCTCTTTTCTGAAAAGGAGTCACCTATGAGATTTAAATCCATTTTTTTCTGTTTGCTGTTCTTGTCTGTTTTTTTTGTCTTCACTGTTCATTTTTCCTTAAGTCAGGACATTGATGAGCTTCTCACCAAATGGGAAAAACAGCTGAAAGATCAAAATCTGATCACCTGTGATATCAAGCAGACCAAAAGCACAGAGTTTCTTGTGGATGAGGTCTCTTTGCACGGCACCTTTCACTACAAATATCCCCACTTTTTCCGGATCAAGCTCAAAGGGGATGAAAACTATGAGCTGTATTGTGACGGCCAGACCATACACATCATCGATCATGACCTGGGAGAAGTGAAGGCCTATGATTTTGAAGACCTGACTTCCCAGCAAGGAATGCCCCGTCTTCTGATCCCGGTGCTCGGTGAAACCAAAACAGAAATCAAGAATAACTATGAGATCACCTATGATGAGAGCAAGGATCAGTATAGGCTTGAACCCAAGGGAACTTCAAATCTGACCTACAAATCCATTGCATTCAGAGTAGACCAAAGGGACCGGATTCAATGGATGAAAGTGACTTACAGCAACCATGACTGGACTGAAACAGAATTCAAAAATTGGAAAGAACACGGTCCAGTTTCAGATTATTTTTTCAAATACTTGAAATGATCCCGAAAAATTTCAAACGGAGGGAGAGGGATTCGAACCCCCGTCACGATTGCTCGTGAAGCGGTTTTCAAGACCGCCGCCTTCAGCCACTCGGCCATCCCTCCATCAGCTCATATGAGTCATCATAGTCTAGCATTTTCACTTCAGATTGGCAAAAAATCAGGTGATCTCAGTGACATCGTTCATGTAGGGGTGCAGCACTTCAGGAATCTCAACACTTCCATCCTCCCGTTGAAACGATTCCAGAATCGAACTGACTGTGCGCCCCACGGCCACACCAGACCCATTGAGAGTGTGAACCCATTCTGGTTTGGACTCTATATCTCTCCGGAACCGGATGTTGGCCCGTCTGGCTTGAAAAGCCTCGCAGTTGGTGCAGGATGAGATCTCTACATAATCATTCCGCTGCGGCATCCAGAGCTCGAGGTCATAGGTCTTGGCTCCGGCAAATCCCAGTTCTCCGGTGCATAAGCTGACCACGCGGAAATGAAGCCCCAATTGTTCCAGTACTTTCTCTGCATAACCTGTGATTTTTTCCAGCTCTTGGTATGAGTTTTCAGGAAGAGTGAAGCTCATGAGCTCCACCTTATTGAATTGGTGCTGCCGGATGAGACCGCGGACATCTTTTCCGTAAGATCCGGCTTCGCTTCGAAAACAAGGAGTGTAGGCCACATATCTCCGGGGAAGCGAATCTGCCTCGAGAATTTCATCCCGGTACAGATTGGTGAGAGGCACTTCAGCTGTGGGGATCAAATACCAGTCATATCCTTTGAGCTGAAACAGATCTTCTTCAAATTTAGGAAGGTTTCCAGTGCCCAGCAAGCTCTCTTTATTGGCGATAAACGGAGGAAGCGTCTCTTCAAACTCGTTGCCTTTGATGTGAATATCCAGCATAAAATTGATCAAAGCTCTTTCCAGCCGGGCTCCCAATCCTTTGTAAACAGCAAACCGGGCTCCTGTCAGCTTGGCAGCTCTTTTGAAATCAAGGATCCCCAATTTTTCTCCGATCTCCCAATGAGGTTTGGGCTGGAAACTGAATTCCGGCTTAGTCCCGGATTTTCTCAATTCTTTGTTCGAAGACTCATCTGGTCCCACAGGCACTGTTTCGTGAGGGATATTGGGGATGTTCAGCAGCACATCACTGATTTGTTCTTCAATGTCTTTGAATTCATCCTCATTTTGCTTGATCTCATCAGATACCTGCTTCATCTCTTTGATCAATGAGGCGGCATCCTCTCCTTTTCGCTTCATTTCACCGATCAATTTTGAATTTTTGTTCAGTTTGTGCCGAAGCTTTTCAATTTTTACCAAATATTCCTTCTTTTCTTCAGCCAGTTTGAGAAATCCGGACAGGTTCAGATCGATTCCCCGGGTCAAAATTTTTTTTCTGACAAAATCCGCGTTATCTTGTACAAATCTAATATCCAGCATGTGAAGGATTATATTACAATAGGGTGGAAATGTGAAATCAAAGCAGAACAGTGATTTGATGAATGAGCCAGAATCATTGACTATAAACTTGGATTCAAATATCATAACAATGACGGAATCAAGCATGACAAAATTCAAAGGTATGGTCCAGATATACACGGGACAGGGAAAGGGAAAAACAACCGCAGCTCTGGGACTGGCCCTGAGAGCCGCAGGTCATGGACTCAAAACCTATATCGGTCAGTTCATCAAAGGACAAAAATACGGTGAACTCAAATCCTTAGAAAGACTGAAGCCTCTGGTAAAGGTGGAGCAGTTCGGCAGGAATGCATTCATTCATGTGAATAAAAATCCCGACCCTCAAGATATTCAAAAAGCAGAAGAGGGTCTTGATTCCTGTTTGAAAGCCATGCTCTCAGGATTGTTTGATATCATTGTTCTGGATGAGATCAATGTGGCCATGTATTTCAATCTCATACGGGAAGAAAATGTGCATGATTTTTTGGATCAAAGACCGGATCACGTCGAAGTGATCTTAACCGGAAGACATGCCCCAAAATCTTTGATAAAGAGAGCAGATCTGGTAACAGACATGACAGAAATCAAACATTATTACACCCAAAAAGTTTCGGCTCGGGATGGAATCGAAAGATAATCTTCAAACATATGGACCGAAACAAATTCGAGAAACTGGTGGAAGAGGCCCTCTCAGAAATCCGTCAAGAGTTTCAAAAATACCTCAAAAACATCACTGTGATTGTGGAAGACAACCCGCCGCTTGATGTTTATGAGCGGCTTGGAATCAGCCGAAAAGGACTGCTTTTGGGCTTGTATCACGGCGTTCCCCTAAAAAACCGGGGCCCTTATTACGGAAATCTTCCGCCTGATGTGATCTCCATTTATCAAAAACCCATTGAAAAGATCTGTCATTCTGATAAGGAAATCAAAGAAAAGGTCAGAGAGGTCGTCCGGCATGAGATCGGGCATTACTTTGGCAAAAGCGATCGAGAACTCAAAGAGATCGAAAACGAAAAATACTGAAAGGAACATGAAGAGAAATGGACTGTGAATACAAAGGCATCATCGCTGCTTTAACCACTCCTTTTGAAAACGAAAAGCTGGATCTGGAGGCATTCAAACAAAATATCCGCAAATACAATGATACAGAGCTTTCCGGCTATGTCATTGCAGGGTCCACCGGAGAAGGAGCTTATCTGTCCGATGAGGAATGCATTGCTTTGATCCGGACAGCCAAAGAGGTGTCCTCCGAATACAAAAAAATCATCGCCGGAACAGCACGGGAATCTGTTGTCAACACCGTTGAGTTGACCAACCAAGCCGCAGATGCGGGGGCAGATTCAGCTTTGGTCTGCACGCCTCATTATTACAAATCCAAAATGACTTCTGAGGCCCTTAAAAAATACTATGTTTCTGTAGCAGAAAATTCTCAAATCCCTTTGATCATCTACAACATCCCCCAGAACACCGGAGTCTCTGTGGATCAAGAGTTGGTCTCCTTTCTTTTGAAACATCCCAACATCCAGGGCATCAAAGACAGCTCGGGCGACTTGAATTTTTTCGAAGAGCTGATTCCTCATATCCATTCAACAAAATCATTTCTTTTGGGTGCCGGCAATTTGATGGTGCCCGGACTGATCATGGGAGCTGCAGGCGGAATCTTGAGACTGGCCTGTGTCCTCCCTAAATTGTGCACACATCTTCACACACTTTTTGAACAAAAACAATGGGATCAAGCCAGGAAGCTTCAGCTGGATCTGGTCCCTTTGAATCAAGCTGTGACCAAAAAATGGGGCATCCCTGCAGCCAAATATGCTCTGGATCTTCTGGACTATAATGGAGGACCCTGCCGGCTTCCTCTTCTCAGCCTCACACCTTTGGCCAAAGATGAGATAAAAAAAATGCTCCAACAACTCAACCAACTGTGAAAGGAAAACCAATGTCAAAAAACAATCGGCGTTTGTTTTTGAAAAAAATGATCTTCGGTTCATTTTCAGTCCCTTTTCTCAAAACAGGTCTGCTCAAGACTTCATCCCACAGAATCAAAAAGGGAGAAATGTATTATCGAAGGTTGGGAAGAACAGGACTTGAGGTCTCTGAGATCTCACTGGGGGGAAGCCCTCTTCCGGACTGGGCTATTCTGAGGCAGGCCATTGACAGAGGAGTGAACTACATCGACACCTCGCACACCTACATGAATGGAAACAGTGAACGCCAAATCGGAAAGCTGTTCAAAGAAGCGGGACGAGATCAGGTCTATGTGGGAACCAAATTTCATCTCAGAGGACCCTGGAGCGAGAAAACCATTGTCTCTTCTGTGGAAGGTAGCTTGAAAAGGCTTCAAACAGACTGCATCGATGTTTTATTGATTCACGGGATTTCCAATCCCTCGAATCTTACAGATGAGAGGGTTCTGTCCGCATTTGACCGAATGAAAAAAGAAGGGAAATTCAGATTCAACGGCATTTCCTGTCACTCCAATCATCACCAAGTCATATCAAAAGCAGTGGAATGCGGCGCTTATGATATGGTCCAATTGGGATACAATGTGTTTGACCTGGATGATTCCGAAGAACAGATCCAGAAATATTCAGATTATCTGGGAGCCAGCGGAACAAGCAAACTCATCAAATCAGCCTGGGATCAAGATATCGGAGTCATTGCTATGAAGACCCTGAAAGTGGGCGGAAAACGCCAGAACCTGGACAAATACCATACAGGATCCGTTTCCCTCTATCAAGCCATGCTGAAATGGGCTTTGGATAACTCCCACATTACCTCTGTGGTGACAGAAATGATGAACCGGACTCAATTGGACGAAGACCTTTCAGTGGTCAACTCCCCTCTCTCAGAAGAGGAGCGTAGGAATCTGTTTCAATACGCTGCTGAAAATAGCTCCCAATACTGCCACATGTGCGGAACCTGTCAGGATAGGTGCCCCCAAGGGATCCAAACCACATCCATCCTCCGTTACCTTGCTTATTTTGAAGGGTATGAAAAACCTTCACGTGCCAAACTCATGTATTCCCAGTTAGCTCCGGATCAAACAGCAAAATCTTGTGTGGAATGCGGGACTTGTGACCGGTCCTGTCCATATGGATTATCTGTGAGCCAGCGCATTCAATACGCGGATTCGCTTCTTGCATAAAAAAAGGACCGTGCATCTGCTTCGACAAAACATTCCCTGCGTATCTCATGCAGTTAGCTCAGGCAAGGCGAACCTGCAGCACAAGCAACTGCTCTGCTACCGCTGCTACCTCCCGGTCCTGACGGAGTTCACAAAGAGTGCTTTGCACAGGGCCCGTACCGTCAACACCACTTACACAAGCACTGACCAGAAAAAGTTGACTGCCTCAGCAAGGTGTTCGATCTCACTTTAGCGGATTGTGAGTTACAGGGCACCGCTAACTCCCCATCTAGCACGGTCCATTGAATCAATCTGCGTGCATAAAATCGTAACTCCAAACGATCCTTTTGTCAACCGCTCCTGGTCATTCAACAAATCTGTATGCACTATCATGCATCTTTATGAAGAGCAGTTCTTTTTTTAACTGCCCAAGCGCTATGAAATTCAGCCGCACCTGAATTTCATCTCATCATATTCTTGACAAGTCCTTGGATTAGTGATAGAAAAAATGTCTTGGTCACCTATGTTCACACCAACCATCAACCCTCATCAATGCCAAAAATATTTCATCTTAGGAGGAACATTTTATGAATAAAAAACGATTGATCTTTGTCTGCATGGCTCTGTTACTGATTCCCTTTGTGTTATCAGCCCAGACTCACCCCGAAGAATTCTTAGGATACAAAGTGGGCGCTGACAGAAAGCTGGCGGACTACAGTCAAATCACAGAATATTTTCAAAAACTGGATGAAGAATCTGACAAGATCAAGGTCCTGACCATCGGAGAATCAACCCTCGGAAAACCCATCATCATGGCGGTCATCACTGAGGAAGAAAACATGGCTCAGCTGGACACCTACACTCAGATCACCAAAAAACTCAGAAACACGAGAGGATTGAGCCCGGAACAAGCCAAAGACCTGGCCCAAAAAGGAAAAGCCATCTTGCTGATGACTTGCAACATCCATTCCACAGAAATCGCCTCTTCTCAGATGTCTATGGAATTGGCCTATGACCTGGTCACAGGAAACACTCCTTTCAACACAGAACAAGCGCTTCAGGATGTGATCGTGCTCCTGGTCCCTTCCACCAATCCTGACGGAGAACAGATGGTCACCGAGTGGTACAGAAAGCATGTGGGCACCAAATATGAAGGATCCCGCATGCCCTGGCTTTATCATCACTATGCAGGTCATGATGACAACCGGGACTGGTTTATGTTCAATCTGAAAGAGACCCGGGCTGTCACCAAAGTCCTTTATCATGACTGGATCCCCCAGATCCATATCGACGAACATCAAATGGGATCCACCGGAGCACGTCTGTTTATCCCGCCGTTCAAAGATCCGCCTGTGCCCACCATCCATCCCCTTCTCTGGAGAGGAGTGGCCTTGTGCGGCATGAACATGGCCTATGACCTCCAGAAAAACGGATTCAAGGGAGTGGTGCACGGACGGAGCTTCACCGGATGGTGGATCGGGGCTTGTGATGACACATCCTGGCTTCACAACTGCATCGGTCTTCTCAGTGAAATGGCTTCTGTGCGAGTGGCAACCCCCATTTATATAGAGCCCAATGAACTTCCGGACTCTTATGTCGAAAAAAGACTTCAGTTTCCGGACCCCTGGATGGGAGGATGGTGGCGTTTGCGAGATTTGGTGGAATATGAACTGACTTTATCCAAATCTCTGGTCAAAACAGCCCATCTTCACAAACAAGACCTGCTGTTCAATTTCTACAAGATGTGCAAAGATGCTGTGGAAATCAGGGAACCAGGCCAGCCATTTGCCTTTGTGATCTCCAAAGACCAAAGAGACTATCCCACCACCCTCCGGATGCTGGAAATCCTCCATTTCGGAGGAGTGGAGATCCATCAGGCCAAAAAAGATTTTGTGGCTGACGGAAAAGTGTTTCCTGCCGGATCCTTTGTGGTCTTGATGTCCCAACCCTACCGGCCGTATGCTCAATCTCTCCTCGAAAAACAGGAATATCCGAATATCCGGCAGTACCCGGGCGGACCTCCAGAGCCCCCCTATGACAATGCCGGATGGACCCTCCCTCTTCAGATGGGAGTGACCAGTGAACAGATCGACACTCCTTTTGAGACCGAACTCATCAAACTGGATGAAATCCCTGATCCCAATATCCAGCCTCCCAGCCAAGAAGTTCCATACATTGTACTGGACTCTAAAAAGAACGCCTCTTACTCAGTGGTGTTTGGTTTGCTGAAAAGCAATCCCAAAGTCTTCCGCGCCCAAGGGCCGGTCAACGGAGATGGATTTCATGCCTGTTTTGGAAGTTTTCTTGTGGAGAACACTCCCCAGGTCCAAAAAGACCTCCCGCTACTTCTTGAAAAATGGAATGTTCAAGCTCATTCCATCAACGATATATCTGAAATCAAAAAGAGTCCTGTGAAAAACTCAAAAATTGCCCTCTACCAATCGTGGAAATCCAACATGGACGAAGGATGGACCCGCTATGTTTTGGACGACCTGGAAGTCCCCTACACCACCATTCATAACAAGGATTTCAAGGATAAAAAAGACCAGCCCGCTGACTTGAATGAAATTTTCGATGTGATCATCTTTGCCAGCGAAAGCCCTGACATCATCAAAATGGGAAAACCAGATCCCAAATCCAGATACGCTCGATACTACACAGAAGGCCCACCTGAATACGAAGGAGGAATCGGCAAACAGGGAGTGGAGGCATTGAAGAATTTCGTGGCCAAAGGAGGGATCCTGGTCACTTTAAATGATGCCTGTGAACTGGTTATTGAAGAATTCAATCCCCCTGTCTCCAATTCCTTGGAAGGCGTCTCCAGAAGTCAGTTTTTCTGCCCCACGTCAATCCTGAAACTGGAAGTGAACAAAAGATCTCCGATCGGTTATGGAATGACGGCAGAAAAAGCAGCGGTCTTTTCCCGAAGCAAAGCTTTCCGAACCAGCATCCCGGATATGGAATGGGATCGCACAGTGGTCGCCAGTTATCCTAAAAAAGATATCCTGCTCAGCGGATGGCTTCTGGGAGAAGACACCCTGAGCCGAAAAGCAGCGGTGGTGGATGTGAAATACAAAAAAGGCCGCTTTGTGCTCATCGGAATCCGGTGCCAGCACAGAGCCCAGTCTCACGGAACTTACAAATTCCTGCTGAATGCTCTGCTCTACCCCCAGATGAACTAACCCGAATTGAATCCCTGGGAAATTCATGAGTCGATCTCACCGCATCTGCAGCAACCTCGGCTCGCCTGAAAGGTCAAATCTGTATGCACATAATTCAAATTCATGACATGAATTCAAGTCACAGTCATCTGTCTAAGGAATAAGCACTGTAAAGAGAACTGATCTTCATGAATCTGTATGACTGTGCATACAGATTTGATGAATACCCAGGTTATTTCCAGGTTTCTGTAAGTGCCACCACCAGTTCAGTGAGCGCTTCCAAATCCCTTTTATGGATTTTTTCGATAAAAGAATGGGAATAGACCCCGGGCCAGGAAAGAGGAATGTCCGCTGTTCCTGTGGGAACAAATACAGATCCATCGTTTCCGCCCTTGGTGTTTCCGATCTGCACAGGAATGCTTTTTGACTCTGCAATGCGCTTGACTTTCTGCACATAAATCCAGGGAGTGATGTTGCTGCTGTCAATGGCGCGGATCACTGCCCCCTGACCTAAAGGAAGCCGGGCAAATCTTTGGGAATCAAAGGGCGCATCAGAAGACACAAAAGTATCCACAGGAAACACATAATCCGCATCCAGGGTTCCAGCTATTCTGGATGCTCCGTACAATCCGATCTCTTCTTGAACATCCCATAAAAAAGTCACTGTTTTGTCTGTGATCTGATCCCAATCAATTCTTTCCATGGCATCCAGCAAAACAGCGCATCCGGCCCGGTCATCGACTCCTCTGGCTGCTAAGAGAACAGGGGAAAGCTCGGCAATGTGTTTCTGGATGGTGACCTGGTCATTGGGCTCCACTCCCAATTCAATGACTTCGGCCTTGGTGTCCACTCCTACATAAATTTCTATATCGCCGATTCCAAAAAAGGACTCATCCGGAGCTTTTGAAAAATATTCTTTTCTGGGAGCCACAACTCCCTGCACCGGACCCTTGTGTGTATAAATCACAACCATGTGCCCTTCGTACATTTTTGGGAAAAATCCACCCCGGCCCTCCACTTTCAGCATCCCATCCACTGTGATCTGCTTGACAATCAGACCGATTTCATCTGTATGGGCCACAAACACAATATGAGGATCCCCCTCTCCTACAGTAAACCAGACATTATCCATCTCATCTCTTTGGGGATTTAAAGACTGAGGGATGGAAGAAGCCACAAAATCCGCCACCAAGGTCTCGTGTCCGGAAACACCGGGGATCAAGAGCATCTCTTTTAACAAATCCCACGCTTTGAAATCAGAAGGGGCTGGTGTGCAGAAACAGAGCAAACAAAAACCCAACAACACGGCAATGATATTTGCTTTTCTCATGGATTCCTCCTTTCAGTCAAAACAGACTCCAGCAATTGGTTCAATGCCTGGAGGTCCTTGATATCCACAGTCTCTGAAGGTGAGGCTGCGAATCGAACCGGAATGAACAATCCGATCAGATTGTCTTGCTTCCCAGAAAAAGCATTCCACAGCAGAGAATCCGCTTTTTCCGTTGTTTGGACAAGGATGCCTTTTTGCCGGGCCTTTTCCTGAATCATTCGGAATCCCTTTGTTTTTTCTTTTTCTGCATCCAAAAGAACTGGACCCCGGCCTAAAGAAATGTCTTCTTCATTTTCGGATTGGATGGGAACAGTATCAACGATGATCGTCTGTGATGAATCCAAACGTTTTTGTGCCCTGACTCCTCCCACACAAGCTCGGGGCCTGGAACCTCGAGACACCATGAGAGTTTGAGCCAGCCAGCCAAAAGTAAGCTTTCCCTGGCTTTCTTCAGCCAGAACATGCGAAGCTGTGGTCAACAACAGAGCTGCACACGCTTTGGCTCCCATGGAATAGCCGGCAATCCTGTGCTTGGACAAAGAGCTCATTTTTTGCCCCAGAGTCACCGGAGAGCAGTTTTGAATTCCTCTCTCTAAAACTTCTTGCCTGCTGGAAGCACCGATATCCAGCTTCATCTTTTCAAGGGAGAAATACTCATGAAAATGTTCTCTCTCTCCCCACTGAAAAATATGAAGAGAAGGAATGGCCAACACTCCCTGGACAGGCCCTTGTTCGGTCCATACTTTCACCGGATGTCCGGAAAAAAAAGAGTCAAACATGGCATGAGGAGCAGGAACCACCCGATCCAGTGTGATGTATCCTTGGGGATCGACTCCGCCCACAATATATCCTCGTTCATCCAGACCGCACATCACAGACCAAAGAGGAAGATCTCCCTCTTTGGACACAAACACACTTCCCAGTAGATCCTGACTCACTTTCTGTTCATCCGGAAGCATCTGAATGACTTTTTCAGCCAATTGATGTTCA
Organism: Candidatus Aminicenantota bacterium; assembly: GCA_014727835.1. GTDB lineage: Bacteria > Acidobacteriota > Aminicenantia > Aminicenantales > Aminicenantaceae > WJMT01. Next base: position 29,733 of record WJMT01000129.1, on the reverse strand, counting down.
TATCCAGTGGGTGAGGGAACAAAAAAGAGCTCCTCTATGTTTCCCTTGATATCCTCTTGACCTCCGGTCAGAGAGAGGGTGGAAACACACAGGATCCCGAACATAAAAACAAACAAGCGATTCGAGTTCATCTCTCCTCCTTTCATAACAATGATCCCATGTCAATTTTCAAGACATTCAATCCCAAATAATAATTTCGTTTGTTTCAAAAACAATAGAAAGAAAAAGAGAATGAGCACCACCTCAATACTCAATGATCTGGGGGATCAGCAAAGTCGGCACATGATTCTCTGAAAAAACCCGATTGATCTGTTTCGCCTTTTCTCCCAGATACTCATTGATTCTGCTCATTCCTGCTTCAAACTCTTGCTTCAGTTCACCAAAATAATTGATTTGAGCTCTGGTGGGCGCTTGGTTGACGCTGTCTATAGACCGGAACAGTCCTGACACTCTCTCAATGAGACGGGGCCCTTCACTCCAGTACGGGGCCCCCTCCGGTTTGGTCAGAACACTCTGGATCTGTGAGATCTCTTGCATATGGGTTTCAATAGCTTCCATGACCTCTTCGGGAAAACTGGCTGATTGTCTGGAAAGAGTGTTTTTCCTCTCACGAAGCTGCTCCTGAAGAGTATCCAATGCCCTCAGCCCATCATTGATAGACGACTGCATGGCACACAAATCAGAGGCGTATGTGTGCTGAAGGTCTAGGTCATCTCTGCTCACCTCCACAGTGGGATCCACGGAAACTGTCAATTCCTCTTTGTAGGCCTCTTCCCCTTTCACCAGCCTGACCGTATAAGTCCCGGGAAGAACCTGAGGTCCCATAGGCCCCCTTGAAAAAAAGCTCTCTTCATGTTCTGTTTCTCTTCTCTGGCGCGGAGGTGCTCCCCTCAAGTCCCAAGCAGCCCGGTTCATTCCCTTTTCTGTGGAAATGTCTTTGAGCCTCCTTATCAAATTCTTATCCTGATCATAGATATCGATCCGGAAATCTTTGTCTTCTTGGACTTCCTCTTTCAGATAATAAGTGATGAGGGCTCCATAGGGCGGATTCTTTGCCGTGAACTCCCGGTCCCCGATCCCATAGCGAGTGGCTTTCACCGCGTGACGAAGAGCGGGTCTCATTCGAAAAAGATAAGTCGGTTGCCGCAGCATCTCATTGTAGATCTCTCTAAAAAATGACATGTCATCAAAAATCCACATCCCTCTTCCGTGAGTCCCCAATATCAGGTCATTTTCTCTGGGATGGACGATGATATCGTGAACAGCCACTGTGGGAAGGTTTGCCATATGAAGCCGGATCCAACGCGTTCCCCGGTTAAAGGAAACAAACAAGCCTGTTTCCGTTCCCGCATATATGATCTGAGGCCGAACCGGATCTTCCCTGACCACCCAGACATAAGCATTGTCCGGAAGGTTTCCGGTCACATCCACCCAAGTCCTGCCAAAATCAGATGTCCTGTACACAAAGGGAGAGAAATCATCCAGCATATGCCGATCAAAAGCCGCATACGCCATTCCTGCAGATGTTATGGAGGGTTCCAGGTGGGAAACCGGAGTGTAGGAAGGAAGGTCAGGAATGGAGTTGATCACATTTTCCCAATCATTGCCTCCGTTCATGGTCACATGAAGCTGGCCGTCATCCGTTCCTGCCCAAATCACCCCGGGCTGAACCGGAGATTCAGCCAGGCTGATAATGGTGCAGTAATATTCTGCTGTGGTGTTCTCCGGCCAGGCAGGACCACCTGCTGTTTTCTGCTTTTCAGGGTCATCTGTGGTCAAGTCCGGACTGATGACCTCCCATGTCAAACCAAAATCCAGGGACTTGAAAACAACGTTCCCACCCACATAAATGGTTTTCCGGTCGTGGGGAGAGGGAATAATAGGCGTATTCCAGTTGAAACGGTACTCCAGTTCTGAAACAGGAGCGCCGTCAGCCCTCCTGGGTTGAGGGCTCACATCCTGCTGCTCTCGGGTTTTCATATCAGTCCTGACAATCCCTCCTCCCTGACTTTCACTGAGAAACAGCTCTGGATTGTCAGGATGGCTGGTGACATGAAATCCATCTCCAAAACTGATCATTCTCCAATCATCTTTGAGTATACCGAACCGCTCTTTATTCCGGCTGGGGCCATACCATGTCCCATTGTCCTGAAGTCCGCCTCCCACATAATAAAACGGTCTTCGGTTATCCGCATATATTTGGTAAAACTGGGACACACAGATATTATTGACATAATCCCAATGAGCGCCTCTATCATAGGAAACACAGATCCCTCCGTCCTGTCCCTGCCACATCCTTTCCGGATTCTCAGGGTCTATCCAGAGTGAATGAAAGTCCACATGTGTGGATTGGGATATCTGTTCAAAGGACTGCCCGCCGTCAATGGATACATAAAGTCTGGAGGATACGGCATAGACCCGGTTTTCATCAGCGGGGTCCACTCTCAGGTCTGTGTAGTAAAATCCCCGGGAAACGATTCCCACATCATCTGAAACCAGCTGAAAACTCTGACCTGCATCATCTGAACGGTACAAAGTCCCTTCCGGGGATTCTGTTATGGCATACACCACATCCGGATTGCTGGCAGCCACTTTGATCCCAATGCGTCCCACCAGCTCCGGAAGTCCTCGTGTGACCTTGTTCCAGGTTCGCCCGCCGTCAATAGAACGGAATACTCCGCCTTCCTTATCCCCGCTCTCAAATGTCCAAGGTTTTCTGAGAAATTTCCAGAGTCCTGCAAAAACAATATTCGGATTTTTGGGATTGATGTCCATATCTGAAATCCCATGCCACTCATCCTTAAACAGAGTCTTTTCCCAGTTTTGCCCTCCATCCCTAGAGACAAAAACGCCTCTGGCTGAATTCGGCCCAAACGCACGACCCAAGGCCCCCACATAAACCGTATCCGGGTCAGTGGGATGGATCACGATGCGTGAAATGTGTTCTGTGTCTTGAAGTCCTAGAAAGATCCAGGTGCTTCCTCCGTCCGTGGATTTATAGACACCGTTTCCAAAGGAGACGCTGTTTCTCACATTGGACTCCCCTGTTCCCACATAAACCACATCCGGATTTCCAGGCTCCAGTGCAATATCCCCGATAGACGCGATGGGCTGTCGGTCAAAAAGAGGTTTCCAGGTGATACCTCCGTTGGTTGTTTTCCACACACCACCAGAAGCAGAGCCCACATACACAATATTGGGATCTCCGGGCACTCCTTCTACGTCACTGACCCGGCCCACCATATTAGCCGGTCCGATATTTCTCCAGGACAGATGTTCAAAAAGACCAGAAGTCAACTCCACATCCTCTCCGGTTTGTGAATTTCCCACTGTTGCTGCCTCAAGAGCATGGGTCAATCCATACATCATTAAAAAACAAAGCAACACCAAGCCAATCAAACGACCTATTTTCATGTTCTCCTCCACACTTCCAACAGAGACCCTGTCTTCTGTTTTCATTCAAATATCTTTCCGGGATTCAGGATCAGATGAGGATCAAAAACTTTTTTGATCCCTTTCATCAATGAGATCTCCTCTTCATCCACCACATAGGAAAGATAAGATTTTTTCACCACTCCGATCCCGTGTTCCCCGGATATGGTGCCTCCTTTTTCCCTGCAGTCTTTGTACAGCTCTTCCCGAACGAGGTGGAGTTTTTCTTTCCATTCCTCCTCCGGTAAAGAAGTGATCTGTCCGTCTTTATACCGGACTTTCATGATATGAGTGTGCACATTCCCATCTGCAGCATGTCCGTAAGTGGGAAGCCACATCCCGTATTTTTCCTGAACGTCCAACACTTTTTTAACATGATTGGCGATCTCTGCCCTGGGAACCGCAATATCAAGTGTCTCCACATTGTCCTCTTTGATGGACTCATAGATCTTGCTCCGGATATCCAAAACCTGCTTTTGTTTCTTGGGGCTGTCTGCCACAAACACATCCAAAGCTCCTTTTTCAAGGCTGATTTCAGCCACTTTTTCCGAAAGCTTATCGATCTCATCCTCACTGGAAGCATCCAGGATCACCAATAAATAGGTGTTTCCCATTTGACTGGGCCATCTTTTTTTCAGAATTTCTTCTGTCCGGACAATGACCTCTTTGGGAATAAATTCCACTGCCATGGGGAGGATCTTTTTTTTGATCAAAAGGGGAACGGTTTCAATCGCCTGCTTCAAGTCATCATAAGGAATGATGAGAGAACGGGTGGTTCCAGGAGGAGGCATGAGCTGAATCACCGCTGATGTGACAACACCCAAAGTGCCTTCCGAACCGATGAACAGGTTGAGAAGATTATATCCTGTGCTGCTCTTCATGACTTTTCCTCCGGGCCTAATCACCTTTCCCGAGGCCAGAACCACTTCCATACCTTTGATGTAATTGCGGATGACCCCATATTTCACAGCTCTGGCTCCCCCGGCATTGGCTGCAATCAATCCCCCGATCATGGCGCTCTCATCTCCGGGGTGAGGCGGGAAAAACAGGCCTGCATCATTGACCGCTTCATAAAAGTCCATCAATGTGACTCCGGCTTCCACTACAGCCATTTGATTGTCTGTATCCACTTCCACAATACGGTCCATTTTTTCCAGCGACAGGACAATTCCTCCCTGGCTCGGCACACACCCTCCGCAAAGACCTGTGGCTCCTCCCCTGGGAGTGACCGGGATCTGATTGTGATCCGCATATTTCATCACTTTGGCCGCCTGTTCTGTGTTCTCTGGTTTGACGACCACCTCAGGCATCCGCGCGATATCCGAAAGAGTGAACTCATCATGGCTGTAGTCAGTCATCTTGGATTCATCTGTGATGATATTTTTCTCTCCGATCAGATCTTTGAAATGCTGAATCACCTTATCATCCACTTTCTTATATCTACTCATAATCCGATCCTTTCTTAATGACATTAATATTCGACTTGAGCGGCATTGAAGATTGTGCCTTCACATCTCACTTCACGATCACAGCCGGGATATCATGTTTTTTCACCATTCTGTTGAAATTTTTAAGGTCCCGTTCTATATAAAGGTCCAGCAGTCCCAATTGAGTATCTGCCTTGGATGAAAGATCATGAAACACTTGATAAGACTGCTCAGTTGGACGAAAATCCGCACTGGCCACATAAGAAGCCAGAGCCGCGATTTTGTTATCCAGTTTGATGGGATAGTTCAATGGGTCCTGCCCGCTTTTTGACTTGGACTGAATGAGTTCATCTTCAACAGCGCTTAATTTTTTTATAAGCTCCTCTCCAGCTTGAATGATCTCCTGGTTCTTTTTTGTCTCTTCCAGTTTCGCTGTGAGTTCATTGATCTGGTCCCTGATGTCCCTCAGTTTCATGATGTTGGTGTTGACCTCTGAGACCTTGTCTCTGATCTCGATCAGCAGATCAAACTGTTCCTGGAAATCACGCAGTGTGGTGCTGATACGGGGATCTTTCTTCCATCTCCATGTCTTGATCATCCGATCTTCTCCCACTTTGAGTCTCACCGTATAATTTCCCGGCACAGCCACAGGGCCTCTGAAAGAAGCGCCCCAGTACACAGCGCCCGGTACTCTTTCCGCGCCTGGATACCGCATGTCCCACACAAAGCGGTTCATTCCCTGTTTTGTGGAAACAGATGGGCCGTTGAATTCTTTGATCAGATTTCCCTGTGCGTCTAAAAACTCAAGAGTGACTTTTTTCTCAGGTTTTTTCTTGAAATAATAGGTGATCACACTTCCGCCGGGGGGATTCTCTCCCATATCCGAACGCGGAAATCCATAGCCTCCCATCCGAAAAGCATCCCTGGGTTTGAACAGAAAAAACTCTGACTCCAGCACATCCTTCGTCAGCTGATGCAGCGGGGTCAGGTCATCCAGAATCCAGAACGACCGCCCATGAGTGGCGGCCACCAGGTCATCCTCTTTGACCACCATATCCCTGACTGGGACAACAGGCAGATTCAACTGAAGCGACTGCCAATTTTTGCCGTCATCAAAAGACACAAAAACTCCGGTCTCTGTCCCGGCATAGAGAAGCCCTTTTCTTTCCGGGTCCTCTCTGATCACACGAACAAAAGTATTTTGAGGGAGTCCATTGGTTATCTGGGTCCATGTGTTCCCAAAATCTTCTGTTTTATAGATATAAGGCGAAAAATCATCCAGCTTATGTCTGTCCACAGCAATGAAAGCTCTACCGGCTTTAAACGTGGAGGTCTCGATATTGCTGATCATGCTCCACTCCGGAAGGTTCTTGGGAGTGATATTGGTCCAGGTTTTTCCTCCGTTTCTGGTGATGTGGACCAGCCCATCATCTGAGCCCACCCAGAGTATATCCGGATCATACACTGATTCGGCAAGAGAAAATATGGTGCAGTAATATTCCACACTGGTGTCGTCCTTTGTGATCGGCCCTCCGGACTGCTTTTGTTTGGATTTGTCATTGGTGGTGAGGTCAGGGCTGATGATTTCCCAGCTGTGGCCCTCGTCTGTGGATTTGAACAAAACCTGGGCCGCGTGATAAAGCACATCAGAATCAAACCGGGACACCAGAATAGGCGCTGTCCACTGGAACCGGTACCTGAGGTCTTTGGCTCCCCAGCCCATGGGATTTTCCGGCCATGGGTTGATGGCTCTTCGTTCCCGGGTCTGATAATCCCACCGGGTGATCAATCCTCCGTAACTTCCTGCATACACAATATCCGGATTGTCATGCCTGGGTGCGATATGCCCGCTTTCTCCACCGCCTACAGAGTGCCAGTATTCACGCCCGATTCCTGCCCCCGTAGTCCTGGAGGCGATGCGGACTGTGGAATTGTCCTGCTGCGCTCCGTAGACCCAGTAGGGAAACTGATCATCTGTGGTCACATGGTAGAATTGAGCTGTGGGCTGGGTGTCTTGAGGCGTCCAGGAAATCCCTCCGTTAAAAGTGACATTGGCTCCCCCGTCATTGCTGTTGATCATCCGGTCCGGATTGTTGGGATCTATCCACAGGTCATGATTATCTCCGTGAGGCACTCTGATGTAAGAAAAACTGCGTCCTCCGTCCAGGGACCTGTACAGTCCTGTGTTAAGAACATAGACCTTTTCCGGATTTTGAGGGTCTGCATAGATTCGGGAATAATACCAGGCTCTCTGGCGAAGCCGTCTTTCTTTGTTGACTCTTCTCCAGGTTTCGCCTCCATCTTCAGAGCGGAAAACTCCGCCTTCTTTAGCCTCCACAATCGCCCAGACCCGGTCCTTTTTAGCACCGGATGCAGCCACTCCGATCTTTCCCAGAACTCCTTTGGGAAGACCGGGATTCCGGGACAGTTCTTTCCATGTGTCGCCGCTGTCTGTTGTTTTATAAAGACCGCTTCCAGGGCCTCCGCTCACCAAGCTGTAAGGTGTTCGGTGAGCTGACCAGAATGCCGCATAAATCACTCTGGGATTAAAGGGGTCCAGGACCAGGTCAATGGCCCCTGCTTTATCACTGACATAAAGGACTTTTTCCCAAGTCTCCCCTCCGTCCTTAGACCGGAAAACTCCTCTCTGCATATTGGGACCGTAAACATGTCCCAGAGCAGCCACATACACCAGATCCGGATTCCGGGGATGGACCCGGACTCTGGAGATCTGATAAGTATCGCCGAGTCCGATATCAATCCATGTCTTTCCCGCATCCACTGATTTGTACATCCCGTCTCCATGAGAGACGTTTCCCCGGATCGGGGCTTCACCCATCCCCACATAAATCACATTGGGATCCCACTCAGAAACAGCCACTGCCCCTACAGAACCGGTTTTGAAATATCCATCTGAAATCGGTTTCCAGTTCAAACCTCCGTCTTCGGTCTTCCAGACTCCCCCACCGCACGCACCAAAATAATAGGTGTAGGGCTGAGACGGGATTCCAGCAACCGCAGTGGCTCTTCCTCCTCTGTACGGACCGATGCAGCGCCATCTCATGGCCTGATATGCGCTGGAATCAAATGTCTCTGCGCCTTGACCGGCCTGAGTTCCCTCGGAAATCAAAGGAAAAACACACATCCCGACAATCAAAACAAAACCTATAATAGACAGCTTTTTCAAATTGAAATATTCCATCCTCTCTCCTCTCTAAAATACAGGGACACAATACCTATTTACCCTATTTAATGTATTTTTATTTAGCATTTCTGAGCAAGTCTATTGGTCAAATAAGCCTCCATGCGTCTGAGGGTCCTCTTTTTTCCCATCAGCTCCAACACTTCAAATATTCCCGGACTGACCTTCATCCCCAGTACAATAACCCGGAGAGCATGAATGAACAAGGCGGCTTTCACACCTTCTTTCTCAGCTCGGCTGCGCAACACTTCCTCGATTTGTTCTTCTGTGAAACGGTCCATTTGTTTAAAGTCACGGGCCAATTTGGGAAGCAGAGCAGGAAGCCGTTCATCGTTCAGATATTTATCAGCCGCTTCTCTCTTTATAGGATAGTCACTAGAGAGAAAAGGACGTGCTCTGGGCGTGAAATCGGATATGCGTTTGTTTCTGGGCTTTAAGAGGTCAATGACCCTTAAAAACCATGTTTTTTGCTCCTGTGCAAGCTCATCCCTCCATAAATCAGCCCTTTCCAGCTCTCTTTCCACATAAGGAAGCAGTTCTTTGGCCTTCATCTGAGAAATGAGCTGACCGTTCAACCAGTCCAGCTTATCAAGGTCAAACACCGGATGACCGCTGCTTCGTTTATCCAGTTCAAATTTATCCTTGAGTTCATCTAAAGAATAGATCCGCTCCTCTCCCGGTGACCAACTCATCTGAACAAGAAAATTCACCACAGCCAAGGGCAGATACCCTTTATCGTGAAATTCCAAAACAGATGTTTCGCCATGCCTTTTGCTCAGCTTCTTTTTATCTTTTCCCAAGATGAGAGACTGATGCGCAAAACAAGGAATCGGGGCTTCCAGGGCTTTGTAAACAAGAATTTGTTTAGGAGTGTTGGATATATGGTCATCGCCTCTGATCACATGAGTGATCTGTTGGTCTATATCATCCACTACCACAGAAAGATGGTAAGTGGGGAGACCATCTCCTCTCAAAAGCACAAAATTTTCAATATTATCCAGTTTTGTGGTCACCTCTCCATGGAATATGTCTTGAAAACAGAGCTCTCCTTTGGGAACTTTGAATCGAATGGCTTTGGAACGTCCTTGATCCTTATATTTTTTCGCTTCTTCCTGAGTTAAATTGAAACACTGACATCGGGATTCCCACTGTTTGGACGTTTGTTTCTTATCTGGTGAGCAGTAGCATTCATAAGCATGACCCTGGCGGACCAATTGCTCTGCTTTTTGCCGGTACAAAGGAACTCTTTTGGATTGATATATGGGTCCTTCATCCCATTCCAATCCCAGCCACTGAAGAGCTTTGGTGATGCCTGCTGTCATTTTCTGGGAAGACCGGGACACATCTGTGTCTTCGATCCGGAGAATGAACTGACCTTTATGATGACGGGCAAACAACCAGTTGTATAGAGCTGTACGGGCAGCCCCGATATGGAGATGACCCGTAGGGCTGGGAGCAAATCTTACACGAACCATCATGATGTAAAAATGAATATAACAGAATCATTCCCAACAGTAAACTGTAAAAAGAGATGAAATTCGGAAATGGTTTGAGCTCCCTTCAGATCATCACCAGGAGCGAATCAACGCAGTGATTTCATCTCCCAGAGAATCGGAAAGATTTATTTTTTCGATTGCTGCAAAAAAATATTGTGATGTGTGAAATAAGATAATATAATGATTTGTTTGAAACCTCATGTTCATTTTATCTTATTTTTTTAAAAGGGAGCTTCATTTATGGACAAAAATCAGGCCTTAAATCTCATTGCCAAAAGACTGAGGATCCATTCTTTAAAAATGACCACTGAAGCCGGTTCAGGTCACCCCACCACCTGCCTATCCATGGCAGAAATCGCCTCTTGTTTGTTTTTTGATGAGATGAGATACAATATTCAAGACCCTTTTGACTGGAATAATGATGAATTTGTTCTCTCCAAAGGGCACGCTGCTCCTCTATTGTGGGCTTGTTATGCGGAAGCCGGCATTGTTCCTTTTGAAAATCTGATGAACCTCAGAAAAATCTCCAGTCCTCTGGAAGGACACCCCACACCACGGATGGAATGGGTCAAATCTGCCACCGGTTCTTTGGGACAGGGCCTTTCCATTGGAGTGGGAATCGCAGCCGCCATCCAGATGGCGGCCATAGACCGCAGAGTGTATGTGGTCATGGGAGACGGAGAATGCGCTGAAGGGTCCACTTGGGAAGCCGCTAACAGTGCGGCTGACTTGGGACTGGCTAACCTGTGCACCGTGGTGGATATCAACCGCTTATCACAATCCGGCCCGACCATGCACGGCCATGACATCCGTGCTTATTCGGTAAAATTCAGAGCTTTCGGATGGGAGACCATTGAAATCGATGGGCATGATGTGAGCCAAATCCTGGGGGCTTTCAAAAAAGCAAAAAGCTCTGAAAAACCTGTCGCCATCCTGGCAAGAACCCTCAAAGGCAAAGGAGTTTCTTTTCTGGAGGATAAGAATGGATGGCACGGCAAGCCTCTGAAAGACGATGATTTGAAAAAAGCACTTGAAGAAATCGGCCCCATGCCTGATATCCAGTCCAAACAATATGTGAACAAACCGGATAAAGTGACAGCTCCTGAATGGAGAAAAGAATTTGATTTTGAGATAACTGAGTATCAGAAAAACACCGCTTCCCGGAGAGGGTATGGAAACGCTTTGAAAAGTTTGGGAAAAGTCAATGAAGCGGTGGTGTGCATTGACGGAGATGTGAAGAATTCCACTTATGCCGAAGATTTTTTTGAAGCTTTTCCGGAAAGATCTATTCAATCCTACATCGCTGAACAGAACATGATCGGCATGGGCATTGGAATGGCAATCAAGGGTTATATTCCGTTCATGGCGACCTTCTCAGCTTTTCTGGGAAGAGCTCATGATCAGATCCGGATGGCCGCATATTCCATGTCCAATATCAAGCTGGCTGGATCTCATGCCGGGATCAGTATCGGAGCAGACGGTCCTTCACAGATGGGACTGGAAGACCTGGCCATATTCAGCCCGATTCCGGGTTGTGTGGTTTTCTATCCCTGTGATGCTCCCTCTGCAGAAGCCTGTGTAAAGACCATGGCTGAACACCAGGGGATGGTTTATATCAGGACCACCCGTCCAGCCACTCCAGTGATCTATAAAGAAGATGACTCTTTTCCAGTGGGAGGTTCCAAAGTCATCAAACAAAGCTCTCAGGACAAAGCCCTGGTGGTGGCTGCAGGAATCACGGTGTTCGAAGCTCTCAAGGCCTACCAAGAACTGAAGCAAAACGGCATTGAAATCCGTATCATGGATGCATACTGTGTCAAACCCATAGACAGAGTGGATTTGATCAAACACGCAGAACAAGCCGGCAGAAAAGTGGTGGTGGTGGAAGACCATTATCCCAGCGGAGGGCTGGGTTGTGCGGTCATTCAAGCTCTTCCTGTTAAAACAAAGATCATTCACTTAGCGGTCAAGTCCCTGCCCCGTTCAGGAAAACCCGAAGAGCTGCTGGACAAATACGGAATCTCCGCACAACACATCATCAAGGCAGTGGAACAGGTTCAGTAGTCCATGGGCTGCTGGCAGTTCGCTGCTTTCTGGCAAAGTTTATGAAGTCAGGCATGCTGGAACCAAAAAGAATGGCTGTTTTTCTCCTGTTGTGTGTCTCTGTTTCCTGCCTTGTGCAAGCTGACAGCGGAACCGTCACTGCAGTCTATGACGGAGACACCATTCAGGTTCGGTTAGTGTCCGGGATAAAAGAAAAAATCAGGCTGATCGGAGTGGATGCACCGGAAACAGGCTCCAATGATGAGGAAATCCGGCTCAAAGCACTTTATTCAAAACGGTTTGCATTTCGATTTCTTTATAAAAAACAGGTCAGAATCGAGTATGACTGGGAAAAAAGAGACAAATACGGAAGGCTTCTGGCTTATATCCGGACAGAGGAAGGAACCTTTTTCAATGAGTATATCATTCAAAAGGGATTTGCTTCAGCTTACACCCGGTTTCCATACAAACCTGAGTATAAAAGGAAATTTTTAAGCGCAGAGAAAGAGGCCCGAACCCAAAGAAACGGCTTGTGGAAACACAGACCCTATGCTTTGATCACAAAGAAAGAGGCAGCAATCCATATGGGAGATCTGGTCTCCTATGAGTTTTTGTGTACCGGAATTGAGGATAAAGGAAACCTGCGGCTTCTCACCTCTGAAAACCAAGAGTTTGCTGTTCCTGTGTATAAGAAATATCTGCATCTGTTCCCGGATTTGGATTCACTGAAGGGAAAAAATCTCATCATCTCCGGTCTTTTGGAACACTATAAGGGCCAGCCTCAGATCATGCTCTTCTCCCCCTCCCAACTCCAAATACGGGGACACAATACCTATTTACCTTATTTCCACCCCTTATCAATACAGTGCCCTGATTTCTTTTGACCACTTTTTTGCCAGAATAAAAAAAAGTACGCCCGGCGGGATTCGAACCCGCGACCTTCGGTTCCGGAGACCGACACTCTATCCACTGAGCTACAGGCGCACAAATTCACAGAATATCAATATAAATCAATCAATCCAATTTATCAAATCCATATAATGAATACAGAAAAATGCAGAGAAAAATACGGGGACACAATACCTATTTACCTTATTCTTAAAATAAACACAGCACAGTCATACCTGTTAACACTTTTTTTTAAATAAATTTATATTGTTTGCCATTATTGAGAATACCAGACTTTTTTTTCGTCAAATATTACATGGGACGTATTGCTCGAGTGGTCATTCCAGGATGCCCCCATCACATCATTCAACGGGGAAATCGTCGTCAAACTGTTTTTTTTCAGGATAATGACAAAAAGTTCTATCTTCATCTTCTCAATTACCATATAAAAAAGGAAAATGTCGCAGTATGGTGCTACTGTTTAATGAATAATCATGTACATTTCATTGCAGTTCCACCAAAACCCACAAGTCTTGCCAAAGCTGTTGGGGAACTTCATAGAAAATACACAACTACAATAAATATTCGAAATGATTGGAAAGGTTATCTATGGCAGGGTAGATTTCTCTCTTATCCCATGGATGACGATCATGTTTATCATGCAGTTCGATACATCGAACGCAATCCAGTCAGAGCTGGATTGGTTAATAACGCCGGAGATTATTCTTGGTCAAGTGCCAAAGCACATATCAATAAAGAGCACGACAAACTGATTTCAGATTTTTATCTTCTCTCTGATATAAAAGACTGGAGGAGTTATTTACAGCAAAAAGAAACACAAGAAGATCAAATATTAATCAGAAAACATGCCAAATCCGGACGACCATTAGGAAGTAAAAAATTCATAAGAAAAGCAGAAAAAATAACAGGGAGAAGATTAATGAAAAGAAAACCAGGAAGGCAGCCAAAAAAAAACTCATGAGGAAATAAGGTAAATAGGTATTGTGTCCCCGTATTTAATTGCCTGTATTTAAGAAAAGGGTTGACTCAAGGGGAAAAAATGGCTATAAATTGAGTGGGCTAAAAGAGGATACTGATCTGATTGTTGGCATCAGTTTCTGAATAAGTATAATATATGCTAAGGTTAAATCGTTTTGGATAAAAGCAAAAAGCAAATCAGTTCTTTTCTGAACAGCTACCGTTATCAGCGTACTAGCTTTCCAAACAACATCCTTATCCTCAACAAAAGCGGTGACCAAGCTCTGTTATTGGACGAGCTTTGTGCTGATTCAGGACGTGTTCTCTATGCCCCCAATTTGGAAAAAGCAGCCTCCCTGGCGAAAACAATATCCTTCAATGTCCTGATCGCAGATAACTCTTTAGCCGGATACACTCTTCTTCAGGAAATCTTTAATAAAAACACCAGCCTTATCATCACCGGTTATTCCCAGAATGAAATCATCAGCACAGCCAGAGGATGGCCTCAGAATAGGTTTGTGGCCACCTATCTCTTTTCTCAATCCGAGAACAACAAAAAGTTATTCAAACGGACACTGGAAACCGCCTCCAACCATTCCCATCTGCATCATGAGATCCAAACATTGAGAAAAGCTTCGGAAAGAAAAGAGATTGACTACAAAAAAGCGTTCCGGGAAATAAAACAGATAAAAAAATTCATCCGTTCGTCCATTGTCAAAGAGATGGAAAAGCGCGTCGCCTATCAAGCCAAATATGACCATTACAAAAAAGAAAGACTCAAGATCGAAATCCTTCTGAAAAAGCTTTACATGGCTAATGATGTCACCAGTCTTATCGACACCATCTATGAAATCAAAGAGCTCATCAATGCCAGCGGAACCACAATTTACATTCTTGAAGAAAATCACTCCTCAGGCAAATATTTAAAACCGCTGGTATGGGATGATTCCATCCTTTCTCATGTGGACTTCACCAAACACATCGTACATCTCAATGATGACGACTTTGCAGCCAAGTCAGCGCGGCTCACCAAAATCTTTCGAAAAACAGAGATCAACACAGATGACAGCATTGTCTCCCGCTACAGGGAGCAGCTGAATTCACCTCTCTTCAGCATCATGTGCATCCCTATCATTTATAAAAACCAACTGATTGGAATCCTTGAAGTCTATAACAAGCAAAAAGAAAAAAAACACCATCACTTCGACCCACAGGGATTTGATCAGATCGACCAGGACATATTGGTCCACATCAGTGAACACATTGCCATTGCCATCACAAAGCTCAACTTGATCCAGTATGATCCTCTGACCGGATTACTGCGGCCTGATCCTTTTTTCGAAAAAATCATTCAAAAAATCAAACAGGAAAACAAAAGACACCGAGAAGCCGGAACCTATGCTCTGGTCATGGGAGATGTGGACTGGTTCAAAAACTACAACGACAAACTGGGACATGAATCAGGAAATCGACTGTTAAGAAAACTAGGGAGCATCCTCAAAGCTTCCACACGTGAGGAAGATTTTCTCTGCCGCTATGGTGGAGAAGAATTTCTCTTCTTTTTATCCGGACTCGAAAATGAAGACGAAGCCTTGATATTCACAGACAGGATCCGAAAAAATGTTGAAGAGGCTTATTTTGAAAACCAGGAAATCCAGCCCAGAGATAACTTGACTATGAGTTTCGGTATCACCAACTTTTTTAAAGACAAATTCACATCACCGAAGTCCATCAACAGAGAAAACTTGAAAAACCTAGTCAATGAAGCAGACCAGGCCTTAGCAGAAGCAAAGGGAAAAAGAACTCCTGTCTCAGAAAATAAAGATCAAACCACCTGGGATAAAAACAGAATATCCATATATCACCATCGGATTTCAAAACAGAATCAGAATTCAAGCCCCCAACAGCCAGACTCAAAGCAAATCCCGGAAGAAAAAAGAAAACACACCCGGTATTACTCATCTGTTCCCCTCATCTATAAGAACAAAAAAGGCCATGAAGCCACCAAAACCATCAACATCAGCCAGGGAGGAGTGAAGGTGGCCAGCAATTTCCTGATCAAGCCCCACAAAGACTTAGACCTTATTCTTGTTCTGGGCAACAAAGCCTTTGAATGCAAGGGCCAGGTGATCTATTCACACAAGGGAAACGGGCATCTTTCGCATTATTATGCTGGGATCGAATTCACAAAAATGTCTCTAGAGAACAAAAAGATGCTGAAAAAATATGTGAGCTCTTTATCCTGATAATTCTTTCAATATGGATTCCGTATATTCCTCAAAAGGAGTGGCTTTGGAAAGAAATTCGTCCTTTAATTCATTGAAAAAATCGGAAAAAGCATTGAAGTCATCCTGATTGCTCCAGTTTTCCATGCTCACTCTCTCCAGAATGCTCTTCAGCTTGTCCCCATTGAGTATGTCACGGGTGGAGCTAGGAAAAAAGCAGTCTTTCATCTCACAGACTCTCAGGCAGTTCAAGATCAGTTTTCGGGTGTTTTCCTGCGCCTGAATGATCTCCTGTTTGATGAAGAAATGCTCTTTAGGTGAATTGGTGTCCTCCAGCTTTTTGTAATGGCCCTGCGCACTTTCAATGCTCTGCTCAATGGAATCAATGATATGTTTGCAATCCAGAGTTATTTTTCCCTGGCTTTCAAAATACACCACTTTGGCTTCGTCTTGTTTTCCCTCGGTTTGTCTGAACTTTTCCAATTGATCATAGGCACTCTGACCTTCTTCTTCCTTTTCCTTGTCTCCTTGTTCCTCTTCTGTGTCTTCTTCTTCCTGAACCGCTTCTTTCATTTCAGATGCTTCTTCCGCCTCTTCTTTCTCCTCTTCTTCCGCCTCTTCTTCTGCCTTTTCTTCGCCTTCCTCTTTGGTTTTGACTTCTTCCTCCTCACTCTCAACTTTGGTCATGAGTCCTGAGCCCTGCACAGCGTCTTCTTCCTGCATTTCAACCTCGGTTTCCTCTTCTTCTTTCGCTTCTGTCTCAACATTCTCTTGCTCGTTGTCTTCCAACTGCTGGGAAAGGGAATCGGAGAGAACCACTTGACTTCCGTTTTCTCCCAAAAGCTCTTTGATTTTATTGAGTTTCTGAAGCTCTTCGTCAAGGTCAAAATCCTCATCTACAGGCCCCGCCTCTTCTGGGATCTCTGCTTCGATCCCATATTTTTCTTCTAATGTCTTCCTCAAACTGGCTAATTTCCCCAGTGCATCATCATTGATATTTTCCAATTTTTTATTCAAATCATCTATGGTTTTCAACTCATCCAAAGATTTTTTGGTAATGGATTCGATATCTGACTGAAGCTTCACCACTGTGTTCAGATGTGACTTGATTTCATCCTTAATAGAGTTTTTTTCCTGTTCAAAATTAGAGAGCAGGGTTTTGTATTCATTCAGACTTTCCTTTTCTTCATTGACTTCATTCTCGAGTTCACTGATTTTGTTCTTAGCTTCTTGTTTCTGCCTGTTTATGGTCTCTTCCAGCTCCGCTTCAATCTTTTTCCTTCTCTGCTCCAGTACTTTACTCAGCTGCTCTTCCACTTCTTCTATAATAGAAGTCGAATTTTTTAAAAACGCATCTTTTTTTTCCATTATCAATTCTCCTGTCCCCTTTTTATCATACAATACCTCATGTTTTTCTTAAGTGTCAATAGGCCTTTCATTTTGAAACTCATCTCATCTGTGCCTAACTATAGCCAATACACGCACTTATGACAATACTCTTTTGGGAGTAAAGAAGGGGGGGATATTCAAAGCAAAGGTCTCCCCTTTAGAGGTGAGATTGACAGGGAGGGTTTTACTGAATGGGGTGGCTTTTTTTAGAGGTTACAGTTGCCATGTGTTCAAAGAAAGGCATCAGTTTGGTGCTCTCATACCGAATCTTTTCCCACTTTTTCACCTCCATTGAACAGAAGGCATCCACCACCTTGGGATCAAATTGAGACTCTGATTTTCTCTGGATTTCTTCTCTGGCATACTGAAAATCCCGCTCTTTTCGATACGGACGATATGATGTGATGGCATCCAGAGCATCGGCAACTGAAAAGATCCTGGCTT
Organism: Candidatus Aminicenantota bacterium; assembly: GCA_014727835.1. GTDB lineage: Bacteria > Acidobacteriota > Aminicenantia > Aminicenantales > Aminicenantaceae > WJMT01. The sequence goes on along the minus strand of WJMT01000129.1, from coordinate 12,209 downwards.
CCAGAGGAATCTCCTGTTTTTTCAGGTTGTTGGGATATCCTTTTCCATCAAAATGCTCATGATGATACAAAATGATATTTCCGATCTCCTGAACCAATTTGATTTCCTTAATCAGTCCGTATCCCAGAGAAGGATGAAGTTTGATTTTGTCCCATTCCGAAGCAGACAGGGAACCGGGCTTTTTGAGAATGGAATCCGGGATCGCGATTTTTCCCACATCATGAAGCAAAGCTCCTTTTTTGATGTTGTCCAAAGTTTGAACGTCTTCAACTCCCATGATTTTAGCCAAAACCTGGCTGTATTTTGCCACTGTCCGGGAATGTCCAAATGTCTCCACATCCCTCAGGTCTAATGCGGTCATCAGGTTTTCCAAAGTGGAATCATAGATTTCTTCAAGGTCCAGAGCTCTTCTGAGGTTTTTCTCGTACTGATTTCTGATGTCTTGGATTTGTTCCTGATACATCTTGTTGTCTCTCACCAGGTCTTGTCTCAACAGCTCATTTTTTATTGCAGAAAACAATCCTGATTTGTTATCTGGTTTGACCACATGGCTGACGATTCCTTTTTTATACAAAGAGACCGCAAATTTGGCATCCATTTGGTCTGAAAGGACAATGATACCAAGTTCGGGATTGAACTTCTTGATGCTTTGAATGGTGCTGAGTTTTTGTTTATCTTTGTCTTCAAAATCCACCAGAATGATGGAAAAACTGTTGGCGCTCAACAGTTGATCCGCTGCTTTGGGAAACTCAGATGCCTCTTCTATCAAAAATGAATATTGGGACAGAAAATCTTTGATAGACTTTCGGCGCCTATTGTTTTCAACAATGATCATCACTTTCAAAGAACCGGCCATCCTCAATCTCCTCTTCTTCTCCTCGGCTTTTTATACATCATTTGAATCCAAAACGCAACTCACCCCACAAATCCACGCTCAACTGGCTTTTTGGGCAAGAAAGATCCGAGGGATTCCTGCAAGGTCATTGAGGATCTCAATGCGGGCCCATGTCTCGTCAAAAAAAGTCCGCACTCTCTCCTCCTGTCCCTGTCCGATTTCAAAAAGCAGATGCCCGCCTGGTTTCAAATAATTTGGAGCTTCACACACCAGCCGGCGGATGAATTCATATCCCCTCTCTCCGCTAACAAGGGCCTGTTTCGGTTCGTGATCTCTGATCTGAGGATCCAGAGATAACCATTCCTGTTCAGAAACATAAGGAGGATTGGATACAATGAATCCGCATGTTTTTATCAATCCGGCGGAATCCATAGGTTCAAATAAGTCCCCCTGTATGAAACAGACGTTGGCCATTTTATGATAGGAGGCATTTGTCTGAGCACAGTCAACCGCTTGTTTAGAGATATCGATTCCCACCACTTGAGAATCCGCACATTCCTTAGCTGCAGATAAAGCAATGTTCCCGCACCCGGTTCCCACATCTATGATGATCTGATTTTTTTGAGGACAAAGAGCCGTCACCTTTTCCACAAGACCTTCGGTTTCTGGCCTGGGAATCAAGACCCCTTTCCTCACTGCAAACAGCATGGACCAGAATTCTTGGGTTCCTGTAATATAAGCCAGAGGCATGTGATTCTGCCTCTTTTTGAGCATTTGAAAATAGGTGTCTTTGACCTCATCTGTCACTGTAAGGTCTGGATCTAAAAACAGTGTCTTTTCAGAAATATCCGCTGCTTTTAAAAGAATGACTCGGGCTTCAAGAACCGGCTCATCCACCCAAGTTAAAAGAGAGGTCCCCTCCCTGTACAGCTCTCTCAGAGTCATCATCGTGAGAAATTAATGGGATTCTCCCATCATCTTGGTCTGAAAATAAAGAGTCAAATTATTCACGATCTCTCCCAGATCACCGTCCAGAACGCTTTCCAGTTTATGAAGCGACATATTGAGCCTATGATCTGTGACCCGCGATTGAGGAAAATTATAGGTCCTTATCTTTTCGCTCCGTTCCCCGGTCCCCACTTGAGACTTTCGATCTTTTGAGATTTTCTCCTGCTGCTCTCTCTGTGCAATATCCATCAACCGGGTCCTTAATATCTTAAGCGCTTTTTCTTTGTTTCGGTGCTGGGACTTCTCATCCTGGCAGGAGACCACCAAACCGGAAGGAATATGGGTTACTCGAATCGCTGTATAGTTTCGGTTGACATTCTGCCCTCCTGGACCCGAGGCACCAAAAGCTTCGATCTTGGTGTCTTTGGATTCCAGCTTCACATCCACGTCATCTGCCTCTGGAAGCACAGCAACTGTGACAGTGGAAGTATGGATCCGGCCGCTGGTCTCAGTCTCCGGGACTCTCTGAACTCTGTGCACACCGCTTTCATACTTGAGCTGAGAATAGACCTGTTTTCCTTTGATATTGGCTATGATCTCTTTGAATCCATTGATAGTGGATGAGCTGGTGCTCATGATTTCCATTTTCCAGCCCTTTTTCTCAGCATAGCGGGAATACATACGAAACAAGTCCTGGGCAAAGAGAGAAGCTTCATCCCCCCCGGCTCCGGCTCTGATTTCCAGGATGACATTTTTCTCATCGTTGGGGTCTTTAGGGAGAAGAAGGATTCTGAGTTCCTCCTCAAGTTTTTTCTCTTTTTTTTCTAAAGAATCCAGCTCTTCCCTGGCCAGCTCTTTGAGCTCCTCTTCAGCCTCCGGATTTTCAATGATCTCTTTGGAGCCTTTGATTTCTTTAAGTGTCTGCTCATAAACCTGGTATTTTTTCACAATGGGCTCCAGCTCAGCCCTTTCTTTAGATGCCTCTTTGATTTTTTGGGGATCAGAAATGAAATCAGGATCGGACAAGGACGATATGAGCTGGTCATACCTCTCCCGTATGGATTCTAAATCTTGGAGCATGTTTTATTTTTTCTTTTTTTCCCGGGAGATCTTTCCGTACTTTTTCTGGAATTTTTCAACTCTTCCAGCGCTGTCTACAAATTTTTGTTTCCCGGTGAAAAAGGGATGGCACTGCGAACAAATTTCAACCCTTATTTGGTCTTTGCTGGAACGGGTTTTGAAACTATTTCCGCAAGCACATGTCACCACACATTCTTTGTATTCAGGGTGAATTTTCTTCTTCATAATTTTTAACTCCTAAATCAGGCGTTCATTATAACAAACCTGAGGCAAAAATTCCAGAGGTCCTGAAGTCTGTTCTTAGGGCGATTTCAAAAGTTCATGAGTTCTGGCTTTGAGAACGGCGAATACGGTCCGATTTTTTGTGAAAACAGTCCCAATCCACAAAATATTTCAATTCTTCCTTGGCCTTTTTCACTTCTCTCTTGTATTTTTTTGAACTGAAATAGTTTTTCAACCTCTTATCTATGGGAAAAACCATCTCTTCAGCTTCCCACTTGTATGGATTTCCTTGATGATCTCTCAAACAGTTGAGATGAACAATCCAGGCCAATTCTTTAAAAGTGATTTTCTCAACTGTGTCTTTGATCGCTTCAACTTCCGCCTTTTTTTCAGGACACATGAAATCAAAATATCTGGAGAAAAGAAGAGCGTTGTGAAAATAGGCCGGATAAGCAATGATCCCTTTATCTTTATTCAATCGAGCCAGATAGTAAAACAGGTCCAGAACTTTTTTCCCCAGGTTCAAGCCGGGATATTTCTGTCCCGGAAGAGGAGTTTTCTGTTCTCCAAATTCCTGTCGGGGATTCTGCAAAGTCAGCCATTCCAGGACTAGAAATTTAGAAATTCGCTCCTCTGTGGGAAAATCTTTCTGAGATTCAAAAATACCTTCCCTGATTTTCAAGTCCACAATGATAGTGTCAGGATCCTTGTGTTTGTAATAGATGAGCAGTCTCTGCAGAGGCGGATACTGAGAAGAATCCAGATCAAAATCAATAGGCCAGAGCCCTCTTTTTTTGGCTTCTCTGTAAAAACTCTTTTTTCTCAGCACAGAGCCTGCTTCTTTGATGGTGTACTTTCCGAGAAGCAGAGATGTCCTTTTGGCACCGGAGGTGTCTTGAATCAGGTCCCCTTTTTCAAACAGAGGAGACCGGCTGGGTGTTTTTTTCTTTTTGTCTTTAATGATTCCTTTCATTTTTCTTCTGTCTGATCTTGATCTGGGGTCTCTTCATATCCATAAAATTCAATGACATCCTCAGCCACTCTCTCGGTCCTTCTCATTTCAAAATATTTTGATTTAAAGTTGACTTTAAAATGGCGTCTCAAGACAATGATCCCTCCCCTACTCAAGACCTCTCTCTTGTATATCACCTTAAGAGGATCTCTTTCTTTGAGCATGACATACGGAGGGTCCAGAAAAATCAGGTCAAACTTTTTTTCTTCTTTGGACAGCTTGATCACAGCTCGGTTGAAATCCTTATGAATGACCCGGGTCGAATCCTCTGCGCGGCATCTTCTGATATTGGTTTTGATGGCTTTGATGGCAGGATAAAAGTCATCCACAAAACAGACCTCTTTCGCCCCTCTGCTAAAGGCCTCCAGACCTACAGAGCCGGTTCCGGCAAATCCATCCATGATCACAATATCAGGCACCTCAAACTGGATGATGTTGAAAAGGGTCTCTCTCAGTTTGTGAGGCATGGGCCTGACTTTAGGACTCCTTACCAGCTTGAGACGTTTGCCTTTGTATTTTCCGCTTATGATTCTTATCATTTTTCTGGACTATTCATAAAATATGTATGCATGAACATACAAATTTATGATTATCAGAGCTCTTAACAATTTCATGTTCACAAAAAATATAACTTTAACTTTATTTCCTGTTACGACTCTAAATTATATGCATACATATTGCTTGTGCTTGCTAAAGAATTTTTAACGCTATTCCTCACACTGTATTTTCGGATTCTGCTCAACTCCCCCCGTCCGTGAGTCAAACATGCTCAAAGCTCAGCTAAGCTGAGTTCCCTCAAACACAGTCCTCAGAAGGCAAAATCTTTAATGTCGCTTCAGCAACACCCAAATTATAAGGGGCTTGGGATCCATACAATTTTTATTATATTCAATATCTATCGATTATCCAATGATTTTCAATCAACCATTCTGTTTTATTCATAATATGTGGATGCATGACCGTACAAATTTATCATGGTTCAAACTCTGTTCAAATATTATGAAATGAAATAAGGTAAATAGGTATTGTGTCCCCGTATTTAATAAGAGAAGATGGCGGCTGATCTTTGGATGCGCACATCTTTGATGCCGTATGGAAGTTCATACCAATCCTTTAAGCTGTTGTTTTCTGTTCCCAGGAATTGTGAGGACAAATAAATCACTGTGTCCAACAGCAGCGGATCAACCGGCTCCTGGTTGAGGTACAGTTCCCGGATCCTCAGCCGGACCATCCCATCCTTGACTCTGATGACACCATCAAAGTAGAAAATCATTCGGGACATGAGCAATGAGGGAAGTCCTTTCCCTTGAAACCGAAGCACCACTTTGGCCTCGATCCGATTTTCCTCAAACAATTTCAACTTCAGCTCTTTCATCACATCTTCCTCATGCTCCAGCCGAAAAGCCAGATAAGAATTGAGTTCGCTTTCCGTGACCTTTACCTGACGCAGAGGGCCTGAATAATCGTTATCTTTGACAGCATTCACTTTTTCAATGAGCTTCAGCACTTTCAATGCTTCCTCCAAGGAATAGGGGCTTTGAGCCCAGTTCGTATCCAATCCAAAAATTCCCCACCACAAACAAAAAAGAATGGGGATAAGAATCTGTTTCATCATCACAGTCAGTAATGCGTCAGGGTACCATCTTTTTTGGCTTTCTTCAATGCCAAACGAAAGGTGTAAAGGCTCAGAGGGAAAAAGATCCCTGCAAAAACAGATAAAGCAAGGATACTGGGAAGGATCTCAGAAAACGAGGAGGAGGTGATGATGCTTTTTCTCAATCCTTCAAGAGAATAAGTGATGGGAAGGAGATAGGAGATCCATTTGATCCAGCCTGGGAGCACCTTGATGGGGAAAAACACCCCTCCCAACAATCCTGAGACACTGCCGTAAATCCAGGAAAAGGGATTTCCTTTTTTGTACACCAGTATAAAACAAGCAGATAAGATGCCAATGCTGAGAAAACACACCGCAGTTAAAAAGAATGTAGCCAAAGCACCGAGCCAGTTGATTTGTTCCACCTGCATCCCAAACACAATCACAGCCAGAACAAGATGAAAAACAGTGGAGACAACAGAGAACAGAAAATAATAAAGGGAGGAGCCGAATAAAATCACAGGAATGCTTGTTCTGGACACCAGAATGGCTTCCAGGGTCCCTGTGATCTGAGCCTGTCTGATGACAGCAGGAAGCCGCTCCTGAAACATAGCCAACAGTCCTGAAAAAGCGATCCCGATGATCACAAAGGAGAAATAATCACCGCCATAAGGATCCAGCACCGAATCACTGTTGGGTGAGATCAGTTTGGAAATAAAGAAGAATGTGGCAGAAGAAAGAAAAATCCCCACAAACGAAGTGACAAAGGAGAATTTATAACTGGCCTCTTCCAGAAAGTCGCGCTTCAAAAAAGCAAAAAGTTTTTGTATGAGGGTGTTCATCAAATCAGCTCTCCTCCACTGCTTTCTTATAGACTTTTTGCAGAGAAATCTTTCCTTGTTCTGTGAGGTCAGACACAGAGCCTTTATCCCTGATCTGCCCTTGGGCAATGACGGCTATGGTGTGGGCAAATTCCTGTGCTTCGGACAAATCATGAGTGGCCCAGAACACGGTCTTTTTGTGATTTTCGACCATATCTTTTCTTAAAAAATTCCTGATATTCTGAGCTGCCACCGGGTCCAGACTCCTGGTGGGTTCATCTACAAAAAGGATGTCCGGATCTGTGAGGAGAGCCCTGGCTATGGCCATCATCTGGCGCATTCCTGTGGAATAGGTGTTGAATCTCCTCTCAGCCGCATTCTCCAGCCCCACCAGGTTCAGAACTTCCTGAATTTTCTCCCTTCTATGGGATAACGGGATCCCGTTGAGGGCCGCAAAAAAATCCAGATTCTGGAGTCCTGTCAGCCTCCAGTAGAAACTTCTCTCTTCACTCAGTGCAAATCCAATGTGTTTTTTGACCTCATCTGTGTTTATTTTCAGGTCATGCCCGTTTATGATCACATTTCCTTCATCCGGAAGGACCAGGGTGGATAATATCTTGATCAAAGTGGTCTTCCCGGCTCCGTTGGGTCCCATCAAACAAAAGCACTGGCTCGGCTCCACTTCCAAGTCAATGCCTCTTAAGGCTGTGATGCCTTTTCTCCGGAAAGGATGAAATAAGAGCTCCCTGTATCCTTTCACCACGGGATAGACTTTTTTGAGCTTTTCTATCTGGATTGCTTTCATCTCAGGGTCCTGCTTCAATCAATCTTCTGAAAACCAGATATACGGGCCTCCAGAAACGCCATAAATAATGAACCACCATTTTATACGAATTTGGAGAAATTCCATAATAAAAAGACACCCAGGAGCGGGGCGGTAAAAAGAAATGATACACTGCTTTCAGGAAAAGATCTGCCCTTTTTCGAGACAGGACAGAAAAAAAAGTAGGAGAATGCATGGGAAACACAAGCCTCTGCCCTCTGGACTTGACTGAATGGAGAGGCCAGAAAAACTCGAGCAGGTTTTTTTCCAGTCTGGACACATAAAATCCGTCCAGCACTTTCTCTGGAACCGTCTTTGGCCAGAATTGATTCACCAGATACAGTCCATAGAACACAGAAGCCTGGATCCTCTCTTTCCGGCATATGGACAACACCTTGCTCCAATGAAGCGTCTCACTCCTGACCATCCCCGCTATATCAGTAAACCAATCCAGCCGAGAATAAGAGTGCTGCTGAGAGTGGAGACAGAGAAGACACAGCTCATATTCAGGAGAAAGCACTTGTGCCGGAGAGTCTTCAATGTCAATTTTCTTTGTGTTCTGCCAGAGGTCATCTGTCATGGAAAAGGGCATATGAAGACCAGGGAAGTTGTAATGCAGTTCCAGCTCAAGGTTTCCCTTTTTGTAAGCCGGCCGAAACGTCCAAAACATCTTCTCCCGCTCACTCAATGCGTGATGAACATGCGGGCTGAAAGTCTGCACAAATCCCAAACCAGAGAGTAATTTGAGTATGCTTTTTCTGTGGGGAGGATAGACCAGAAGGTCCACATCGATAAAAAACCGGGCTCCGATATCTTTATACAATGTGTTGACCAAACGGGCTCCTTTAATCAAAGCCGCTCTCAGGCCTGATTCCTCCACCGCTTCTAATAAGGGCTTGAGAGAAGTGAGCAGATAGAGGTTCCGGGCCGCATTCCGGATATAGATGAAATGCAATTTGCTGAGAACTTCCTCAGGAACTTTTTGTGAGTGAAGCCTAATTTTCTTATACAGAAGAGGTGTAACTCCCTCATCATCAGCACGGACCAGGACTTCAGACCAGTCCAGGTCCAGGTCTAAAATGTTTTGGACTTCAGCTTCCTGTTCAGAATCCGTTTCCAGTTTTGAACACAAAACCAGAAGTCTTGTTTCAGCAGACATCATAAAAAGGGGTGAATGAAGAATTGATATGGTTTAATGAAGAATAAAAAATTGCAGACTTATACAGCTAGATAATACTCAATTCATGAAATGCTGGAATATCAGATACCTATTTCTTTATTTGGGTCACATCATCCGGCTCATCATCGGGCTCAGAGAGTGTGACCGCTCCGACCACCAAAGCAGCTCCTATGGGGATCAGGAATATCGGTACAATCCCTTTTCTTTTCACCAGATAAACCAGGTCGCCGGGGAGCACATCTTCTTCCATGTAGATGGCTACGATCTGCCCTTCTTTGGCTTTTTTAATGGGCTCATCATTGAGAGTCAAAACATTGACGATCTGATAGAAATCAGTCTCTGATTCACTCTCTTCTTCGTCAGGTTTGAGAGCATGGATCTCATCTTCTTTTCTCAGCTCGACGCCTTCAATGATCTCCACAATCGCGATTTGTGAGTTGGGTTCGTATTCAATCACTCTTCCAACCAGCTCTTCGCCTTTTCGATCCTGGCCGTTTTTCCCCTTTTCTGTGTCTTCGCTTCCTTCCTCATACTGCTTCAATGCAATGGAAATTTTTTCTGTTTTTCCTTCACGAACTCCAACCAAATCATCAGCATTGAAGTTCCCGCTCTCAGATGTCACTCCCATCACGTACATACCGGTCTGCATCTGTTCGACTTTGAACGTTCCCTGGTTGTCGGTTCCCGGACTTTTATAGACTTGACCGGTGGAGACATTTCTTAAAGTTACCACCGCTCCTTCAACCGGAATTGTCCCGTCTTCACCAAAAACAAATCCAGTGAGGTTCCCTGTTTTGTTCTCTTCCGCCTTGGCTAAATTCGGAAGGTACAAAACTATCAGGGCAAAACACAGGACAATGGATGTGTATTTTTTATGGGCGCCTCTGTTCATGTTTCCTCCTTAGGTATAGTTAAATATAGACTCAAAAATCTATTTTGTCAATAGAGTTTTGTATATTATTTTACTAGGAATTTTATTTTACTAGGAATTGGAAATCTCTAGGGCTGTCTTTTCAAAATTTTTGTGATTCGAACATCACTGTTCAAGGGCTTGAGCTCCAGAATGTTTTTGCCGCGTTTGGCTGGAAGCTCCAAATCAGATACCCATCCTTCATCACTATACTGCTCGTCAACCACTTTTCCATTAAAAAAAACCGCCACCAAAGGATCTATGGCTTGGGGCTCAAATTCAATATCAATGGACAGTGTTGACTCTTCGGTGAACAACAGAGGGATCTGAAAAGTCTTATCTTTTTGGATTTCAATCTGATCAAATATCATTTCCTCCGGCATAACAATGTCTGAGAGCTTTCTGTCGATCTCTGTGATCTCATCTTCATCATTGAGACGCACGTAATTTTCACGCATCTTCAATAAGGTATAGATATTTCGAGGGTCTCTCTCCAGGGCTTTCTGATAAAACTCTCCTGCATCATAGACAAAATCAATCCTTTGATACGAATCGCCCACAATTTGCAGCATTCTCACCAATTCCTCTCGATACTCTGAAGTTAAAGAAAAAAACAGGTTTTCCACCTGAACACTCTGCCTGATCACTTCTCTATAACGGTGCTGTTTGAAATCAAAGATGAGCTTGAAATACATCCGAAGAACATGTTCACTGATTCCTGGTTTGACCTCAAGCAGTCCTCGATCTTCCAAATAGGTCTCCAGCTCCTCTGTAGGAATTTCTTCTTGCTCCAATCCCAGATAAGCTTTGAGATGGGATTCCGCATCTTTTAAGGTCCCTGTTCTTTGGATCTTTAATTTGATCAATCCAAGAAGCACAGATTTTTTGATGTCCGTGTGTTCCTGTTCATCGATCCATTTCTCTTTGATCAGCTCCTGATAAAATTTGATCCGCTCAAGCCGACTGAGACTTGAGGAGAGATGATTCAATGCTGTTTTCATGTGATAGAGTCTTGCTTCTCTCTGTCCTCTGTTAAAAAACTGTTTGGCTTGGCTGAATTCCATGGTCTCAGCTCTGGCGAGCTTATCCAGTCTTTCAGTCAGGCTCAAAGACCTTGCCCCCAAATAATCAGCATAAATCCGGAACGACTCAGGGTTCTGAGGGAGAATTTCATTCATAACAGAATAATCATTGATGTAAGTGCCCCAAACCTGGATCACATCCCGGAGTCCCTGCTGCTTTTTCACCCCGATCACATTTTTCATCATATCCACAGCATATTCTTTGTCTTCCCGGGACAGATCCTCCCAGTTCTGCATCAAGATCCTTGCCATCTCAAAATAAATCTGTTCATCAAAGGTGGTCAAAACAGCGGCTTTTTTGTACTGGTCAATAGGATCGATTTGGACCTGCTGAAAATAATTCTGATAGGACAGTGCCTGAGCCAGACGGAAATGACTGGCATAATTTCCAGGATTCAAACGGACAGACTGAATGAAATGTTCAAGGGATCGTTCCAGGTTTTCATTCCTCTGGGCTTCATTGGCAACCTCTGTCACTCCCCGGTCAAAATAAACCTTTCCCAACTCATAGGTGACTTTATCATTCAGAGGAACCATCTGCCGGGATCTATGGAGAAGAGAGACTTTTTTCGCTCGGTCTGTAGTGTTCTCAGCCTTGTAGTACAAGTGCACACTCCAGTACACATAAAAATTGAGCGCGATCAGAAGCCCGATCCCCACCAACAAAGTCATTCTCTTCATCATTGCTCCATCTTCCTGGTTTTAATAATATGAATAGCCTTTTTCCTCTCTTTCCCCCATTCAACAAATAATGAAATATGGCTATGGCTGAAGCGACTTTGAAGATTTAGCCTTCTGATGAATCTTTTCAAGGGAACTCGGCAAAGCCGAGCTGCGAGCATGTTTGACCCACGGACGGGGGGAGTTGCGCAGCAGCCGAAAAAAGTGAAGAAGAATGGCGTATAAAATCTGAACGGAGCGCAAGCCATACCATATTTCATCATTGCTCCATCTTCCTGGTGAGCACCCAGCACAGAGACACGATCACAGTGAACAAAATCATATTGGCCGGAATATGCAGATTGAAATCTGAGAAGCTGTGGACTGCGATCACAGCCAAAGCCACAAAACAACCCATACTCAAACCCTTGACCCAGGGATTTCTCTCTTTCCTAAACCGCAGAAACGAGCAAATCACCATAAAGAGAAGTGCTCCGGCTAAAAGCCCAAATCCGATCAGTCCCAATTCAGAAAAATACTCCAAATAGTCATTGTGAGCATGCCTTAAAAATCCATACAATCCAATGTCTTCGTAAGCAGGATAGACCAAAGCAAAGGTTCCCAATCCGGTTCCGAACAAAGGATAGTCCTTGGCCATTTCCCAGGTGTTAGCCCAGTACTGAGGCCTCTGTCCGCCGAGAAGGCCTTCCTTGGAAAATCTTTCCAGAGTGGAATCTATACCGGCATAAACAGCAAACAGGATGATAAAAATGAACAAGACCTGGATGAATCTTCTCAAACCGGTTCTTGAGATCACACTTCCTCTGAAATAGAACACAGACAAATGAAAAAACACCAAAAACATCACCACAATGGAGAACAAAGCTGAACGGGACCGGGACAAGATGAGCCCTACTGTCATAAAGATCACAAACACAATGTACATCAGATTCAAAGCAAATCCTTTTTCTCCCAAAAGAGCGATTTTTTCTTTGATCCGGGTTCGGGCACTCAAGAGCAGATCCATCCTGGCAATGATCAG
>WJMT01000128.1 GCA_014727835.1 Candidatus Aminicenantota bacterium | reverse complement strand
CTCATAGACCGCACAGCTTCAGCCACACGAATAGGCTCCCGGGGAGATAAGCGATTGGGTTTTCCGGTTTTTACGGCACAGAAACGACAGTTTCTGGTGCAAATCTCTCCCATGATCAAAAAAGTGGCTGATTTTTTGGACCAGCACTCTGATATATTGGGACATTTCGCACTCTGGCATATGGTATGGATCCCCTTTTTCTTTAACAAATCCGATACTCTGAAAAAACTTTTTTGAGTTGGTAGTTGGACCTTCAGCCAAGAAGGCTTGTTGACGATTGCTTGTTTCTCTGAGTCGACCACTTATTTTTCGTTCGTTGAAATTGGGAGGAGAAACCTTGGATAAGCTTGGAGGTGTTAATAATAATTATTCCGCCGTTCTCTCCGCAGCCGTCTTCTCATTCTCTTTCTAGCTTGAGCTTCCTTCATCCGTCTTTTCTCGCCCGGTTTGATATACACAGAATGTTTTTTGATTTCCTTTATTATAGATTCTTGCTGGACTCTTCTTTTGAATCTTTTTAAAGCGGCTTCAATATTTTCACCATCTTCGACCACTACAAAAGCCAATAACTTCACCTCCTTATCTCAAGGTACAAAATTTATAACTCATTTGGGTTTGAATGTCAACCCTACAGGCTGGAGAGATAAGTTTCGTTTTGACATCGATGGGTCCCTGTGCTATAAGAATGACAAATATCGCTAAGGGAATTTGAGTTTTTTCCATGGAGAAGATCAAGCTATTTGTTTTGTTTTTGGCTGTGCTTTTGTTTTCAACTGCTTTGGTTTTAGCCAGTGAGACAGGTGAGATTATTGGCGTGGTTCAGGATAGCGAAGGAAAGGGTCTTCCTGGAGTTGAGATTTCCATAGAAGGAAAAAATCTGCAGGGGATCAGGACTGTGATGGCTTTATCTGATGGGGAATTCCGGTTCCCTCTGCTCCCTATTGGAGAATACACTCTAAGCTTTTATCTAAAGGGATTTGTTCCTCATGTCCAGAAACAAGTGATAGTCCGGTTAGGGAGAGTCACGGATATAGATGTCACTTTAAGGATCTCTTCTCTCCAGGAAGAGGTTACTGTAACGGCTTCTGCGCCTTTGGTGGATAAAACTTCAGCAGACACCAGTTATTATTTAAACAGTGACTATCTTGAAAAATTGCCCGGACAGAACAGAACTGTTGTGGATGCGGTGAAGTTCACTCCAGGGGTCACAGGAGTGAGGGTGAACACCCGAAAGGGAATCTCAGAGGAAGGGCAGCCCAGTTTTCGTGGAGAAGGGCAGGAAGGAAACAACTGGATCGTTGACGGACTTTGCATTAGCGGGGTGAGATTGAGAAACTCAGGAATACGCCTTAATTTTGATTCCGTTGAAGAGATTCAGGTGATTTCTGATCCATTCAGTCCGGAGTATGGATCCGCTTACGGGGGGATTATCAATATGGTCACCAAGACAGGAAGTAATGACCTGTCAGGCGAATTTTCATTGGTGTTTATGGATAAAAGTCTGCAGTCTTCCAGATTGGAGCAGCTTTCGGTGGTGAGCCAACCTGACTATTTTTCAAACTACGACTGGTATTTAAACCTCGGAGGCCCCATTGTCAAAGATAAACTCTGGTTTTTTGTTTCTGACAATGTGTTCAGTGATGCGGTGCAAACCAGTGATGGTTATATGGATTATCTATACGTTCCAGGTGGAGAGAAAAGCACTGTAACCAACAACCTGTTTGCCAAAGTCACCTATGCTTTTAACAGCAGTCATAATCTTTCTGCCACAGGTGTGTTCCAAAAGAGCTTGAGTCAAAAAGGGGGGATCGGGGTTCCTGAATTATTTGAAACCAAGGATTTTGCTGATCATATCATTCGTGTTAATTACCGGGGCATACTGAACAATTCCACATTGGTGGAAGCAGGATTGGGATACATTGACCGAAACCAGTTCATTCATCCCATGGATGATGATTTAGGCCCCTCTATGTACTACATTGAAGACCTTGGACGGAATATCAACAATTCTTACGGAACTGTGACAGATGATCAAAACCGGCTTGATTTCAGCTTGAAATTCACGAAATATTTCGATATCGAGAATTTCGGAAAACACGAGGTCAAAATCGGATTGGAATATTATGATTTTTCATCCAAGTTTAATGTTGACTTTACAGGAAAGGATGAGGATATTTTTCCTGATAATGATTTTGACAGCGGGACCAAATATTACTTTGAATCCTGGGAGCAAGACCAGCGGACGCCCTCGTTTTTCTATGAATATGGATTGTTTGACTTTGTGAATTCTTCAACAGGATTGGGGTTCTATTTTACAGATCAAGTGACATGGGGAAGAGCTTCGTTTATGGCGGGCATCAGAAGTCAGACTCAAACTTGTTTGGACCATCAAGGGAATAAGCTGTTTGCCTGGGGAATCGGGGATTTTTTGTCTCCCCGCTTTTCTTTGAGTGTGGATGTCACAGGAGACAGCCGAAACATAATCAAACTGGGGTGGGGCCGATTTTCTGATGTGATCACCACCATGCCTTTGGGTCTTCTGAATTCAGGGGCGGGACTGACTTTCCGGACCTACAGGTGGAACGGAGTGTCTGATCCGGATTCAATCGAACTGCATGAACCTTCAAATTGGATCTTTGAAAACGAACAGAAGTCTCAGCCCTTTGAAATCGCTTCGGGGATCAAACCCAATTTTCTGAACCGTTTTCTGATTGAATATGATCGAAGAATAGGAAGAAATTGGGCCTTTGCGGCTCGATTTGTCAGGTCCAAAGCAGATGATCTATTGGAAGTTCTGGCTGTTTTCGATCCCATAGAACAATATAAGTTCTTGTTTGATAATTTTGAACACAAAAGAAGGGATTATTCCGGTTTGGAATTTGAGCTGAACGGAAAAATTGGCTCTCAATTTTATCTCAATGCCTCTTACAGCCATTCTCTAGCAAGAGGAACCAATCCTGGCCAGTCAGAAACAGGCTCTTGGTCTCAGGAGGAAGGAAGCACCAATTATTTGGGACTGTTCGGGAATCACATCTTCATTCCTGACATCCCGGAGTTGAGCGAGATCAAAGAGTATTATGATTGGGCCTTGGGAGGATTGGGGGGAAGGGGCATAGGCGATGAAGGATGGTATGGAAAGCTGCCTTATTCTGTGGACCATAACTTCAAGCTTCTCACTGTGTTTATAGCTCCCTATGGCATTCATGTGTCCGCAGCATTGGAATGGATTTCTGGCTATTACTGGGAAAAAATGGGGTATGTTCCGTTTTTTGGAGGTTATTATTCCTATCCGGAAACAAGAGGATCCCGAAAAACACCGGGGCATCACTACCTAGACTTAGGGATAGAAAAGGAATGGGCACTCAAAAAATTAGGCCTATCTCTCCCTGTGACTGCCGTGTTGAGAGTGGATGTCCTGAATGTGTTGAACAGTCAAAAACCTGTCTCTTTTGTGAAGGAGGACATTCCTATTTTTGGTCAAGTATGGGGGAGACAGCAACCGCGCCAGGCGAGAATGAGCTTTAAGATCAAATGGTGAAGACGTCTACAGTTTGTGCTCTGTTCTGGAGATGATTTCATCCTGCAATTCTTTGCTGAGGTCGCAGAAATAGTCACTGTATCCGGCCACCCGGACGATCAAATTTCTGTATTCTTCTGTATTTTCTTGAGCTTTACGCAGAGTGTCTGCTGAGACCACATTGATTTGAATGTGATGTCCGTCCATACTGAAGTAAGACCGGATCAGTTTCACCAGTTTGTCCATTCCCTGGTCATCGAATAATTGAGGGTTGAATTTCTGGTTGAGAAGAGTTCCCCCTGTTTTAACATGATCTATCTTTGAGGCGGATTTGAGGACTGCAGTGGGGCCCAGGGTGTCCGCCCCTTGAGTGGGGGAAATTCCTTCTGAAAGAGGAGAGGAAGCTTTTCTTCCGTTTGGTGTGGCACCGGTGACTTTCCCGAAATAAACATGAACAGTGGTGGGAAGCAGGTTGATCCGGTAGCTCCCGCCCTTGGTGTTCGGTCTTCCGTTAACGGCCTGGTAATACAAATCAAAGATGGTCTTCAAGTTCTTATCAGCATAATCGTCATCCATCCCATATCTGGGGGTTTTGTTGACCAGTCTTTGCCTCAGAATTTCCTCTCCTTTGAAGTCGTTTTTCAAGACTTGAAGAAGGTGTTCCATGGAAATGTTTTTTTGGTCAAAAACATGATACTCCATAGAAGTCATGCAGTCGGTTATGGTCCCCAGTCCCACTCCCTGAATGTATGTGGTGTTGTAACGGGCTCCTCCTTGGTGATAATCCTTTCCGTTTTGGATACAGTCGCTTGTGAGAACAGACAGAAAAGGAGCGGGGATGTATTCTGCATACAGCCGTTCTATGATGTTGTTTCCTGTGATTTTGATGTCGATGAAATGGTTCAACTGTTTTTGAAAAGCTTTGACCAGGTCCTGGAATTCAGTGAAATGGATGGGATCGCCGGTTTCAATCCCGATTTTTTTGCCGGTTCTGGGATCGGCTCCGTTGTTTAAAGTGATTTCGAGCACTTTGGGCAAATTGAAGTAGCCGGTCAGGGTGTAATTTTCTTTCCCAAATGCTCCGGTTTCCACACATCCGCTGGCTCCTCCGTCTCGGGCATCTTCTATGGATTTTCCCTGGCGCAGCAGCTCTTGTATGATCGCCTCTGTGTTGAATATGGAAGGCTGTCCAAATCCTGTTTTTATGATCTTGAGTGCTCTTTTGAGAAACCGGTCAGGTCCTTTTTTGCTTATCTGGACCATGGAGCTGGGCTGTAAAATCCTCATCTCTTCGATAACGTCCAGAATGAGAAAGGAAAGTTCGTTCACTCCGTCTGTGCCGTCTGTTTTGACTCCTCCCAAATTAATCAGAGCAAAGTCTGTGTAGGTGCCGCTCTCCTCAGCTGTCACTCCCACTTTTGGAGGAGCTGGCTGATTATTGAATTTGATCCAGAAGGATTGAAGAAGTTCTTGTGCCTCTTCCTTGGAGAGGCTTTTGTCATTGATTTGCTTTTGATAAAAAGGAAAAAGATGTTGATCCAATCTGCCGGGATTAAAGGAATCCCATCCATTCAGTTCTGTGATCACTCCCACATGGACAAACCAATAATGCTGCAGAGCTTCCCAGAATGTGCGGGGAGCATGGGCAGGAACATGGGAACAGATATCCGAGATCTTTTGGAGTTCTTTTTTGCGTTGGATATTGGTTTGTTTTTGGGCCATTTGAGCTGCTTTTTCAGAATAACGCCGAGCTAAGGCCATGATTCCGTCTGCGGCAATGGACATGGCTTTTAAGTGTTGTTTTTTGCTGTACGCTTCCGGATTTTTTAAATAATCGAGCTGGTCCAAACTGTGCTGGATACTCTTTTTGAAATCAACAAAGCCTTTTCGATAGATTTTATCATCCAGCACTGTGTGCCCAGGTGCACGCTGTTCCATGAATTCTGTGAAGATTCCTGCTTCATAGGCATGTTTCCATTGGTCCGGAACTTCCTGGAAAATCCTGTCTCGGATCGAGCGGCTCTTCCAAAAAGGGATGATTTCTTTGCGGTAGAGGCTTCTGGTTTCAGAATCCACTGAATATGATGTCTTTTCTCTTGAATCCAGGATGTCCAGATCTTCCAAACTGTGGGTATTGATCTCAGGATAAGTGGGAGTGGCTCTCGGGGTTGGACCTCTCTCTCCCACAATCAGCTCTCCTTCATTGATGCAGATCTGTTTGTGTTCCATGATATGTTTAAACGCAAGAGCTCTTTGTACAGGAATGGAAACCTTCTGGGCTTCAGGACTTTGATAGAATTCGGTAAGAAGGCGCGCTCTTTCACCAGAGATAGAAGGCGGAGTATTGAGACTTTGTTCTCTAAGTTTTTTTATTCTGTTGTTCATGTTATCCCCCGATTTTTACTGAAAAACCGTTTTTTAAATAAATTTCTTTCAGTTCTTTGACTCTTTCTTCAGAGAGAGGTGTTGTGTCTTTGGTTTTTCGTTTCAGGTTTTGATATTTTTGTGTTCCGGCACTGTGAAAGGGAAGCAGATGGATCCGCTCAATTCCTGGTATGGTTTGAATGAAATCAACTGTCTTTTGTGCGTTTTCTCTGGAGTCGTTGACATCAGGGATCAGAGGGAGCCTCAGGTAGATCCTGTTGCCGGATTTGGCTAATTTTTTTAAATTATCGAGAACCTTGCGGTTACTGTAACCTGTGTTCTGGATGTGTTTTTTCTCATCCATCATCTTCAGGTCATACAGAAAGAGGTCTGTTTTGTCCATGATTTTCTCAAAATCCTCAAAAGGAGCCAATCCGCAGGTGTCCACCACTGTATGGATATTTTGATGCTTGCACTTTTGCATTACTTCATTGAGAAACTTGAGCTGCACCAAAGGTTCTCCTCCGGAAAAGGTCACTCCGCCTTTGGAGTGGTCATAAAAAGTCTTATCCTTTAGGATTTCTTTCATCAATTCATCAGCGTTGATTTCATGTCCGATGATACTCAAGGCTTGTGTAGGACAGGATTCAGCACAGGATCCTTCCAGTTGACATTTGTTCTTATCAATCAAGAGTCCGGCATCATTATTTTTTGTGATGGCCTGGTTCGGGCATGCTGTGATGCAGTCTGTGCACATCTCAAGACATTTTTCTGGATTGAAAAAGAGGTCTTTGTTTGAAGATTGGCCTTCGGGATTGTGGCACCACCAGCAGTGCAGAGGGCATCCTTTTAAAAACACAGTGGTGCGAATGCCAGGGCCATCATGAATGGCAAATTTCTTAAGGTCAAAAATGATTCCTGTTGTCATCTCTGCCGCTGCTTTATAGTAAATGTGTTGTCTAAAATTTGTCTATTATGTAATGTATCACATATCAGAAGGGCTGTCAAAGGCCAAAAGATGAGACTTCCCTTTGACAATAAATTTGCACCTATGATATATAGACAGAAAAACACCTTAACACTAAGGAGAGATCAAATGAGCACTAAGGAAGAAACGTGTGAACAATTCATTGAGAGTCTCGAAGATGCTATAGATAGTTTGGAAAAAGGTCGGGATGAATGCAGTCTTGAAGATTGGGATATCTTTTCTCCTGAAGATTTAGAGGAGATCATTGAACTCTTAAGGGAGATGGTCACTAAACTGGAGCAGCAGCTGTCCACTTTTGAGGACTCAGAATAGATTCAATGAAGAACCAAACTAAGGACAAAAACAAAATTTCGGATGAATTTGAAAAATTAAAAAACAAAGTTGTCCGGTTAGAAAGGCTGAAAAAAGAGCAGGAAGCGGTCTTTAAAATATCCGAAGCAGTTCATTCAGCCAAAAGTTTGGAAGATCTGTACCAAAAAATACATGAGATCATATCCAGATTGATGCCGGCTGAAGATAATTTCTATATCGCTCTCTATGATGAAAAAGAGGATTTGTTGAAGTTTCCCTATTTTGTCGATCAGGAAGAGCCGGCTCCTACTCCCCAAAAGCTGGGGAAGGGATTGACGGAATATGTGTTGAGAACCGGGAGGCCTGTACTGGCACCCCCCCATGTGTTTGATGATCTGGTAGAGAAAGGAGAAGTGGTCTCTGTGGGTCCTGCTTCTGTTGACTGGCTCGGAGTTCCCCTGAAAATAAAAAACAAGACCATTGGAGTGCTGGCAGTTCAGAGTTATCAGCAAGGACTGAGATACACGGAAGAGGACAAACACATTCTTCATTTTGTCTCAGAACAGGTTGCTATTGCCATTAGCCGGAAAAAATCTGAACAGGAACTTGCAGAAAGAAATGCATTATTTCGGTTAGTGGTGAACAATTCTCCATCAGGAATATTCACTGTGGATGACCATTTTAGATTGACCTATTTGAATGATAAGGCTTTAGAGATCATTGGGTATAGCAAAGAAGAAATCATTGGAGAAGATTTCAGGAAGGTATTGGATCAAGAATCCAAGGATCTGGTCATCAGAAGATACCGTCAGAGGCAGAGAGGAGAAGATGTTCCTCCCAAATATGAGTTCAAAGTGATACGAAAAGACGGATGCGTGCGTCTGGTAGAAGTGGTGTCAGGAATATTCAAAACTTCAGCCGGTGATGTGCAGACAGAGGCTCACATTAGAGATGTCACTGAGCACCGAGACATGGAGATGAAGCTGAAAGAATCAGAAAAGAGATATAAAAATCTGGTGGAGAAAGCCAGAATCGCCATCCTTATTGATGATGAAGAAGGGCAGTTTAAATATTTCAATGACCGGTTGTGTGAGATGTTTGGATACAAAAGAGAAGAACTTGAGAAAAAGAAAATCATGACCATTGTTCATTCCGATGACCATGAAAAAGTGATAAACCTGCACAAGAGCAGAGTGGCCGGGAAAAAAGCAAAAACAAGTTATGAATTCAAGGGAATCAAAAAAGACGGAACTGTGATTTTTTGTGAAGTGGATGCAGTGGTCCTGAAACAGCAGGGGAAAATTATCGGAACGCGTTCTTATATCCGGGATATCACAGAAAGCAAAAAAGACAAACAGAGGATCGAGGCTTCCCTTCGGGAAAAAGAGGTGCTGCTGCGTGAGATCCATCATAGGGTCAAAAACAATATGCAGGTGATTTCATCTCTCCTTTCTCTTCAATCAAGAGGGATTAAAGATGGAGAAGTTCAGGAGATATTCAATGAAAGCCAGAGACGGATCAAGACCATGGCTATGGTCCATGAAAAATTATACAGATCTGAAGACCTTTCCAGGATTGATTTTGCAAAGTATCTGAGCAGCTTGATCCAGTATCTTTTTCATTCATATGGGATTGATTCCCAAAAAATCATTTTAAAAAAAGAGATTGAAGAGATCTCCCTGGATATCAACACGGCCATTCCCCTGGGGCTTCTGGTGAATGAATTGATATCCAACTCTTTAAAACATGGATTTCCCAATGACCGAAAAGGAGAAGTCAAAGTCTCTATGAAGAAATCAAAAAGCGGTCAAATCAAAGTGATGGTCACAGATAATGGCGTGGGTGTTCCTGACCAGACTGATTTGAAGAAATCCGGCTCTTTTGGGCTTCAGTTGGTCAAAATGCTGACAAAGCAGCTTCATGGGAGCATGAAAATGATTAGCAATGAAGAAATCTCTTTTATCATTACATTTGAGGAATTGAAACACTCTGCATAACTTGGATTATTCAGTCTCCTTTTTTTCTTCCAGCAGATCAGCTTCATAAGAATCCAGTGATTTGATTTTATCGGTGAATTTGGACAGCTTTTTTTCAGCCTCATCATATTTTGTGCTGGCATTGTTCAAGTGGGTTCCAACCAGATTGAAGCAGTCTTTGAATCCCGAGAGTTCGTTCTGGAGTCTGGATAGAGATTGAAATATATATTGAGCTGATTTTTCAATCTGAAGTCCTTTGAGGCCCAAGACAATGACTTGAAGATAAGCAAAGAATGAGTTGGGAGAGACTGGAATGACTCTCTTCTGTGTGGCATAAGAGAAGATGCTTTTGTTTTGGGTGATGTTTTCCTCCCGGAGGATGGTTTCATAGTATATGTTTTCTGCAGGGATGTACATGAGAGCAAAGTCAAATGTTCCTTCATCCGGAAGGATATATTTTTCCGAGATCACATCAATGTGTTTTTTCACATCATTCACGAATTTTTTTCTCAGTCTGGTTTTCTCTTTATCGTTTTCTTCTTTGAGATATTTTTTGAAGTTTTCAAGAGGGAATTTGGAGTCTATGGGAACCCTATTGTTTCCTATCTTTATGACAGCATCCACCATGTCTCCGGTTTTGAATTTATGTTGAAGCTTGAAGTTTGCAGGAGGAAGGATCTGTGCTAACAGATCACCCAGAAACAGCTCTCCCAAACCACCTCTGAATTTAGGGGCTCTCAGCAGGTTTTCCAAATTTGAAATGTTCCGGGCTTTTTCCAGAACCTGTTTGGTGACCGTCTCCATTCTTCCTATGTTTTCTTTGACATCCCCTAAAGTGGTGCCGATATGCCCGGTGGTTTTTTGAAATTGGCCGCTGATGTTGTGGAGCTGCTGGTTGATGTTGTTGGTGAGCTCACTGATCTGTTGCTGCATCAAAGACATGGATTTGTTTTCTTCCTGTGCTTTTTTGATTTCCTCTATTTTTTGAGAAGTCTCTCTCAAAGAGCTTCTGATGATAAAGACCGAGGCCAGAACCAAGACAGCGCCAACTGTTCCCGCAGCAATCAACAAGGAGAAATCCATGTGAATCCTTTTGATTGTATTATAGAAAGCATAGAGAGAACAGTAAAGAAGAATTCTTGCTTGTTCTGTTTTACAAATATTTTGACTGTGTTAAAATAGCTATTCAAAATATGGACCAAAAACAGACAACCCGTTCTCCTGTTATTTCAATCCGTCATCAGTCAAACAGGACTATATGGGCCATAGGTGGAGGAAAGGGAGGGACAGGCAAAACTTTTGTGTCCGCAAATCTGGCCGTTTATCTCTCCCAAAGAAACAAGGAAATCACTTTGATCGATGCGGATCTGGGCGGAGCCAACCTTCACACTTTTCTAGGGCTTAGAAAAAGTGATATTGATATCGGAGACTTTTTGACCAAAAAGGTTCCAACTCTCAAGGATGTTGCCATTCCCACTCCTTATAACAAACTGAGACTAGTGAAGGGATCGGACAATCTCCTGTTCACTGCGAATTTGAATTATTTCAAAAAGCTCAAACTGATCAGACATATCAAGACCTTTGATTCTGATGTCATCATTATAGACATTGGAACAGGATCGACTTATAATTCTGTGGATTTTTTCCTTCTCTCTAATCCGGGGATTCTGGTGATCAATCCTGAACCCACTTCCATTGAAAATGCTTATTATTTTTTAAAATCCTGCATCATCAGACTTTTGAAACTCTACATTGATCACTATAAGATTCAAGATTTGATTAAAAAAGTCACAAAGCAGCTCAAAGACAACTCAAGGTCTGTGTATAGTTTTTTGAGTGAAATCATCTCTCAGGATAAATATTATGCAGACCTTTTGTATCGGGCTCTGAAAAAATTCAGGCCCAGTTTGATCATCAATAAAGCCAGACATGAGAAAGATTTCATGCTGGGAGAGTCCATTTCTAATGTGGTTCAGAAAATCCTAGTGATCGATTTGAATTATTTGGGAGCCATTCCATTCAGTGAAAAAGTTCATAAAAGTGTCACCGGATTGACTCCCTTTATT
Source organism: Candidatus Aminicenantota bacterium (assembly GCA_014727835.1). Lineage (GTDB taxonomy): Bacteria > Acidobacteriota > Aminicenantia > Aminicenantales > Aminicenantaceae > WJMT01. The sequence goes on along the minus strand of WJMT01000128.1, from coordinate 11,148 downwards.
CTCGAGCATCCGGAATCTGATGTGGGCGAAGCCATTTCCTCCATTGCCTCTCAATTGATCTCCATTGACAACACACATCATGAAGATAAAAAACTCTGATAAGAAAGATCATTATCAAATCTTGAATGTGAACCAGAGTGCTTCTCAACAGGATATTGATAAAGCATATGAAATAGCCGTATTTTCTTTTCAAAAGAATTCTCTGGCTCATTACACGCTCATAGATGAAGACCAAAGGAAAAAGGCTTTAAAAAAAGTCGAGGAAGCGTATCAAGTCTTAAGTGATCCCCAAAAAAGAAGAGAGTATGACCAGAATGTTTTAAGAAAGAAGTCTGAAGTCTATCACAATTCTTATTTCCGCAACTCCACAGAAAGGTTGTTTATTGAGGACGGAGACAAGGGACTGGCCAAACTCATGAGAAGCTTGAAAGAGGCCTTTCATTCCAATAAATCACAAAAAAAAAATGACCCGTGAAGGAATTGAACCTTCAACCTGCTGATTAAGAGTCAGCTGCTCTGCCAAATTGAGCTAACGGGTCACATACAAATTCCTCAATAGTTTAAATAAGTCCATATTTATTGTCAAATGTTTGAGAGACAGAGCGTTTTCTGCATATTGGATCCAGAAATTATTCAGGCTAGATTAAATTATATGTTGAATTTAAGTCCAAAATCTGATATTTTATCTGCTGATATACTGGAGAGGAGATATTCATCATTGGAATCTTATAAAGGATTGGATAGCAAATATAAGTTCATTTTATTGGTTTCAAAAAGAGCCAGGCAGCTCTTAAAAGGAGCCAAACCAAAAATCAAATCGAAATCAAAGAGTCTCATTCAGATTGCTCAAGAAGAAATGAAAAAGGGTTTGGTTGATTTTAACGTAATGGATGAAGGTGCAAGTGAAAAGGGGAAAAAGCAGAAAGACGAGGGATGAGAACTTTAGTTTGTCTCTGTTTTGTTTTCCGCTTCTTTGATTAAAGAAACATAATCAGCCTTAATAAAATCTTTTTTCGAGAATCCCATTTTTTTTGCAAAGGTCACAATATCTTCTCTTTGTCCTTCAAATTCCAGAAACAATCCGGCTTTTGTTTCGTCCAAACAGATCTTCAGCTTTTTACTTCGATATTCTGTCCTAAACTTCTGATAAAGAAATATCTGCTTTAAGCCCAGAGATGCCAGAATTTTCTGTATTTGTTTTTTGTCTTTGATTTCGGTCTCATATTCGTTTCTTATTTTGAATTTTCTAGATTTTTGCAATGGTCCTTTATAGGTCAATCTGTTTTTATGGGCGATCGAACGAAGTCTCAAAGCCTGGTTTTTTTGAGTTAATTTTTGATCAGTAAAGTCGTATAAGATGTTTTCTTCATAATATCTTGGTTTGTGCAGGCGAGCTTTGAGTGATAAAAGCTTTTCATGGATTTTTTTTGGTTGGTCGATTTTGATTTTGACTTCTATCTCCAACATCTTTGCCTGGCCTATTTAAAAAAAAATGGGAATGAAATTCACTGCATTTGAGAATGATGGGTGATGAATCAATTATTTGTTCCGGTGAAGCATATAATCAGAGATTTGAACCAGGCTGTCTCGATAGATAGAGTCTTGAAAGTTGTTCAATATCCGGCGCGCTGAACTTGAATATTCATTCGCCTTTTGATAGGTGTAATCCAGAGCTCCGTTGGATTTGACAATGCCAATAATTTTTTTCAGCGAGTATGTGTTGAATTTTTTTTGGTTGTAAAGCTCTGTAATATGCTGACGGTTTTCTAGCCCGTCATTGTTTAGGGTATAAATGAGAGGAAGCGTGATTCGGCCTTCTTTCAAATCTGACAAAACCGGTTTGCCTAAAGAGTCCGGATCTCCTAAATAGTCGAGAAGGTCATCGATCAATTGAAAACTCATCCCAAAATGAGTGCCGAAATCTGCCAACATTTTGATGTGCTCTGATGGAGCTTTGGCAAGTTTTCCTCCGATTTGACAGGAGGCAGAAAAAAGAGAAGCTGTTTTTTTATCAAGGGTATCCAAATAATCTTTTTCACTGATTGTTAAGTCGCCGCTTAAATAGTATTCGTTCAACTCTCCTTCGATCATCTTTGTGGAGGCTTTGATGAGTATTCGGGTTATATCGAGGAATTCTGTATTGAGGGAAGTTCCTATGGTGTTAATGTATAAGTAATCTCCAAGAAGCACTGTGATATTTGGCCCCCAGCGAGTATGGATGGTCTCCTTCCCTCTTCTTTTATCCGAGTCATCGATGATGTCATCGTGAATGAGGCTTGCTGTATGGATCATTTCCACCAGGGTTCCCATTAGGATGTGTTTGGTTCCTTTGTATCCCAATAGTTTCGAACTGAGAGACAGGAGAGCGGGGCGGATTTTTTTCCCGGATTTTTTAAACAGATAAGAACTGATCTCTCGGACAAGAGGGTTAGGAGATGCTGTGAATTTTTTGATTTCGTTTTCGATTTCATTCATATCCTGTTGGATAGAGGAATACAAATCCTTCAAGGAAGTGCTTTTGCGGGCTGTCTTATTGTTCATATGCGGATTGTATATTATCATCAAAAATTTGATATTTCAAATTTAAATAATGAACTGAAATTTTGGCACATTTGTTCAGCAAGTGATTTATAAGACATTTTTTTGAGTTCTGCCAATACTTGAGCGGTCTCCACAACAAACGCGGGTTCATTTCTTTTGATCTTGTTTCGAAAGGGGACAGGAGTTAAAAAGGGCGCGTCGGTTTCCACCAAAAGTTTTTCAGAAGGAATTTTTTTTGCGATTTCTCTCAAATCATGAGCTCGGGGGTAGGTCAGGATTCCTGAGAAGGAGATATAAAAGCCAGTTTCGATCATTGTTCTTGCGAACTCAAAATTTTCGGTAAAGCAGTGCAGAATGCCCCCTTGGTTGAAATTTTGTTTTTTGATGCAAGCCAGAACATCAGAAGCAGCTGAACGGCTGTGTATTATGACAGGGAGCTCCAATTTTTGAGCTAAAGACAGCTGTTTTTGAAAAGCCAGTTTTTGTTTGGAGGGAGTTGAATGGTTGTAATGAAAGTCAAGACCGATTTCTCCCACAGCCACGATCTGACCTCTTTCAGCCATATCTTTGATCAAATGTTCATGTTGATCATTGTAGAGTCTCGCATGATGGGGATGAACACCTCCAGCCGCACAAATCTGGTCATACCGTTCCAGTAATTGGAAGGTGGTCTGAATGTTTTGTTCATCTGTGACTTCAGTGGGGCAAAGGATTGTTTTAATGCCTGAATCAAAAGCCTGTTCTAAGACTTGATCCCTATCTTCATCAAAATCTTTGGTGTTCAGATGAGCATGAGAGTCTATGATCTTTATTATAGGCATTGATCAATGGCATCCAAAAAGGCCCGCTTTTTTATAAGCGGGCCTTTTTGAATTGAATGGTTGCTTGTTTGATCTATTTGATTTTTTCTCTTAAAACTCTGAGTGGAATCGGACCATAGCTAAGCAATTTTTCAAGGAATTCCTTTTGATTGTAGGAATCTCCTTTGATTTGCTTATAGTTTTCTTCCATATCGAGCATGGCTCGATATCCTACATAAGGATAGGCGGCTTCCAAAGGCATCAACACAATCCGGTTCCAGTTTTTCTCAGCTTCAGCTTTGGATTGAAATCCCACCCTTGTCATGTAATTGACGGCTTGTTCTTGGGTCATGCTTCCTTGGTGAATCTGAAGGTCTAATATGAAATCAATAGCGGCTTTGAGTTTCATTTTCAATTGATGCAGGCGATATCTGAGGTCATAGTTGCCGATTCCGTTTAAAGCCATCATTTCTTCTGCAAAGATCGGCCATCCCTGTAAAAGGGCTCTATTGGGATACAGCTTTTGAGTCATAGAAGCGTTTTCGAGAGAGAGATAGGCAGGAACAAAACTTCCCGGATAAATGTTTCGAGCTGTGAAAAAAGGAAGAATGAAATCATTGTGTTCTTCTAGTATGGCCTGGATATCTTCATCGCTCAAATCTTCATCCAAAGGAGCGATCTGGAGAGTGAATTGTCTGGAATCATCATACACAGCCGGTCTCTTCAGACGGAATCTGTTTCCTGTCCGATAGATTTCGGGCATCTCTTCCATATTCAATTCAGTATCGGGCAGATTGTTCAGAAGTTCTTTTTCCTGGATGAATTCTTTGACTTCTTGTTGAGAGGCTTTCAAAGCTTGCATAAAATCATCTTTGGTGGGATGAAAGACTTTCAATTTATCCAGAACATGAGAAATGATGATATCTCTGACTTGTTCTTCTGAGAGGTTGGAAGGCGGACTTTCCACATTGAATTTGGGATCCATAATTTTGTAAAAAGAAATGCAGATTAAAGCCATTTCTCTTCGTATATTGTTGATATCAGCTGTAGCAATCTCCGCAATCTGCTGTAGGGGAGTGAGATTTTGAAAACTCATTCTTGCCATTTTGACATGGGCAGTGAGAAGTCGAAAATTCCCTGTTGATTTGGGAAGAAGGTCATTGTTCAAGTAGGCCTGATATTCATTCAGAGCAGGGATGACATCTGCGAGTTTCTTCTGGAGATCTTCTCTCTGTGAGGCAGCGGCTTGTTGAATGAGTTGTGGCATCTCGTTTTGATAAAAATTCATTACGGCAGGGAACTGCTGGATCGCTGTTTCTGTGGAGATCTGAGGAGGAGTCTTGAGGTTCTTCATGACGTCATTGAGAAATTTGGGAATCTCGTTCAGTCTTTTGACTGCATTTTTGGCTCTGTCTTCGGGATTGCTAAAATCTCCGGTCATCAGCGGTCTTACGCAGTTAAATAATATTTTATTGTAAAACAATGGGTCATATTCCCAAGGGATCAAACTCTCGTGCTGAAGCAGCTCAAGAGAAAGACCATCCACTATCATTTCATATTCAATTTGCACTTCAGGACTCAATTGTGTTTTGTCAATTTCAACGACTAATGATTCATTCAATTCATCCAGTTTCTCATACTGTTTGGAGACATTGCGGTTGGAAAAGTTTTCCAGTTTGTCATCGTACTCATGAAAACCAGCCATGGTGGCTTGGGTCGGATAGAATTTCCACAAAGTGTCCAGATAGTCCTCTAAAGCTTTCTGGAACTTAGCGTCTTCTTTGTTGTTTTGAGCGATGAGCATTCCAGTGCTGGCTAATGAAAAGGCAAAGATGAATAGCACCATTAAAATCTTTCGCATTTGTTCCTCCTGTGGTTATACGTTACAATTCATTAATTGATTTATGGTTAAATATTTAAATATCAATCCTAACATAAAAATATCAGTAAATAAAGATAATGATTCATTCACAGATCCCATCACCATCTCATGAGAGCAGAAGCCCATGTGTAACCTGAACCAAACGCAGTCAGCACCACGATATCATTCTTTTGGATCCGCCCGTTTCTTACGGATTCGTCTAATGCGATGGGGATAGAAGCTGCAGTAGTGTTCCCAAAGCGGTCGATGTTTCTGATCACTTTGGGAACCGGGATTCCCAATTTTTTGGCCACCATAAGACTTATTCTGTCATTGGCTTGATGAGGAATGAGGTGATCCACATCGTCAATGGTCATATTGTTGCATTCCAGAGCAGCCCACACGGCTTGGGGCATTTTTTCAACCGCATTGACAAACACATGTTTTCCCTCCATTTTAGGATAGCATCTTTTGTCATCGATAATCTGGTATGAAAAAGTGGGTTTGTCTTTGGGGCTGGGAGAGTCCATCCATAATTTTTGGACATGTCTTCCATCTGAAAACAAGTGAGTGGACAAAATCCCTCGATTCTCTTGTTTGCTGGCTGGTTCTAAGATCACAGCAGCTCCGCCATCACCGAAGAGAACCGCTAAATGCCTACCTTCAATAGAATAGTCAAGATTTGTGGACTGCACTTCAGCGGCCACAATCAGGATTTTTTTGTACATTCCGGATTTTATAAATTGATCAGCTGCGGAAAGAGCATAAATAAAGCCACTGCATTGATTTCTGATGTCCAGGGCTCCGATGTGTTCAAGACCTAACTTAGACTGGACCAGGACCCCAATCCCGGGGAAGTAATGGTCAGGAGAAAGCGTGGCTGCGATAATGAAATCTATTTCATTTTTATTGATTCCAGCGTCTTGGATGGCTTTCAACGATGCTTGATATCCCAGATCTGATGATCCGGTTCCTGGTTTGACATAATGTCTTTCTTTAATACCTGTCCTTTTGCGGATCCACTCATCAGTAGTGTCCATTTCTTTTTCCAGGTCAAAATTAGTGACAGTATGAGGGGGAACGAAGTGACCTGTTCCTGAAATCCGGGAAATCAAACTCATTTTTTTTGGATTATAATAAATATCATCAAAAAAAAAAAGTCAAGTTTTTCTCTGAAATGGGGATTTTTGTTGTTTGGATTTGAATTTGCTTCCGCTGTTCTTTATTATAAATGAAAGGAATTTACAAATGAGAAAAATTTTATGTGCTGCTGTTTTTATTTGTTTGGCCGGGCTGTCCTTGTCCGCTGAAAAATACGATTTGTTGAGAGTTGATGCCAATATTCAACCTAAAAGACTTTCCAGGGGACAGGAGGGACATGTCGTGCTGAAATTTACAGTTGAAGATGGAATCCTGATCAGTTCTCAGCCTTCATTCATAATTGAAATCGATCCATCAGACACATTGGCCTTTTCCAAGGATTTTTTCACAGCTTCGGATCTGGAGATCGGAGTTAAAGAGCAGGGTGGCAAGGAATATCTGGATCTTTCCGAACCTGTTCTGGTTCCTTTCACTGTAAAGCCAGAAGCTCAGAGAGGCAACCATGTGTTAAAAGGAAAAGTCAAATTTTTTGCCTGTTCCGTAGAGGAGGGGTGGTGTCTGAAAGACAAAATAGAGTTTTCTGTAACTTTTTACACATCCAAAAGAGATTTAAGCGGTGAATGACCACAACTTCATTCTGGGCGCTTGGCGTCTGCAGCAATCTTGACTCCTGAATACCCAGAATTAAAAAATGATCTGACGGATTTAGAGCCAGTTTTGTTCTTTATACCAGTTTGCAGTTTCTTTGACAGCCTGCTGTAAAGAGTATTTGGTCTCGAATCCCAGGGTGTGTTTGGCTTTGGAAGTGTTAGTGGTCCATCCCTCTTGTTTCATTTCAGTCAATTTATCTTGGTTCAGGATGTTGGGTTTTTGACGGATTTTAGCTCCCCATTCGGAAAGTACGGTCAAAACATGAAGGAGAAAATAGGGAGGATTTATTTTTATAGGATTTTTTCCCAGTGACTGAGCGATCATGGTTCCAAATTCATCCCAGCTGCAGGGATTGGGATCTGCAATATGAAAAATATCTCCGCTTTGCAGATTTTTTTTCATGCAGAGGTCAAAAGCTCTGGCCAGATCTTTGACATAACACATGCTCATAAGGCCTGATTTGGAATCCAACGTCGGGAATATGAGGTTGTTTATCAGCCTAAAATAAGGAAGAAAATCCCGATCTCTGGGCCCGAATACAGGACCTACACGGAGTATGATCACCTCAAATTTGTTTTTGTATCTAAGGGCTTCTCTTTCGCCCATGAGTTTGCTTTTTCCATAGGGGGTCACACAGGACGGTTTTTTGTTTTCATCCATTGTTTTTTTTGTGTTGCAGGGTCCTGCTGCAGCCAGGCTGCTCAGATAGATGACTTTTTTCAGCCGGGGATTTTCATGAGACAGTTTATGGAAAAGGCTTGCTGTTCCATTCTGGTTTACTGTATAATAATCTTCGGATTTAAGAGCTTTGCTGACACCAGCAAGATGAAAAGCCATATCAAGGTCTGAAGGAAGGGAAGGAAAGGAAAAGAGGTTTCCTTCCACTAGGTTAAGAGGTCGTCCTCGCAGCCATTTGGGATTTTTAAGGTTGCGTGTAAGGGCATAGATTTGAATATTATTAAATTTTAGCAGGAAATCAACAAGGTGACTTCCGATAAAACCTGTACCACCGGTTATGAAAATTTTCATGATAGAAATTGTAAGGAAAACCCTTTGTCAGGTCAAATCATCTAAAAAATGTTTTTTTTAAAGCATCATCACTTAGCAGGAGGCAACCGTGAGTTTATTTGATAAATGCTACCGGTTTACCAGAGCTGAAGAAGCTCAACAAATGGGAATCTACCCCTATTTCACTCCGATTGAGAAAGTCCAAGGAAACAGAGTCAAAATCAAGGGACAAGATGTGATCATGGTCGGTTCCAATAATTATTTAGGCCTTATTGATCATCCTAAAGTTATGGAAGCGGCAAAGAAAGCAGTGGATACATATGGAGTCGCGACCTGTGGCTCCCGGTTCTTAAACGGCACCCTGGATATCCATGTTGAATTAGAGGAAAGGCTGGCTCGGTTTATGAACAAAGAGTCTGCACTGGCCTTCAGCACAGGATTCCAGACGAACCAGGGGGTCATTTCCACCTTGGTTCAAAAAGGAGAAGTGATATTATCAGATGAGATGGTTCATGCAAGCATCATCGATGCCTGCCGCCTTTCCTATGGCCAAGTCTTCAAATTCAAGCACAATGATATGGAAGATCTGGAAAAAGTCCTGTCTTCTTTGGATAAAGATGCCGATAAGTTGATTGTCGTTGATGGGGTCTTCAGCATGGAAGGGGATTTGGCTGACCTTCCGGGAATTGTGAAATGCGCTCAAAAGTATGATGCCAAAATCATGGTCGATGATGCTCACGGGATCGGAGTGATGGGAAAAAACGGAAGAGGGACTGCTGAACATTTTGGAGTGGAAGATGATATAGATCTGATTATGGGGACTTTCAGCAAATCTTTTGCTTCTTTAGGTGGATTTGTGGTGGGAGAACAAAAAGTCATTTCATACATCAAACATTTTGCCCGTTCCCTTATTTTCAGTGCCAGCATCACTCCAGCTTCGGTATCCACTGTGCTTGCCACTCTGGATGTTATTGAAAATGAACCAGAGAGAAGGGAAAGATTATGGGAGATCACAGAAAAAATGAGAAACAGTTTTCAATCCATGGGATATGAAACCGGTCCCACTGAGAGTGCGGTGATTCCTGTGATAATCGGAAATGATGAAAAAGCGTTTATGCTCTGGAAGATGTTAAGAGAACAGGGTATATTCACCAATCCTGTGATTTTTCCCGCTGTTCCCAAAGGAAATGCGCTCATAAGAACCAGCTATTCCGCAACCCATACAGACGAAGAACTGGACACAGTGATCGAGTGGTTCAAGGAATGCGGAAAAATTCTTGGGATCATCTGATATTATTCAATTGTAACAAAAAGTGTAGGATCATTGTTTAAGACTTGTGACGAATTATTCATGTCCATGTATACAGGAGACAGAATGAGAGAATTATTGAAAAGAATCCTATGGATGGTTTTCCTCTTCAATGTGTTTGCCTTTTCCCAAATGAATGGGCAGGAATCCTTTTTCCCGGTCGATCAAATCAGAGAGGGGATGATGGGGACAGGAAAAACAGCACTGAAAGGAAGGGATATCCAAGAGTTTGGCGTAGAGATATTGGGAGTATTGGGAAACGATCCCAGTATTGGACCGAAAAGGAACATCATTTTAGCCAGATTGAGCGGAATCAATCTGGAAAATACAGGAGTTATTCAGGGGATGAGTGGAAGTCCAATCTATATCCAGGGGAAACTTGCGGGTGCTGTATCCTACAGCTTTCCGTTTTCCACCCAAGCGATTGCTGGTATCACTCCTATTGAAGAAATGATAGATATCAAAGACTCCAAGGATATCAAACCCACTTTTTCTGCTCCCATACCCATCAAAAAACACCTTACCTTGGAAGAGCTTTCTGAAATCAATCAAGAGTATCATGTTGAAAACACAAGTGTGTTTTATCAAGGGAAAAGTCTAGAAATTATGAAAATACCTCTGATTTTCAGTGGTTTTTCCAAAAGGTCTTTCAATGAATCAAAGGATTTTTTCGCAGATTTTGGTTTCAGCCCAGTTCAGGCAGGATATGTACAGCAGAACCAGAATCAAACCGATTTTTCACAGATAAGCTTGAGGGATGGAGATCCAGTCGGTGTTCAATTGATATCCGGGGACTTGAGCATGGCAGCTACAGGAACCGCCACTTTTGTGGATGGGACAGATGTCCTGGCTTTCGGGCATCCCATGTACAATTTAGGGCCGGTTGACTATGCCATGACCGAAGCAAATGTCATCACTGTGATTCCAAGCCTTAACATCTCAATGAAGTTGACGTCAACAGGATCTGTTATTGGGAGCTTTAGTCAGGACCGGTCTTCTGGAGTGTTTGGAGAGCTGGGAAAACCTCCCAATTTGATACCGGTCAACATAGAGCTGTTCCATTCAGGCCAAAAAAAGAAAGACATTCATATTAAAGTGGTTGATAACAAAGTGTTGACCGCTTCTTTACTGAATGTGGCCCTGATCAGTATCCTTTCTGTGGAGGAGAGGTCCATAGGAGACCTCACTCTGGAATTACAGGGAAACATTTTTCTCGAAAACTCCATGAGCATTCGTTTGGAAGATCTTTTTTCTGGGAACTTTGATTCATCCATAAACAACGCCTCCACTTTGGTTGCAGCTGTCACTTATTTTTTAACCAATAATGAGTTCGAGGAACTCGGGATCCATCGCATTGATTTGAAGCTGAACACCACAGAAGAGATAAAGATATCCTATCTTGAAAAAGTGTGGCTGGATAAATATGATGTTTCACCAGGGGAAAGGGTCCAAGTCAAAATATATTCCCGGAATTTCAGAGGAGAAAGTGTTTTGAGAGAGGGTGGGATCATAGCCCCGAACCTCCCTTCTGGTTCCACGTTTTATCTTTTTGTCGGGGATACCAATTCCATGGGACAAATGGAGAGAAATCTGTATCAGACTCAAGCCTTTATGCCCCGTAATCTTTATCAATTGATCAGGATTTTAAGCAACCAGAGGAAAAACAACCGCATTTATTTAAAGATAATGGCAGATAAACCGGGTCTGTTTCTGAAAGGGGAGGAACTTCCGAATCTTCCCCCCAGCATGAAAACAATGTTTTCTTCTCCCAGAGTTGCGACCTCTGTTCCCACTGAGATCAGCAAATCCACATTAAGCAATTTTCAAATCCCGGTCCCGTTTGTATTTCAAGGAGCGGCCTTGATCCCCATAAGGAT
>WJMT01000018.1 GCA_014727835.1 Candidatus Aminicenantota bacterium | reverse complement strand
TTCCACATAATAACGCCAAAAACCCACATCTCCTGTGGGACCCTGCCAGATGTCATTGGTGTGGTCAAAAAAGGCCACATGCTCAAAATTCATATCATCCATGGGCGTCAGGTTGAATCCGGCATCAGAGAATGAATATCGGATGGACATAAAGAAATTGTTCCCGAACATGTGCTCATCCTGGAGCTTGAAGATCGGACTTCCGAAATAATACCGTCCTCCCTGGTAAAATCCACCAGGAAAGCTGGCGCTGGAAGACCGTCCCCATTTGTTCTTGCCGCCCACATGCAGAAACGCTTCAAAGCGGTTTTCCGGGATGACCTGTGCGTTCAGTTTGAAGGCATAGTTCTGGAGCAGAGTGTCATCAGGACTGCCGTACACTGTAGTGGTCTTGATGTTCTGCACACCATAAGAACCCCAGGCCCAGATGTGGTCTTTCCAAATCGGTACACCCAGGTTGAATCCATAGTCCTTGATGTTCCTGACTTTGTTAATACCTAGAAAACCGGGTTCTTCCTGTTGAGTCTCTTGGACAAAGTCTTGGTTTTCGGCCTGGAACTTCTCGTCGGTCATATAGAACCGTCCGCCTAAGCTGACTTTGTTTCCTCCGCGTCTGGTGACCAGGTTGATGGAAACTCCGCCGGTCTGTGTGGTGACGTCTGAGCCGCCCACTGTGACGGCCATCTCTTCAAAAGCATCAAAGTCATAGTAACTGGGGGATGCGCCGATAGCGGACGGGTCTGTGATGACCATGCCGTCCATGGCCCAAACAGTCTGAGCGTCACTGGGGGCTCCGCGGGATGCAAATCCAGACTGCTGTCCGGATTCAGATCCACCCACATTTTCCCTGTCAAGAAGAACAGAAGGTGCCATCTGCAGGATGACCCAGGGGTCTCTTGCTGTAGGCAGAGACTGCAGGATCTCGTGAGTGACGTTCTGTCCCACTTCTGTTTTCTTGGTGTCCACAACCGGGGTCACAGCTGTGACCGTGACTGCCTCTTCCAAAGCGCCCATCTGCATTTCCAGATTGATCTCGACATTCGCACCCACCACTACAATGACATTCTGCTTGATGGAGGTTTTGAAACCTTCCAATTCCGCTTTCACTGTATAGTCTGCTGCAGGAGCAAGAGATACGAATCTGAATTTGCCTTGATTGGACGTGATGGATGTCATCACACCTGTCTTTGATCCGGTCAGAGTGACGGTCACACCTGGAAGCGGATTGCCTTCAGTGTCTGTAACTGTTCCGTAGATGTCTCCGGTTCTCTCCTGCGAAGCCAAGGGCAGTGCTAAAAACAGCATGCATAAAACAATTGTGATTTTCCTCATTTCTTAAATCTCCTTTTTCTTTTTTTTGTTCCGGAAGCCATTGCATTGACTCCCAACTCAATATGATGTTTTTTTCTTTTTTTCCTTTTCGACTCACCTCCTTTCTCTTTTTATTTTTCAAAAAAAAAAGAGGCTGCCCGGAGCTCTTGTCAGCTCCAAACAGCCTCTTTTATTAAAGCCAGCTGTAAAGTTAGGTTTTATCCCTTACTTCCAAACTTTATGTCATATCATTTTCCTTCTGCTCTCTAAGAATGCAAAAAACATACCAAACTGTTCATTTGCATCTCTTCCAGGGGAAATCTGTTTTGTGCCCTGCTTTTTTTCAAAATCAGGGGATCTTTTATCCAAAAAATTGAAGATGGGTTCAAATTATTGAACTTCTGAATTTTTCTTTATTTCTTTTTTTTGGGGCCATAAACAGGATCACTTTTTTGTTATGAAACGATTTGTTGAGGACAAGCAGTGCTGGAAAAATCATTTACACAGAGTAAAATAAATTTACACTCGAAATGTCAATCGAATTTGATCTTGCTCTTAACTTTTTCTGCGATCATGGGGAGCCCGTCCTGGATTTTCAGCTTTTCGATTTCTCCGTATTTTAAGTTCTCACAGTATCGAATGAATGAATACCAGGCAGGGTGGATGTGAATCAGCCGTGTTTCTTTGTATTCTGTGTCTGAATTCTTCATTGTTCATCCCCCTTATAAGACAGAGCCCTGTGAAGTGTCTTCTTTCTGATTTTTTGTTCTCTCCGCATTTTCATCAGCTCTGCTCCTAAACATTGCATATTTTATGCCAACTGACTTTTGTGTGAACTCAAATTGAAAAGAAATGCTTTTGGTTTATCCGTCAAAGAGACACTGATGGCATAATTATTGCTGTCCTTTATGATTCAATGAGCAAATCACTTTGAGAGGAGATTGTTTCCAATGAAAAAACACATGAGCTTATTATTACTCATTATCTTTCTGGCCACCAGTCCTGGATTGAAAGGATTCAAAATTAAAGAACCCGCTTATCAGAAAAAGACCTCATACAGCCCGGAACAAAGCTATGTTTTTGAAATCATTAAGAACAGGCGCACAGTCCGAGAATTCAAATCCACTCCTGTACCTGAAGAACATGTGCTGAAAATCCTGGAAGCCGCTCACTTTGCCCCCACAGCCGGAAATCAGCAGCCCTGGAAATTTTTGGTCATCCAAGACAGAGTCCAGCTGGACCTTTTGTCAGAAGCTGCGCTGGATTGGTATGCAGATAAATACGAAAGACAGAAAAATGTATCCCAAGAAGAAATCCAAAACCTCAGAGTCAGGCTTGAAAAAATCCTGAAAAAAGTGCTTTCCGCACCAGTGTATGTGGCTGTTCTGGTGGATTCCCATGCAAAATATCCTGATTATATCCTCTATGACGGAACTCTGGCCGCAGGGTATATGATGATCGCAGCCAGATCTCTGGGCTACGGGACCGGTTTTTTCACCACTTTTTTTCCCGAGAAACAAATGAAAGAGTTTTTCCAGATCCCGGACCGATACAAACTCATCTGTTTTTCACCGATTGGAGTCCCGGTTCAATGGCCTGAAACGCCTCCAAAGAAGGACATCCAAGACCTGATTGTCTTTGAATCATTTTGATTGCATCTGTTTTTTTTATCAATTGAGATCATCTCCATCTGAAAATAAAAAAGACTGATATTTTTTAGTTTTTTCTTTATAATCCTTACCTAAATGAATCTAAAAAACAAATCAAATGACTTTTAGGAAAAATGATGCAGCATAAAAATCGACTCCCATCAAATCTCACTCATCACCTTTTACTGGGTTCATTAATTGGATTTCTCATAGGCTGTTTTTTTGCCTGCATAGAGTCAATTTTTCTTCTCTTTCAACTCGGCAATTTCTTTGTGGATTTTCATTTTTTCACAGAAGGAATGTTGATTTATGGTCTGTTCGGAATTTTGACTGGCTTGCTTGCTTCTTTTCTCCTTTTTATTGGATTCTTCAGGAACAGCAATTGGCAGATCCAAAAACAAACGGCTTTCTTTGCAGCCTTATTCCTATCGACCGGGTTTTTCTTAGAGATTTTTTTCTATTTCATGGATATTATCCCATTTGGGGGAGCTAACAAATGGTCATTCAGGACTTTATCCTTTATCTCAATAGGGGCTGTCATCTCAGTCCTTTTATTCATCGGACTGAACCGTTTGTTTAACAAAGCATTTCATTCAAAATTGTTTTCCCCTCTATTTTTGAAATCACCCTTAGGAAAGGCAGCCGCCCTGGTCATCATTTTAATTTTTTTCGTTGCCAGCTTTATGGGCTTAGAGGAAACAAACAGATATCTGGAGAAAAAAACAATTCTGTCAAAAAGGGAATCTATTCAGGAAAACAAAACCAATATCCTGATCATACTTGTAGATGCCCTTCGCCCTGACCATCTCTCATGTTATGGATACTCTCAGGCTACCTCTCCTCATATTGACGTCTTATCTGCTGAAGGAACGATGTTTGAATCTGTATTTGCCACTTCAAACTGGTCTATCCCAACTCACGCTTCATTGTTCACAGGTCTTTACCCATGCAGCCACGGAGCCTATTCTCTTATTTCAGTTCTAAGGAAAGACATCCCTACCTTTCCGGAGATTCTCTCAAAGAATGGATACTACAGCCTCAGTGTTTATAACAATCCACTTTTAGGAAAATCTGGAGGATTATCCAGAGGATTTGATAAAGCGATAGGTATTGAGAATGAACACAAAGCTTCATTCACTCTCCTTAGAGTCTATGAAAAGTTTTTCAAACAAGATTCTCTTTCAGATGACATCATGGAGCTCACATCCCGCTGGATTGAACACTGCCACAATCTCAAACTGCCATATTTCATCTTCATCAATCTATTGGATGTCCACAGTCCCTACCAGCCCAAAGAGCCTTATTTCTCCAATTTTATAAACTCAGTGAATCTGAAAAGAGTCAATCTTCCCCTATTAGAAAATTTCAAATACGAGATCAAGTCAAAGCAAAGGCAGTCCGAACTGTTATCCCAGTTGAGTGATATCGACCGTATTTATCTCCAAAGGATGTATGACAGCAATATCAGATACGTGGATGAGCAAATAGGAAATTTACTTGAACAATTAAAAGTTAAGGGCCGTGTTGAAGATACTTTTATTGCCATTACTGCAGACCACGGAGAATATTTGGGGGAGCACGGAATTATGGGGCACGTCATTTCCACTTTATACAATGAGGGTCTAAACATTCCGCTGATTTTTTGGTATCCTCAAAAATTAAATCCTCAGGTCATAAAGAAGACCGCATCTCAAGTGGATATTTTTCCCACCATACTTTCTTTAGTGGGGTTGAAAGAACACATTCCTAATCAAATCCAAGGAAGAGATCTCTTTAAAGAAGACAAATCCTATGATATTCTTGCAGAGTTCTACCTAGATTCTCAAAGAAAATTCAGCCGAGCTATTGTTTCAAACGGAATGAAGCTAATGGTTGACGCAGATGGAAATCACGAGCTTTATGATCTCCGAAAAGACCCTAACGAAACCAAGGACCTCTCGGCTTTATTCCCCGAAAAAGCGGAAGCGATGTCAGAGAAACTCAACGCCATGATCAATTCTTATCCAAAATTGAAACCCACTATGGATGAAGACAAGAGAAAAAGACTTGAGACATTGTTAAGGAGTTTAGGATATATCGACCGATAAGACGATAGAATATTGATGGCATCTAAAAACAGGCACTTGACATCCACAAACCGCATCCATTCATGCAAATGGATTGCCTTCATCCTCATGCTTTGTTTGGTCTTGCGGTTATTGTTTTGTTTTGTTATTTTTCCTCGCTTATCCGAAGAGAGAGGCGAAGAGCTTGGTTGGACTCAACAAGGAAAATTATCTGTTGAGCCGTACAGCACCATTGCTGAGAATGTGGCTTCTGGTAAAGGCTTTCGGGACAATACGCATCAAATCAATTTTGAGAGGCTCCCCTTATATGTCCTCTTTCTGGCATCCATTTATAGAGTATGGGGGAATGAATTGTGGAAAGTGCAAGTGGTCCAATCCCTTTTAGATACCATATCCTGTTTTCTGATTTTTCTCATTTCCCTCAAAATCTTTTCTGATCAGAAGCCGGGATTGTGGGCCGCTTTTTTCTATGCCGTTTATTTTAAAGTCATAAATATGGTCTCTCGACCCTTAACGGAAATTTTTTATATCTTTGTCTTTCTCCTTTTTATTTATTTTTTCATTTCATCTCTCAATAAAAATAAAATGAGATTCTCTTTGGTCACAGGTCTTTTGCTGGGATTCATGACATTAACCAAACCCATAACCCTGCTCTTCCCCTTGATCGGATTAGGCTATTATTCAAGTCGGCCCGCAAAAACAAATTGGAAAAAAGGATTTCTCTTTTTATCCGGCTTTCTGGTTATCATACTGCCTTTTCTGGTTCGAAATTATCTGCTGGAAAAAAAGGTCTTTCTGGCTACCGGCGGGGGCAAAGCATTATACATGGGAACTTTTATCGATTATTCAAATGATTTCCGTGAACAAGAAAACAGAATCATGAAAGAAATAAAAAACAACTACGATGGGGCCCACAATATTGAGGATGACCGGAAGCTCTTGAAAATATCTCTGGATAAAATTAGGGCACATCCCCTAAAGTTTCTGAAAAAAGCCGCTCACCGGATTTACTTATTTTGGTCCTATCCGGACTTCTCCACCAAAATGATGTCTTTGAAAACACTGTTGATCTCTCTCTTCAATCTGACGTTAATCATATTGGCTTTTGTTGGATTCTCTGCTTCAAAGAAAAAAGGAATCTTTTTTTCTCCCTTTTTAGCGATCATCCTTTATTTTTATGTCATTCATACCCTTATATACTCACATTCCAGATACTCTCTGCCTCTTTTCCCCATCTTGTTTCTTTTTAGCGCTTTCGGAGTCCTCAATTTAGCTGAAAAGCTGAAAATTCCAGTATCATTTGATAAACAACAATGAGTGAACACTTAAGAAGACTGAAATATTTTTTTTCAATGCTTCAAAACCAGCGCCTTTCCTATCGGAAACTCAGGGAAATTCAGAACAGAAAATTAAAAGCGCTCATCCATAATTCTTACTATCAGGTTCCTTATTTTCAAGATCTTATGGACTCGGTTCAATTAAAACCTCAGCAAATACAATCTCCAAAAGACCTTCAGAAAATTCCAGTGACCACAAAAAAAGACCTCCAAAGCTGTGATCCCTCTTATTTGATGGATAAGAGAATAAAACCCTCCCAATGCAGACAAGTCACCACCAGCGGCTCAACAGGAATGCCTCTTAAGTTTTATTACTCCAAACCGGATTTTTCCAGGCTTTCCATGAGCTGGCTGAGACCTTTATTGTTCCACGGTGTCAAGCCTTGGCACAGAAAACTTGAGATCACAGGGCCTCATAACATTTCAGAAACAAAGAAATGGTATCAGCATGTTGGTTTGTTCAAGACTCAAGGCATTTCCGTCTTTAAAACTCCCTCAGATTGGGTCAGGGCGTGGAATGCTTTTCAGCCGGATTTTTTATACGGTTACTCAGGGAGCTTAAAATTATTCGCAAAACACATCATGGAACAAGGAATAGAAAACGTCAATCCAAAATACATTTTTGGAGTCTCTGATTTGGTGGACATCCAATGCCGGGAATGGATCCATTCCGCCTTTGATAAAAAAATCATTGATCTATACGGATCTGTAGAGGCGGGCTGCATTGCATGGGAATGTTCAGTGTGTCAAGGTTATCACATAAATATGGATACTGCAGTTGTCGAAATTCTGAAAAACGGCCACCCAGTTCAGTCCGGTTCATCAGGGAATCTCTTTATCACCAATCTTCATTCTTTCGCATTTCCCATAATAAGATATGACCTTGGAGACATTGCCAGACTCAGTGAATCCAAACCTGTCTGCAGCCTCCCATTGCCTCTAATGCAGGTTATAGAGGGAAGATCTGATGCAGAGATCATTCTCCCCTCAGGAAATTCACTGTCTCCCATGTTTTTTTTCGGGATTATGAAGCCGTTTGAAAATATCATCCAGTGGAGAGTGGTTCAAGAACAACAAAATCATTTGAAAATCTTCATTGTTCCTCATTCAGATTTCAAAAGAGCAACACTGAATCTGATCCAAATGAGAATCCAAAGAAATATTGAGGAGGATATCCAGATAAAGATAAATTTAACGGAACGCCTCCGGCCTGACAAATCAGGAAAAATCAGATCAGTTGTCTCTAAAATAAAATGAGTCTCAAGCCATGAAAGTTCTTTTTCTCAATACTCATTCCCTGATGAATCCAGGAGATGCCAGCATTGTATTGGCCCAAATACAGATTTTTCAAAAACTTTTCAAACATCCTCGGATATCGCTCACATCAAGGACTCCAGATATTGATAAAAAATATTATCATTCTCTGAATATCAAAGTCCTCCCTCCCTTGCTTCCCTCTCCCAGCGTTTGCCATGGATTCTGGAAAAAAGCAGATTATATCTTATCTCATATGTTCACCATAAAAGATAAAATAGACTTGATCCGCGAAATTCGAACCAGTGATCTTGTTGTCAGCAGCGGCGGCGGCTATTTCTATTCCAACCGGAGAACCATTCCAGGTCCTACTTTCCTTCAAAATTTTATTCATACCAAATTAACCTGTGCTTTCCGCAAGCCATTGATTTTTCTTCCTCAATCCTTTGGGCCATTCTATAATCCCATCGCTCTAAATCTGATGAGAAACACTTTAAATTGTGACAATATCATCAAAATTTTTGCCCGCGAACAAATTTCATTCGATATCCTGTCCGGTCTATTGAATTCAAAAACAAACCAGAGAAAATTGGATATATGTCCGGACATGGCTTTTGAGTTTGAACCCATGGAGAGAAAAATAAATTCCGTCCCATTCCTTGAACTTCCCAGACCCATAATGAGTGTCACCCTAAGGCAGTGGAATTTTCCAGATGCAAAGACAGGAGCACAGCGAAAACAAAAGAAAAGGGACTATATGGAAAATCTCTGTCTTGTGTGTAAAAATTTCCATAAAACCAACAAGGGATCCATTCTGGTATTTCCCCAAGTGAAAGGCCCGGGAGCCTTTGAAGCAGATCAGCTGATCAGCTTGGAATTTTGGGAGAGGATCAAAGACTTCATACCAAAAAATTACAGAAGCTATTGGAATCCCGGTATTGATAACGGTCCTTCACAAATCATTTCTCTTCTCTCTCAAACAGACATACTGGTCGCCACTCGGTTTCACTCTGCAATTTTCGCATTCAAAGCCGGAACACCAGCCCTTGTTCTCACCTATCAGCCAAAAAGCAAAGGAATTATGGAATGGATGGATTTAGCTGATTTCTGTTTCTCTATAAATGATTTTGAGCCGGAAAATATAACGAATAGGATTCAAATGATTTTACGAAATCACTCAGCTATTCAGAAGAAAATAAAAAGAAAGACATCAGACATGAAAATAATGATCATATCAAAGTTGGAGAAGACCTTAACAGGACTGAACAAAGGGATAAAATAGATGAAAATCCTTCTTGTGAATAAATTCTTTTATTTGAAAGGCGGAGCAGAAAGGGCTTTTTTCGATACTGCTGAGCTCCTCAAAAGAAAAGGGCATGAAATCCTATCATTTTCAATGAAACATCCGAATAATAAAGAATCATCCTTCTCAAATTATTTTGTCTCTCCAGTCGATTTCAACCAAATATCCGGTTTTGGAAACAAAATCAAAGCAGCGGGGAGAATCCTTTATTCTGTAGAGAGTCAAAAAAAAATTAGTGAATTGATGGAATACAAAAGACCAGGATTGGTTCATCTGCACAATATTCATTCGCAGATCTCTCCCTCCATTCTCTTTGCTATAAAAAAATACAATCTTCCTGTAGTTATGACCCTCCATGATTACAAGCTGGCCTGCCCCGTGTACACTTTTTTCAGAGACCAAAAACCCTGTGAAAAATGCAGTGGCCAGCACTATTATCACTGCTTGATTCACAAATGCAGCAAATCGTCTTATTTTAAAAGCCTGCTTAACACATTGGAAATGTATCTTCACCACCAGCTGCTTCATATATATGGTTTGGTAGATGCTTTTATCTGTCCCAGTCGATTTTTATATGAAAAAATCTCTGAGACCGGGTATCAATTCAAATCACATTATCTCCCCAACTTCATCCACTTTGATAAATATGTCCCATCCTATACATGGGAGGATAAAACTTTAGTCTATTTTGGTCGTCTCTCAGAGGAAAAGGGATTGTCCACACTTTGTGAAGCAGCCAAAGGATTGGATATCAAAGTTAAAATCATCGGAGACGGACCCCTTAAGCATGATTTGGAAAAAAAAGTGAGCCAAGAAAATATCAAGAACATCATTTTTACAGGATATCAAAAAGGAAGACATTTATATGACCACATTAAAAATTCAATGGCTGCTGTACTCCCCTCCTTGTGGTATGAAAACAATCCCAGGATGATTTTGGAGTCATTCGCCCTAGGAAAACCAGTGATCGGCTCACGAATAGGCGGAATACCGGAGTTAGTGATGGATGAAAAAACAGGTTTCACATTTAAGCCTGGAGATGCTCAAGATTTGAGGGATAAAATTTTGTATCTCACAAAAAATCCTGTTAGAATTAAGCAAATGGGCCGCCATTCTCGACAATGGGCAGAGAGACATTTCCAGCCGGAAATACACTTTAAAAAATTAATGCGCATCTACAAAACGGTCCAAAAAAACACTTCACTCTGATATGAAAAACAACAATCCCGTACAAGCCAGCCTGATCACCACCTATCGATGCAATTCAAAATGCAGGATGTGCGATATTTGGCAACACCCCACTGATCCGGATGAAGAAATCAAACCGGAATATTATGAAAAACTTCCTTCTGGAATGCGCATCAACATCACTGGTGGAGAACCCATGATTCGTGAAGACATCCAAGAAATTTTCAAAATTTTGTATCCAAAATCAAGACTGATGGAGCTCAGCACAAACGGTTTTTATACAGACAAAATCATTCATCTGGCAGAAAAGTATCCACGCACTTTAATCAGGGTGAGTATAGAGGGCCTTGCCTCTGTTAACGATTCTTTAAGGGGCGTTCCAAATGGATTTGATAGAGCTTTGAGAACAGTTCTTGGGCTGCTCAAAACAAAATGCCGAAATATCGGATTCTCCATTGTCATATCGCCTGATAACATATCCGATCTTTTGCCAGTCTATGAGCTGTGTTCAAAATTAGGAATCGAGTTAGGTAATTCAGTTGTTCACAATTCATGGTATTTTCACAAAAGGGATAATCCCATTTCAGGAAATGATAAGATATGGAAAACTGAAAAGGAATTCATACAAACTCTTCTCAAATCAAAAAGAAAAGGCCTTCAAAATAAATTCAAAGATTATGCCAGAGCCTATTTTAACCAAAGTATATTGAGAAGGTTGCGGGGAGACCCCCGGGGTTACAGACCTCCTTGTGGGGCAGGAAAAGATTTCTTTTTTGTTGATCCCTGGGGCAATGTTATCCCCTGCAACGGATCAGCTGAAGCTTGGATTATCGGCAATATCAAGCAGGATTCGTTTGAAAACATAATGCAATCAGAAAAGAGCAAAAAAATAAGAAAAAAAATTAAGGACTGTCAGAGGGAATGCTGTTTTGTGGTGACTGAACGCCATGAAATCATAAGAAAGCCATGGAAATTGATTTTTTGGGTTGCAAAAAATAAAATCAAATTAGCTTTCAATCATTGTTTAGATATTTAAAATGCGCATTATGGTTTTGGGAATCAGGGGGCTTCCAAACACCTTGGGTGGTGCTGAGAATCACAGTGAAGAACTCTACAAAAGATTAGCGAAAAAAGAGTTGGATATCACGGTGACAGCAAGAAGCTTTTATTTTGCAAAAAAAAACAGACACGAAAATTGGGAGGGGATTCGCCTGCTCTATTTGTGGGCTCCAAAAAACAAAAACTTTGAGACCATTTTTCATGTTATTTTAAGCCTCTGGATCGCACTGATCAAACAGCCGGATGTTGTTCATGTGCACAGTATCGGGCCTGCACTGGTGATCCCAATCTTAAAATTGTTTGGAATTAAAACTGTTATGACTCATCACAGCATCAACTATCAACATGAGAAATGGAATCTGATAGCAAAGCAAGCATTGAAATGGGGAGAGTACATTGGTCTGAAAATGGCAGACAGAGTGATTGTTATTTCTAAAGCCAACCAAAGATACCTTCAAAAAAAGTATAATCAGCCGCATCTCTTTTATATACCAAACGGAATCAATCCCCCAAATATACGAAAACCAGGAATCACTCTAAAACAATTCAACATCTCACCAAAAAAATATGTTTTGGCTGTGAGTCGTTTTGTCCCTGAGAAAGGGCTGCATGATTTATTGTCTGCTTATTCTAACATCAAAAATCCTCCATTTGATCTGGTTATCGCGGGAAGTGCTGACTACAAAACAAAGTACAGCAGCAAAATTGAACAAACCGCTCAGAAAAATCCCAAAATCATATTAACTGGATTCCTTTCTGGAAAAGCATTGGAAGAGCTGTATTCAAACGCTGGATTATATGTGCTTCCCTCTTACTATGAAGGGATGCCCTTAACACTACTGGAAGCTCTTGTTTATGGGCTTCCTGTTCTCGTAAGCTCCATCCCTCAAACAAGAGATTTCAAACTTCCCGAATACAGGTATTTTCCCCCAGGAAAAATAAAAATCTTAGAAAATAAGTTATTAGAATTGTATCAAAAAGGCATCTCAAAAAACGAAAAACGCAAGCAAAAAGAAATGATGAATCGGGATTTCAATTGGGATCAAATCAGCGAGAAAACTCATCAAATCTATCAAAGCCTAATCATTTGATTCTATTTTTCTGTTCTTCTGGGTGACACAAGATTCAAGAAAGCCACAAAAAGGGCGGCCCCTAAAATGGACCAGATGATAGGAAAATTGTGAGATCCGAATCGAATGTAAGGATCTAAGGGGAGGTCCAGCTCTCTGGCCATAAATGTTCCGATCATTGCGCCGATAAAACCCAGTGCGATAGAGGCCAGACATCCCAAACCTCTTCTTCCCGCGATATGAGCCCCCAGGCTTCCGGCAATGGATGCAATGAACAACAGGAATAACAAACCGAGTAAAGTCATACTGAATCCTTTTTTTATAATTTATCTTGAATGATAATTTTTTGTTTGTCAATACCTTCTGCTTTTTAAAACAGATTCATGCGGTTTTTCAATTAAAAGCGAACTTTTTCCTTTTTCTCTTCGTTTATATAAGTGAAGACATATGTCTTAATCTCTATATGGAGGATGAAATGAAAACACACTTGATTCTTATGTGCTCGCTCATACTTATTTTGAGCCCTTTTCTGTCAGCTCATCAGCAATTCAAGGACCTGACGTTAGATTCAGCGGGTATCAGAGAGCTGGATATTGAATGCGGAGCCGGCTTTTTGAAAATCAGCACTGAAAAAGGGCTGTCCCGTATCAACGTTGAAGCAGAGATCATTGTTGAGGGAATGAATAAGGACAAAGCGTCAAAATACATTCAGGATGAAGTGGTGCTCAGCTTGAAAAAAAGAGGCGACACCGCTTATCTCATCAGCAAATTCAGACCCATGAATTCTTTTTTCTCTACCAGGGAAAGGTCCATCAACCTCACTGTTCACATCCCTTCTGAAATCAACCTGGATGTGGATGACGGATCCGGATCTATTTGGATTGAGAATGTGAAGGGTGCCCTGAAAGTTCATGACGGCTCTGGAGACATGCGCATCCGAAACATCAGTAAAGGAGCAAAAATCACTGACGGATCAGGCAATATGGACCTTTATGATATCACCGGCAATGTGAAGATTGATGACGGCTCTGGCAATATGGACATTGAGGGAGTCAGGGGAAATCTCCATGTCAATGACGGTTCAGGCAATTTCACTGCAAAAGATATTCAGGGAATGATAGA
>WJMT01000017.1 GCA_014727835.1 Candidatus Aminicenantota bacterium | reverse complement strand
GTTCTCTTTGATTTTTTGCAGGAAGTGGTTGTAAGCGATGACAGCAGGAATCGCGGCAAAGAGGCCCAAAGCTGTAGCAACCAGAGCTTCGGCAATTCCTGGGGCTACTGTGGAAATGCTGGCAGTCTTGGTGATGGCCAGGCCGATGAATGAGTCCATAATACCCCATACTGTTCCAAAAAGGCCAATGAATGGAGTGACACTTCCTGTGGTCGCCAAAAAACTCATCATTTTTTCAAGTTTTTTCACTTCCTTATTGGAAGCCTTGATCAGCGCTCTGTTGATGCTTTCCAGGTGCTGCGGAGATAAAGAGGATTCTGGATTTGATTTTTTGGTATAGGCCAGGGCTTTGAATCCGGATCTGAAAAGGGAAGCCAAAGGGCTTGATTTGTATTTTTGGGAAGCATTGTTCACTTCAGCCAGGTTTCTGCTTTTTTTAAAGACAGACATGAACCTCTCTGATTCTCTCTCAGCTGTTTTGAATGATTTTCGTTTGTAATAGATGATAGCCCAGGAGAAAACAGAAAAAAACAGCAGAACGACCAATACGATCTGGACCACGATGCTGGCTTTGATGATCAGTTGGACAAAGTTCATTTTTGATTCCAAAAAGTAGCATACACCTGAACCATTGTCAACCTGGTTTGTGTTTTGAGAGGAAACGGACGGGATTTGACAAAAACACAAATAAGTCATAGATTGGATTCCTGAATCCAAAGAGCCCCATCAATGAAAAACAGCAGGAGACACATATTCAAGGAGATCAGGTTTCATCCGGCCCAGTTCCTTGCGGTGAGTTTTGTGGTGGCCATTGGAGTGGGTGCTGTCCTTTTGTGGATGCCGTTCAGCACAATATCCGGCCACATTTCCATCACCGATGCGTTGTTCACATCCACATCAGCAGTGTGTGTGACCGGACTCATTGTCCAAGATACTGGAACCTATTTTTCTCCTATAGGCCAAATGGTCATCATGCTGCTCTTTCAGATCGGAGGCCTGGGTATCATGACCTTTTCCACCTTGATTCTTCTTGTAGCAGGCAAGAGAATTGCTGTCAAGGACAGTCTATCTCTCAAACAAGATTTCACACACGCTTCTTCCATAAGGGTCCAGACCTTGATCAAAGATGTTTTTTTATTCACCATAGCGATTGAGATTATAGGTGCGGTGTTCTTTTATTTTGAGTTCACTGAACATTTTCCTGAGAGACAAGCTGTGTTTCATTCCCTATTTCACTCCATTTCTGCATTTTGTAATGCCGGATTTTGTCTTTACAAAGACAGTTTCCAATCCTTTCAGGGCCAAACTTGGATCAATTTGAACTTGATGGTTTTGATCGTGCTGGGAGGACTTGGTTTTGTAGTGTTAAGGGAAACCTCCGGCTATGTGATGGGCAGACTGAAGAAAAAACGAATCCGGTTTTCTCTGCATACCAAACTTGTCTATCAGATGACGCTGGTCCTTCTGGTGTTTTCATCGTTTTTGTTCTTTGTTCTGGAACACAATCATTCATTAAAAAGCCTTTCGGTTAAAGAAAAAGTTCTGTCTTCTGTTTTTCAGGTGGTGACACCGCGAACCGCTGGTTTCAACACCATGGACCTGAATGCCCTGGGATTTGGAATGGTGTTTTTTTTGATTGTTTTGATGTTTATCGGAGCTTCACCGGGTTCCACTGGCGGAGGGGTCAAAACCAGTACAGTGGGAGCGGTCCTGGCATTTGTGAGATCAAGGCTTTTGGCCAGAGAATCGGTCAGTTTGTCTCATCGGACCATTCCGTTCAAATTGATCACCAAAGCATTCACTGTGATCACCTTGGGGATCTGTGTGATCAGTGTCTCTGTGTTTGTCCTTCTTATCAGCCAGCCAGGAGTGAATATGAGAGAAGTGTTTTTTGAGGTCTTTTCCGCTTTTGGCACTGTTGGGTTGTCTCTTGGACTGACTCCGCGGTTGAATGAAGTGGGAAAGATTGTGATCATTTTGACCATGTACATAGGAAGGATCGGGCCTCTGACTTTTTTGTATGCGTTCAGCCGTGCCAGAGCCAAAGGAAGATACGATTATGTTGAGGAATCCATTATGATCGGATAAAATGTTTGACAGGGAGTGGCTGAAATGAAATTTGGTGTCATTGGTTTGGGAAGTTTCGGATTTCATGTGGCAAGAACTCTCTTTGAGATGAATGAAGAGGTCTTGGCCATTGATCATGATAAAGAAAGAGCGGATCTGATAAAGAATTACGCCTCCCATGTGGTGCACATGGAGGCCGCAGATAAAGAAAACCTCAAAGCAGTTGGGATTCAAGAGATGGATGTGGTCATCATCAGTCTGGGCCCGAATATGGAAGGATCGATTTTAACTGTGCATTATCTGAGCGAGATGCATATCAAGCGGATCATAGCCAAAGCCCTCTCCGAAGATCATGCCAAAATCTTAGAAGCAGTGGGAGCCTCAGAGGTGATCTATCCAGAAAGAGATATGGCTGTGAAGACGGCCATGAAATTGAGCAATCCCAATGTGCTAGATTTTCTGCCTTTATCCTCTGGAATCGAGATCAGGGAAATCGCTCCGCCTGAGGAATTTATCGGGAAGAGTCTCATGGAATTGGATTTGATCAACCGTTATGAGATACAAGTGATAGCGGTCAAAGGCCTGGTCCCGGAAAAGACCACTCTGATACCCAAGGCAGATTTTGTGATCAAAGACAGCGATGTTTTGATGGTGATCGGTCCCAAAAAGCAGCTGAAAAAAATATGCTCAAAGTGACAAGATTTTTTTCAATATATTCAGGGCAACCTGTTTGGCAAACGCTCCGCTTTCTCTAGTTGGCCCCACGCAGGAAGGGCATCCTTCTTGACAGGGACAGGACTGGATGGTCTTGAGACAGTATTCCAACAGTGTGTCGTCGAGCTCAAACAAAGAAGGGCTCAAACCGATTCCTCCCGGAAAATTGTCGTATATAAAGATATTGGGCTCAAAGTCTTCTTGAGAGAAATCAATGGGTTTTTCTTCTTTGGCCAGTTTGAGCCTGATATCCCGGGGAGGAACGGACTTGCCAGTGGAATTGTCCCCCACCGAAACTCCGATGTCATGCAAATCGCACATCATAAAAAGAGGAGACACGTGGTGCAGACAATAGGAGAGGCCGAACAGGCCGTTAATCTTTTGTTCTGCTGAAAAAGAAAGGGATTTCAAAATGGAGGCGGGGATGGTCACCCAATAAGCTGTGGTGTGCATCTCGTTTTGAGGAAGAGTGAGCTCTCCGGCTCCCACATTTTCCATGGTGTGGAATTTGATTTTTTTAAAGCCCACTACCTGAGTGGCCACATGAACTTCTCCGTGAGAAATGCGGCTTTTTTTGACCTGTTTTTGGTCAAATTCTTCAAGGATCTTGATTTTGGTGTAATCAATAGCATCGGTGTAGTAATCCACATCTGTTTTCTTGACATAAGCTTTCCTTTGCTCAAAGTCAAGTTTTTCCACATAATACTGCTCTCCTTCGCATATATATATGGCTTTGGGGTGAAGGGCTGTGAGTGCAGAGGTGAAATCGACTTCAGCAATCACTTCTGTTTTTTGAGTCAGGTCAACCACTACAAAATTATCCGAGCTGATGCTTCTGAGGCTGACTTCGTCAGCAGGATAAGCTTCGGAAGTCCAGTACCACTTTCCGTTTGAATGCATGGCCAGGTTTTCGTCTTCCAGAAATTGAAGGATATCGTCTATGTTGATATTCCCGAATTTTTCTCCGTCTTTGAAAGGAAGTTCAAAAATGGCGCATTCGATATGATTGACCAGAATGGACAGATTGTCCGGGTTTATCAGTGCTTTTTCAGGGTTTTTAGAGAAAAAATAATCAGGATTGTTGATGATGAATTGATCCAAAGGAGAGCTTGATGCCACCAGAACAGCTGCTGAAGCATCGGTTTTACGGCCGGCTCTTCCGGACCTCTGCCAGGTGCTGGAGATGGTACCGGGATAGCCTGCCAGGATAGCCACGTCAAGACTTCCGATGTCGATTCCCAGTTCCAGGGCGTTGGTGGAGACCACTCCGCGGATTTTTCCCTGTCTTAAGTTTTTCTCGATTTCTCTTCTTTTTTTAGGGAGGTAACCTCCCCGATAGCCGCGAATAAGACCTTTATTTTTGATGTTGTCCTCAAAATCCCTTTTGAGATAAGTGAGGAGGACTTCTGTGATCAGCCGGCTCTGTGCAAAAACAATGGTCTGGAGTTTGTTTTTGAGGAAGACCGAAGCCACAGACCTGGCTTCACCCACATAGGAGCGTCGGATTCCCAGGTATTTATTGACCACAGGGGGATTGTAAAAAATGAAATACTTTTCTCCGCTGGGAGCTCCGTTCTCGTCAATGAGAGATACCGGTTCTTCGATGGTCTTTTCTGCCATTTCAACAGGATTGGCAATGGTGGCTGTGCACAGGATGAAACGGGGTGAAGAGCCATAAAAATGGGCGATTCGCTTGAGCCTTCTTAAGATATTGGCAAGATGGCTTCCAAAAATTCCTCTGTAGTTGTGAAGTTCGTCGATCACAATGTATTTCAGATTCTTAAACAGCTTGATCCATTTGGTGTGGTGAGGGAGGATCCCTGTGTGCAGCATATCCGGATTGGTGATGATGATGTGTCCTCTGGCCCGTATGGCCTTGCGTGCGTCCTGAGGAGTGTCTCCGTCATAAGTGAAGATCCGGATCTCTTCAGGCAAAAGCTTAATGGTTTCATCCAGTTCAGACTTCTGATCCTGGGACAGAGCTTTTGTGGGAAACAAGTAAATCGACCTGGAGGAAGAATCCTTTAAGAGAGAATCTAAGACCGGAAGATTATAACACAGGGTTTTCCCTGAGGCCGTAGGGGTCACTACCACGATATTTTTGTTTTCCTGGGATTTCTGCCAGGATAGAAATTGGTGGGTATAAAGTTTGGAAAAGCCCTTTTTTTTGAATGCCTTTTCGAGTGAAGTGTGGATGTCTGAGGGATATTCTTTATAACGGCCCTGTTTGGGAGGGATGTGTTTGATGGTTCTGATGGAATCTGTCCGGCTTCCCTCGACTTTGAGCCGATCTAGGGATTTCAAAATATTGTTTTCCATCTTATTTTCATCATATTATTTTTAACTTGATTTGGTCAACACTAAAGATAACGACCAAGAAAAACTTGAAAGTTGCCTAAAATCCGAGAAAAGAATAGAATATGTCATCTGGGTTATTCACGAGTCAAGATTTTAAGCTCGTTGAAACTCAAGTGTGGCTGAAGCGACATTGATAATAGCTGTGAATGGTGAATCGTGAATTGTAAATTGAGTCACTATGGGCCATTGACCATTCACCATATGCAGTTTTTTAGTGTTCCGTTTATCGCTTTTGAAAAGGTCTTGCATATCGCAGAAATGAAAATAATAATGATAACATCGCCATTTTTTTATGAATAGTCCAGGTTTGTTATGCTCAAAGAAATCAAAATTAAAAAAGCAGCTCAGCATAATCTAAAAAATATCGATGTCAACCTGCCCCGAAACAAGATGATCGTGGTCACAGGCCCCAGTGGTTCTGGAAAGTCCTCACTGGCTTTTGATACCCTGTTTGCGGAGGGGCAGAGAAGATATATCGAGTGCTTGTCAGCTTATGCCCGACAATATATCGAACAGATGGAAAAGCCAGAGGTGGAATCCATTCAAGGAATCTCTCCGTCCATTTCCATTGACCAAAGGACCATTTCCACAAATCCCCGCTCCACTGTTGGGACTGTTACAGAGGTGTATGATTTTCTCAGACTTTTGTTTGCACGAGTGGGCACTCCTTATTGTCCCCAATGCGGACGAAAGGTCAGCTCCCAGACTTCGGATCAAATATGGAAGACCATCCAAAAAAAGAATAAAGGCAGGACCTTAAAAATTCTCTCTCCGGTGGTCAAAGGGAGAAAAGGGGAACATGTGAAGCTGCTAGACCGGTTGAGGACCAAAGGATTCCTGTGGGTGAGAGTGGACGGGCAGTTTCGCCCGCTGGAAGAAGAAATCAGCTTAAAAAAAACAAAAAAGCACCGCATTGAACTGTTAGTGGATGAAGTGTCTGTGTCGGACAAATCAAAAAAAAGACTCCAAGATGCAGTGGAAACGGCCTTGGAGATGTCAGATGGTGATTTGGTCCTGATCGATCCCAAAGGAAATGAGGTCCTCTCTTCTTTAAAACTTTTATGTCCTTATTGTGAGATCAGCCTTCCGGAGCTGGAGCCCCGGTCATTTTCCTTTAACAGTCCTTATGGAGCCTGTCACCATTGCAAGGGGATTGGATTCAAGACCATCACAGATCGGAGGGGAAAGCTTCGGGTGAGTGAGGAATTGTGCCCTGTTTGCCAAGGAAGCCGTTTGAAAAAAGAAAGCCTGGCTGTAACAATAGGGGGAAAAAACATATATGAATTGAGCTGTCTTCCTATCAACCGGTTGCTCAAAGAAATCAAAGGCTTTGAATTTGAAGGGGACCTTCATTTGATCGCAGCCAAAATATTAAAAGAGATTCATTCTCGTCTTCACGTGATGGACCGGTTAGGAATGTCCTATCTTCATTTGGCAAGAACCACATCTTCCCTGTCTGGTGGAGAAGCGCGCCGGATTCGTTTGGCTGCCCAGGTCGGGATTCATCTGAGAGGAGTCCTTTATGTGCTGGATGAGCCCACCATCGGACTCCACCAAAAAGATAACCAGAGACTCATATCCCTGCTCAAAGAAATCCGGGATCAGGGAAATTCTGTGGTGGTGGTGGAACATGATGAACAGACCATCCGGTCTGCGGACTACATCTTGGATTTAGGACCCGGGGCAGGTGAAAAGGGAGGAGAAAAGGTTGCTGAAGGAGATTTCAACCAGATTGTTGCGTCTTTTGATTCTTTGACATCAGACTATTTGAAACATAAGAAGTTTATCCCTGTTCCCGAAGAAAGAAGAATCCTAAGGAAATGGGTAACGGTAAAGAATGCAGCAGAACACAATTTGAAAAACATTGACGTTGGATTTCCTGTGTCTGCCTTTACAGTGGTCACAGGGATTTCCGGATCCGGAAAAAGCACTCTGGTCTATGATATTCTTTATAAGAAGCTTTCTAATCTGTTCCACCATTCAAAAATCAGACCCGGGGATCATGACACCATCACAGGCACTGAGGTCCTCAATAAAGTGGTTTCTGTGGACCAGAAACCCATTGGCAGAACCCCCCGGTCCAATCCTGGCACTTATACTGGTCTTTTTACAGATTTGAGAAAACTGTTTGCTTTGACCCCTGAGGCAAAAATGAGAGGATACAAACCAGGCCGGTTCAGTTTCAATGTGAAGGGAGGAAGGTGTGAAGAATGCCGCGGTGCCGGAGCAAAAAAAATTGAGATGCATTTTCTTCCGGATGTTTTTGTCACATGTGACAGATGCGGTGGCAAAAGATATAATAGAGAAACCCTTGAAGTGAGGTATAAGGGAAAAAATATTGCTGATTTTCTTGAGATGACAGTCACTGAAGCGTATGAACATCTGAAAGCTCATCCAAAGCTGAGGTCTCGGTTGGGAATTCTGATAAAAGTCGGCCTGGGATATCTCCGTCTTGGCCAGCCAGCTCCCACCCTCTCAGGTGGCGAGGCACAGAGGATCAAACTGACCAAGGAATTGAGCCGAAAAAATACAGGAAAGACGGTTTATCTTCTGGATGAGCCCACCACCGGACTTCATTTTGATGATGTGAAGAAACTTTTAGAGGTGCTTTCTGAACTGGTCAGGCTGGGAAACACAGTGATCGTCATTGAACACAATCTTGATGTGATCAAGTTTGCGGATTATATTATTGATCTGGGGCCTGAAGGAGGAGATAAAGGAGGACAGATTGTGGCTTCCGGTTCCCCGGAAGAAGTGGCAGAGGAGAAAAAGTCCTATACAGGTTGGTTTTTGAAAAGAATCATTCAAGGAGACGGAAATTTTCAATAAACTTGAGTTATTCATGAGTTAAGATGGCTGCAGTTGCAAGGCACAAGGATGATATTTCTTTCACAAAAATACAGTTAATGGTAAACTGACGATGAATAAAAAGTATTTAGCTTTGATGGAATTCGAGTGTGGTTGAAGCGATATTGAAGAAAAAATATTGTGAATGGTTCATTGTGAAATGTAAATTGAAAAACCATTCACCATATACCATTGACTGTTTTTTACGGATGGAGGGAGTTGCGCAGAAGCCGAAAAAACAGTGCCAACAATGACGTTAAAAATTTGAAGGGAGCAAACTGCATTTGAATTTCATTGCCATTTTTCTATGAATGGTTCAGGTAAAATAGAATGGGAGGAAGAAACATGAACAAAAACAAGTCATTGGGTTTGATCTCATTATCAGTGTGTTTGGCTTTGATTTTTCTTTTTCAGAGTGTGCTTTTTGCAGAAGATGTTGTATCCACAGAACAGCTGGACCTTTTCAAGTGGAGGCATATCGGACCTTTCACTTTTTCCGGGAGGATCACTGATTTTGCAGTTCCCATGGGTCAAAGCAAGGTTTATTATGTGGCCACTGCAACTGGCGGAATCTGGAAGACCGAAGATGGAGGAATCAGCTTTAAACCGATATTTGATGATTATGGAAATATGAGCATCGGAAATATTGCCGTGGCTCCCTCTGACTCCAACAGAGTTTATGTAGGAACAGGGGAGGCGCTTCATGCCCGGTCCAGTGCACATGGAAATGGAATGTGGAGGTCGGATGATGCGGGCAATACATGGAACCACATTGGATTGGAAGACAGTTATTTCATCCCAAAAATCGCGGTGGATGCAAAAAATCCGGATATCGTGTATGTGGCGGCCGAGGGCAAATTGTATGATAATGAAATGGACTGTCAGAGAGGATTGTACAAAACAGTGGATGGAGGAAAAACCTGGGAACAGGTCTTGGACCTCAAAGACAGAGGAGTGGGTGATTTTGTGATCGATCCCACCAACTCAGATGTCATCATTGCTGCTGCTTATAAGACTTATCGCCGGACCTGGACATTCATTGACCGGCAGCCCGAAAATCATTTTTATAAATCCGAGGATGGGGGAAAAACCTGGAAAAAACTGACCAATGGACTTCCCATGGATATCGAGACAGGATGGAACGGAATCACCATTTATCCCCCAAATCCTTTAATTGTGTACATCCGTATGGATGAAGAAGTGGACCTTGGCCTGGACCAGAGAAAGAACAGGCAGCTCTACAGAGCGGGCCGTTTGTTTAAGGAAGATTCCTATTTCAATCAATTCAAATCTTTTGAGATCGAACCGGCTCTTTTAAAAATGGTCGATTTCAAGCCTGTCTCTGCTGAGGATGAAGCTGAGCTGGCAGAGAAACTCAATGAACTGATCAAAGATGAGGATTTTCTTGAAAACATCGGTGTTGATTTGAACGAATTCCTCAATAAAGCCAAAAAAGTGTACCGAAAGCAGGAAGATATCCTTGACGACATGGCTGAGGTGGAAGAGATATTAGACCAGGAAGAGCCCATGGAAGAGAACCAAGAAGAAACAGAAGAGGATGAAGACAAGGACTCCAAAGAGCCGAGAGGAAGGTATCAAGTCTTGAACCGGTTTGTAATCCAAACCCTTTATGCCCCTGTTCTCCAAGCCATGGAACCTGTTACCAAATCAGGGATCATCTATCGTTCGGAAGATCAGGGTGAAACATGGAAACAGATGACAGAATACAAGATATCCGGAGGAAGCATAGAGGTCAATGCCATTGAAGCAGGTTATTCGGGAAGGATCGAGGTCGATCCTAACAATGACCAGGTCCTTTACGCAGTGGAAGTCTATCCCAAAGTTTCTGAAGACGGAGGCAAGACCTTTAAAAACACCACCTGGTCCGGACAGCACAGATGCCATGTGGACATGAGAGGGATTTGGATCGATCCTTTGGATTCAGATCATATTTTATCCGCTAATGATGGAGGGGTCAGTGAGACCTGGGATAGAGGAAAACACTGGTCACAGAAAGAAACCATCAGCGCCCAGCAGTTTTATGATATTTCGGTTGATCAGGAGTTTCCTTATAATGTGATGGGAGGAACCCAAGATAACGGCTGCTGGCTTGGCCCATCGCAGAACAGAAACTCTTATGGAGTCTATCCTGCGGACTGGACCTATCTCCCCTCCGGAGACGGATTTTATGTGGAAAGGGACTGGTGGAATCCAGAGTATATCTATTTTGAAAGCCAGTTCGGCTACTCCAGAAAAATGAACCTGAATACCGGGGCTATCACAAGTCTTTCCAAACGCAACACCCAAGAAGAGAGAGAAGCAGGAAAAGATTCCGAACGGTATCAGTGGGATGCGCCCATTGTTCTGTCTCCGCACAATCCGGGGATCGTGTATGTGTGTTCACAGCATGTGCACAAGTCCAACAGCCGAGGGGAACCCGGCACTTTTGTGACCATCAGCCCTGATTTATCCAAGCACAATAAAGAACGGATTGAGCAATCCAAACTCACCAATCTTCAGTATGCCACTATATACACCTTTGCCGAATCCCCTGTGAAACCTGGGATCTATTGGGCAGGGACTGATGACGGGAATCTTCAATTGAGCACAGACGGCGGAGACAACTGGGTGAATATCACACAGAGGTTTTACAATGAAAAAGGAGAAGCCGAATCAGGCATCAACGGAGCCCGGATTCCTTATGACAGATGGGTGACCAAAGTAGAGGCATCAGCACATAAATTGGAAAGGTGCTATGTCACTTATTCCGGGTACAGGACTCACAATGAAGATGATTCTTATATTTTTGTGACTGAAGACATGGGAAAAACATGGAAAGATATCTCTGCCGGGATGAAAAATCCAGTCAGAGATATTGAGGAAGACCCGGATAATCCGGATGTTCTGTATCTGGCCACAGATTATGGGGTTTTTGTCAGCCTTGACAGAGGAGAGACGTGGACCAACATGTCCTCTTCAGCACCAGATGTGATCATCATGAGTCTGGATATTCAGAACAGAGACAGAGACCTAGCCATAGGAACTTATGGAAGAGGCATTTACATTGCAGATATTTATCCGTTTAAAGAATTTTCACAGGAGGTTTTTACTCAAGACCATCATCTTTTTGAGATCCAGCAGGCAGTCAAGTGGAACAGGTTTGAGAGACGAGGGCAGACATATGGAGAATTTGCCCGGGTTATCAATCCGGATGTGGGGGGCACCTTTTATTATTATCTTAAGGAAAAAACAAAATCCGTGAAGCTCTGCATCAAAAACATGAAGGGCGAAGAGATTTATGCGGCCAAAGGTGGCTCAAAAACAGGACTGCACAAGATATTCTGGGATCTGAGAAAGAAACCGGAAGAAGATGGATCATCCAGATGGGCCCGAAGAGGAGAAATCGTGGATGCCGGGAAATACACGGTGAGCTTAATGATTGAAGACAAAGAAGTGATGAGCCAAACATTGAAGGTTGTTGACGATCCTATGTTTGATTGAACTTTTTTTTAGAAAATATTTTTTTGAATGATTGAGAAAGTGAAGGAACAAAAGAAGTCTCTGTCATTTGATGAAATGACAGGCAATGAAAGGGCCCGGAATATCCTGAAAAGGTCGCTTCAAAGAGGGAAGGTTCCCAGTTCTCTTTTGTTTTACGGACCTCAGGGAGTGGGCAAAATTGATGCTGCGCTGATTCTGGCCAAAGCGTTGAACTGTCTCCATAAAAGGGAAGATGCCTGTGGGGAATGTTCCTCATGTAAGGCGATCAAAAGCAATGTTTTTCCGGATGTGATAAAAATTGAAGCTGAAAAGGATGAGATCAAGATCAATCAAATCAGGATGATCAAGCAGGCTGCTTATCTGAGGCCCATGACCGGGAAGAAAAGGGTGTTCATCATTGAACAGGCAGAGAGAATGAATCAGTCTGCCTCCAATTCCTTGCTCAAAGTCCTGGAAGAGCCCCCTCTGTTTTCTCATATCATCCTCACCACAGACAACTTGTTTTCCATCCTGCCCACCATAAAGTCAAGATGCCAGATTCTGAAATTCGCCCCGATCTCTGAATATGATATCCAAAAGAAATTGATGCATATGGGAACAGATGAGGAGAGAGCGAAAATCATTTCTCTTTTAGTCCAGGGCAGCATGAGACGGGCATTGGAATTTGATTGGGACGAAGCAGAAGAGCAGAGAAAAAAAGCATTCCGACTGTTTTCGTCTTTAGTGGAAGGAGGAAAGCCAGCTGATTCTTTTAAAAAGTATTCCCGGATGCGCAAAGAGAACTTTGAACAAAGCATCAAGCCCTTGTTAGAGATCATCTCTTCATTCTGTAGAGATATCATTTTGCTAAAGAGCGGATCCAGCGGCTCGCTGCTGATCAATCCGGATTATAGAGAAGCACTGCAAGAGATGGGAAAAATCATGACCCTGAAAGAGGCCATTGTATCGCTGGGTGTGATGGAAGAATGCACCCGGATGATGGAAAGGAATATCAATAGGAAAAATCTGATGAATACCATGACCATTGAATTAATGGACAGAAAAAATGTCTGAGATCGTTTATCTGTTTTCTGAACGCCTCCAAAAGACTTTTCGTGCAGATAAAAACAATACAGAATTGAACGTCGGTGATATCTGCCTTATTGAGTCTACTTTAGGGGGCGAGCTGGCTATAGTGCTGGAAACCCCCAGAAAACTTTGTAAGAATGCAAAGGCAGAAAAAGGAGCTTCCAAAGTCATTCGCAAAGCCACTCAAAAAGACAAAGATAAATTTGCCTGGATGAGAAAGAAAGAAAAGGAAGCTTTTGATTTTTGCTTACAAAGAATCAAGGCACGCAAACTGCCCATGAAGCTGGTGAGGGTGAGGTATTTCTTTAATGAGAAAAAGGGGATATTTTATTACACAGCAGATGGCCGGATTGATTTCAGA
This sequence comes from Candidatus Aminicenantota bacterium, assembly GCA_014727835.1. GTDB lineage: Bacteria > Acidobacteriota > Aminicenantia > Aminicenantales > Aminicenantaceae > WJMT01. Next base: position 49,058 of record WJMT01000017.1, on the reverse strand, counting down.
GCATTGGTGAAAGATCTAGCGAAGAAGTTCCGGATGAGAATCGAGATGCGTCAGATCGGAGTGAGAGATGAAGCTAAGATGATCGGAGGAGTCGGGGTTTGCGGACGCAGATTGTGCTGCGCCAGTTTTATGAAAAGTTTTGAGCCTGTGACCATACAAAAGGCGAAGAAACAGAATATCACCATCAATCCCACTAAGATATCAGGGCTTTGCGGCCGGCTTATGTGTTGCCTTGCTTTTGAAGAAGAAAGCAGGGGCCGGATGTACAGTGAAGAAGAGGACATCGAGGAAGACTGATTCCGGTTAATGGAACAATATTATGGATGGTCTTTCTTTTGCCAGGTGAATTGCACCTTGCTTGACTCAGTGATGAGCCTTCCTTGGGGAGAAAAGGCTTTGACCTGCCAAAAATAACTTTTTCCCGGCGTCATTCTGGATTTGATCTCATCCGGGAGTGATATGGAATTCTTGGTGGTGCTTTTTTCCCAGATCAGCTCATCATTGTACACAGAGACTTTATATTCCACGTCCTTTCCAATGGCCTCCCATCTGAATTCAGAGGGAACCGCTTTGGAGATCAAAGTGATGGAACTTCCTCTGACTGTATCATTGTTGAGTATAAATTCCTGTGTTTTGTTTGCTTTGTGCGGAAGAATGCCGAAAACAACGATCAAAACCAAAGCAGCGGTGACAGCTGCAGATATAAGAGGTTTGGGAGATAAAAATCCAATAATTTTCTGCTGAACAGGGTTTTTGGTTTTTTCTGTGATGCGCATGTCTTTGAATATGGAATCCGCGTGATCCTTGATCACGGATATGAGTTCGGTTTTTTGTTGGACTTGCTCAAAACAATGGGGGCAGTTGAACAGGTGTTCCTCAAATTCCTGTTTTTTTTCGTGGTTCAGCCTGTTGAACAGGTAATCATCAATAAGGTCCTCATGTCTGCATTCTTCCATTGGTCTCACCCCTAATTAAATTTCATAAGTTTAGTCGAAATAAACACATAATTATGGAAAATTTATTTATTTATTATTTTTCTCAATAATTTTTGGGCATAATGCACTCTTTCGCTCACTCTTCTGGGTGAAATTCCTAATTTTTGAGCCACTTCTTTCCGGGCAAGTCCTTTATAATAGTAGAGGTACAACACTTTTTTGTACTTTGGCTTGAGTTCTTCCAGTTTCTTGGCAAGCATTTCAGCTCTTTCTTTGTTTTCTATCTGCACGTAGGGATCAGGGAACGGGTCAGATTCAGGGATGTGCTTTTTTATTTTTTTCTTTTTTCTTCTTATGTGATCAATGATTCTTCTTCTTGTGATGGTGTAGATAAAGGTGCCTATGGAGGATTGACCTTTGAACTCTCCGGATTTCACCTTTTCTATGGTATTGAGCATGATTTCATTGACAATGTCTTCCCATTCAGGTGTGTGAGAGCCGATCGATTTTTTGACTTTATAAGTGACAATAGGCCTGTATTTGGACGTGATTTTTTTCAAATCATAGGAATTCTCTGTCTTTTTCACTTTTTCAACCTTGGCGGATCACAAGTTTTCACAAAGGATCACAGTTATGAATTGGCTCATATTATTATAAATGGTGGTGTCACCATTGGCAAGTCATGTCTTTTCAAGCAAATGCCGTTGGTTCTATTTTTTTTGTCTTAATTTTTCTATATAGGCTTCTGTACTGATGAGGATTTCTCTGGGTTTGCTTCCTTTGGAGGGGCCTAGGATCCCTTCCTGCTCCATCTGGTCTATGATTCTGGCAGCCCGGGCATATCCCAGTCTCAGTTTTCTCTGCAGATAGGATGCGGATGCCTGCCCTGTGCTCAAGATCAGTTCAACCGCTTTTTCAAACAGTTCATCCTTTTCCTGGGTTCTGTCTGTGGTTTTTCCGGGAGCGCCTTTCAAGGCCTTGATGATTTTTTTATCATAATCCGGTTTTCTCTGTTCCTTAATGTGCTTCAATAGACGGCTCACCTCTTGAAGTGAAATGAATGAGCTGTGGAGCCTTATGATTTTAGGATAGTTTGGGGGCATGAAGAGCATATCTCCCCGGCCTAACAATTTTTCGGCACCTCCGGTATCAATGATGATCTGAGAGTCAATTTTGGAAGGAACGCGGAAAGCGATGCGGCAGGAAAAATTATTTTTGATGGTTCCTGTGATCACATCAGTGGAGGGACGTTGGGTGGCCATAACCAGATGAATCCCAACGGCTCTGGCTAATTGAGCCAGCCTTCCGATGCAGTATTCCACCTCCTTATCCCCGATCATCATCAATTCAGCCAGTTCATCAATGATGATAACAATATGGGGAAGGGATTTTAATCTGTCTTCTCCTTCCTGTTCAAGGTCTTTTTTCTGTCTGGATGAGAGTTCTTGGATCTGCCGGTTGTATTGGTCAATATTCCGCACTTTCAAGCGGCCCAGGGCATGGTATCTGTCTTCCATTTTTTTGATGGAATCGTTTAAGATGTTGCTGGCTTTATTGGGATTCTTGACCACAGGGCAGAGCAGATGAGGGATACCATCATAAAGCGAAAATTCCAGCCTCTTGGGATCGATCAATATAATCCTCACCTCTTCGGGAGTGGCCTTGTACAGGATGCTGGCTATTATGGAGTTCAGGGCCACACTTTTTCCTGTTCCAGTGGCTCCGGCGATGAGCAGATGGGGCATGATGGAAAGGTCTGTGATATAGGGTTCTCCGTGGATGGTCTTTCCCAGGCCTAAGGTCAGTTTAGAGGGCGATTCCATGAATTTTTTGGTTTGGAGGACATCTCTGAGCTTAATGATTTCTCTCTTGTTGTTCGGGATTTCGATCCCTAATGAAGACTTTCCTGGAATCCGCTGTATTCTCAATGATTCAGCTCCCAAAGCCAGGGATAGGTCTTCGGTTCGGCTTGAGACCTGGCTGACTTTGACTCCTGGGCTGGGATAGAATTCATAAGTAGTGACAATGGGGCCGGGGTGATACTCTCTCACTTCACCTATAACTTTAAACTGGGAAAGCTTGTCCTCGATGATCTGTTTTTTTTGATAAAGTTCGTTCTTATCAATTTTTTCTGCTTCCTTTCCTGGATCCAGAAGGCTCAAAGCAGGGAATTGGTAATCTCCTTTTTCACTCAATTCAGGAAACAGAAATCCATCTGGAGACGTTTTTTCTGGTTTGGGGGCAGCTGGTTTTGAAGGAGCCGGGGGCTTTTGAACAGCCGCTTGTTTTTTTTGGGCGTATTTTTCCACCACTCTTTGTCTCATTTTTTCTTTGCTTTTCTGCTTTTTGTAGTCTGTGATCTTGATTCTCAGTTCTTTGAACATAAATTGAAAAAATCTGACAAAAAAATCAGTGATCCTTCTTATCTGGATATGAGTGGAAAAAAGAAAGACCACTATCAATATTCCGAATAATATAAGAAGAGATCCGATGTGATTGAAATATCTGATCAATAGAGAAGAGATCAGGTCTCCGATGACACCGCCGGCAGAGATTTCACTGCCTTTCCAGGATGCTTGGCGGAACAGCATGGAGAAAAGAGGACAGACAAGGATGCAGATAAGAAGGCTTTCTCCTATTCTGGGAAGGAGACTTGTTTTCTTTTTGGGCAGAAACGATTGAATACCAAGAAAAATAAAAGCTGCAGGCAGAACCAGAGAGCCCAGCCCCAAAAACTGAAGAAGGGCTTCTGATAAAGAAGCCCCCACTTTTCCCCCGTAATTACGGACTTTTTGGTTTGCTGTGGACACAGAGGCCCAGGAAGGATCACTGGAGTTGTAGCTGAAAAGACTGATCAGCAGAAAAATAGCGACCATGACCAGAACAACACTGGATATTTCCCTTTGGATTCGGGTTTGAGCTTGTTTTTTTGATTTTTTTGTTTTTTTCTTGGATTTTTTTCTTTTGGCCATCAAAAGGATTATATCATATTTGGCCTGCACTCTTCATATAAAAAGCCGAGGTTTCTCTGATTCTTTTGTTTTCTTGCATATTCCGGATTCTCGAAAAAATGAATGCTTCATCTTTTTTCTTTTTTTTGATCGGATAGACAGAGGTAAAGTGCAGCAAAATCATCCATGGGTACTTTTTCTGCCCTGATTTTGGGATTCAAACCGCATTTTTTGAATCCGGTTAGTATTTGTTCAGATGTCCATCCCATGTGCTTGAGATTGTTTTTCAATTGCTTTCTTCTCTGAGAAAACGCTTGTTTGATAAATGATTTGAATGATTCTGTCTGGAAAAAGTCATGGGCTAGTTTGTTCCGTTTTCGTAATGTGACTAAAGAGGACTTGACTTTCGGAGGAGGCACAAAACTTCCGGGAGAAAGATGGAATTGAATATGGATTGAAAAGACATTCTGTAAGAAAATGGAGATGGGAGCATATTTTTTTGATCCAGGAGAAGCACTGACTCTCTGCGCCACCTCTTTTTGAAGCAAAAAATGACATTCTTTGATAAACTGGTGCTCATTGAGCAGCTTGAACAATATTTGGGATGATATGGAGTAGGGAAGGTTTCCCACACATTTTGTGATCCCCGGTTCTGCCAGCTGATGGAATGCACTTTTCAACACATCTTCATGCCGTATGTCCACATTCGATGGCTTGTTTTTTTCAAGAAAAGGAATGAGAGATTCATCTTTTTCAATGGCAATGACTTTCCCTGCCTTTTCAGCTAGCAAGCGAGTGAGAGAACCTTTTCCGGCCCCGATCTCGATGATCAGTTCCTGTTTCTGAGGTGAAATGCAGTCAATGATTTTGTTGAGTATGTCTGGATTGATGAGAAAATGCTGGCCCAAAGATTTTCGGGATCTGCTTTTCATCTTCTTATTTTATGATTATTTCTTCTGCGAATCCATTGAGATTTTGAATTTTCAATTCGATTCAAGCAAACTGCCCTGGGATATCCCCCAGTTTCGTTCAGCTCGCCTGAAATGTCAAAAAACAGCGGTTGGGATTGAAAACAGTCCTCCCAAAAGTCTTCAAGTTACTGTTTTTGAAAAAGTCTTGCAAATTGCTGAAAAGAAAATAATAATGAAAACACTGCTGTTTTTTGATGAATAGGTCAGGATAAACGGGCTTAAGGTTTGAAACATGGAAAAAAACAAAGCAAGTGTTCATAAAGAGCTTATGGAAAGGAAATCAGCATACAAAAAGTATCAACAGCTTTTTGTAGGGAAACACAGCTTTTGGAGTTTCTTCAAATATGAGGTCACTCTTTTGCTCTTTTCCTGGATACCGGGAGCTTTGGGTGTGTTTGCCCGAAAAATCTTTTATCCCCTTTTGTTTGAAAAAGTGGGAAAAGGAGTGGCTTTTGGTCATCATATCACCATCCGGCATCCCCATAAGATATCGATTTCTAACCAGGCATTCATTGATGACTATTCTGTTCTGGATGCCAAAGGGGATGACAATCAGGGAATCCGCATTGGCCGAAACACTTATATCGGGCGCAACACCACTCTCAGCTGCAAAGGCGGCGATATATTTTTGGGAGACTATTCAAATATATCCGCTAATTGTTCTCTTCTCTCAGAAACCCGCATCAAGATCGGAGCCTATACTTTTTTAGCAGGTCACTGCTATCTTGTGGCTGGAGGGAACCACAGATTTGACCGGACTGATATCCCCATCATGCAACAGCCTTCTTTGGATAAAGGAGGCATTGACATCGGAGAAGACTGCTGGTTGGGAGCTTCGGTGACCGTGCTGGACGGAGTCTCTATCAAGAAAGGAAGTGTGATCGGAGCCGGAGCTGTGGTTCATAAGTCTCTGTCCGAATACTCCATTGCAGTGGGTGTTCCTGCCAAATGTGTGAGAAAGAGAAACCAAACCGATCAGGAGTAGTGTCTGTGATCTGTGAAAAAAAACGGTTTGCTGGGGCGCTGATTTATCTGTTTATCAATGCGGTCGGTCTTTCTTTTTACACTCACCTTTGTGTCCAATCCCATTCCTACTCCATAGATCATCATGGTTTCAATCCTCCGTTGTTTTTCACATTGATGTTATCCTTGGTCATTTTTAGTGCACTGGTCTTTGCGTGGAGAGGACTCGCTGCACTTGAGAATAAAATATTTGAAAAGGATCTTGTTTTTTTTCTTAACCGCGATCTGACTTCATTTATTCCCCTGTCCCTGTCTCTTCTGTCACCATTGCTGCTGTCTTATTACTTGACCGCAGAGGATCTTCAGGTCCGACTGTACATCCTTGGTGTCTTGATGGGGCTGGGTGTTTTATTCATCAAGATAGTCCAGATCAGCTGTTTTGATAGGACCCGAGAATCTGCAGAAAAGATAATTCAGAGTTTTTGCAAGTTGTCTATGAAAAGAAAAATTGTGATTCTGTTTGTGGTTTCCATGATGATCTATTCCCTCATCAGCATGGTTTTGATTCATCATGGGAGAAAGTTCACTGGAGATGAGCCGAACTATCTTCTCACCACTCACAGCCTGTATGAGGACCAGGACATCAATATTGCTGATGATTATGAAGAAAAGGAATACACTTTTTTTCTTTCCGATATCAAGTTTGGGATATACGGCCGCTTCGGTAAAAAAGGGACTTCTTACATTTACCCCATTAATCTTCCCGGAATATCTGTTCTCCTGCTGCCCTCTTATTGGCTGAGCCATTTTTTCGATGCAGAAGCCCGGACCTTTGTTTTGAGTGTGGGATTGTGTTTCTGGGCAGCCCTTTTAGGGATCCAGTTGTTTCTGTTTTTTCAGGAGACCTGGGGAAAGGAAAGAACAGCTCTGTTTTTCTGGTTTCTGTATTCATTCACGGTTCCCATCCTGTTTTACTCCATACATCTTTATCCGGAAATCGTGGTGGCGTTTTTTTCTTTGTATGTGTTTCGTAAAATCCGCTCCCAGAAACCTTTGTCTGTTTTCCAGCTGGTGCTGTGTGGTTTTTTGCTTTCTTCTTTCTTCTGGATGGGATTGAAGTACAATTTGATATATTGGCCTCTTTTAATGGTGTCGGTGTATTTTCTCATGAAAGAACACAAAACAGGTTGGAAAACCACCTATTTCCTGTTTTTTCCCATCGTGTCTCAGGTTCTGTTTGCCTATTTTGTGTATTCGCTTTACGGGACTGTCAATCCCATTTCCATATACGAAGGTGTTATGAATCCAGCGAAAATGAAAGCGTTTCGAGACCTGGTACTGAGTATCCCGGTATGGCTTCGGATTGATAGTTTTTTGGATTATTTTTTGGACCAGAGAGATGGGTTGCTTTTGTATGCTCCTTTTTATTTTTTCATGTTTGTGGGAGCTGTGGAGATGTTCAGACGGTCCAAAAAAGACCTCATTGCTGTTTTGTTCATTTCACTTCCTTTTCTCTTCAATTATGCGTTCCTGACTCACAGACAGGGATTTTGCCCCCAAGGAAGAATATTAACTCCTCTCTCCTGGCTGATGATATGGCTGGTGGGATATTTTTTCATTCACAACAGAAAAAAAACATATTCTTATTTGTTTTTCTTTGCCTGTGGAGCCAGTCTCGTCATCTCTGTCATCTTATGGATTCATCCCTCTTTTCTTTACCAGTCCACCACTCATATTCACACCTTTCGAGCCGGGGCCCTGTTTTTGTTCTTGAGCAATCTGAACATTTATGTTCCTAGCTTTCTGCCTTCTTTCATTAAAGTCAACAATTTATCCTATGCCCCGAATTATGTCTGGATTGGACTGATTGTTGTTTTTGTCCTCATGTATGTTTACAAAAAAGGCCGTTTTTGGAAAACCAAGATCCGTACGGCTCCTCTGGCTGTCTCTTTAGTATGTGTTTTTCTTTTTTACTGGTTGGCGCTTTTTCCCAGAACGGTTTTGATTCATCCTCAAAGAGTGAATTATCTGACAGGAGAAAAACTGACTTTCTATTCCTTAAGCCGGGCTGCCAATATGAAACAGTACGGAGAATTCAGACTCTCTGATGATGCGAGAAGTTATCGGTTTTTGTTTACTTCCTGGCGCAAAATAAAAAATTTGGAGATCGGATTTCGGTCATTAGAGGGTGAACACAAGGTCAAGTTCCGTTATTTTGACCGGAAGTTTTTTAACGGGCGGAGTTTTGTAGAGGAACAAATCAAAGTGATCACAGACCTTCCTTATTATGCTTACAAGAACACTCATCTTTATATGATAGATATGGAAATCAACAGGATTCCCAATGATTTTTCAAGGACTCCTCTGATTCTGACCATCAATCCCCAGTATGAGTAGGGCTCTTCACTTTTTGAAAAATCATGATTTCAGGATTTATAAGGTCAAGGTTTGTGATGATCCTTGTGTCCCCCTCGAGTCTGATTTTGTGCTCAGGAAGAAGAGACAGCCAGGGAGAAGATTTGTATTTCAATACCAGTTCATAATCGAGTCGATTTTCAGATAGTTTCTGGTAGAGAAACGGTTGTTTTGATTTCAAGATTTCTGAGTTGATCAAAATAAATGAAGGGTTGGTTTCTGTGATAAAACGGGCATTGGGATGAAGCCGGTGGGTGACGTTAGGGAATCCTTTGTTTCTGGGTAAAAAGTTGGGAGAACCCACAAACAAAATGGATTCATTCTGAGGAATGTGTTTCTTCATCCAGTTCTCCACATAATACCTGGAATCATTCATCATAATGACATTTACAGAAAAAGAATAGAACAGGGAATTGGCAAAAAGGATGATCACCAACAAATATTTCATCACTTTGAATCTTCTTGAAGAATGCAGGAAGAAGGAAAGGCAAAGAGCTCCGTAAAAACTCATCAATATATAAATGGGGAGGAGATGTTTCACCAAATTTTTCCCCACAATGCATATGAAGGTCACATAGTAGGAAGCGATCAAAACCGCAAACCATAAAAGGACAGGATGTTTCTTCTTTTTGGTCAAAGCATAGACAAAACCCAAAATGCAGATGAACAGGAGAGGCCATCCGAGAATGAATTCCAGATTTTTGAAAGTCTGTACAAGCATCTGGAGAAACCCGGAGGCACTACTGGGAAAAAACCGTTCTCCTCTGGCAGGACCAGTGATCAATAAGAAATGACTTTTGATTCCTTCAAAGTTGAGGAGCAGGTTATATATGATTATGAAAAGAAACGTTCCTGTGACAAAAGCTAACAGGATTTTTTTATGAAAAACACGTGGGATCAAGTTGGGGGATGAGTCTTCAACTTTGCTGCGCCGATACAGAGAATAGATAATGATAAACGGAGTCAAAATAAACAAACCATAGGCCTGGTCTTTGGTACCAATGGAAAAGGCAGCGGTTCCTGAAAACAGGATATAGTCTGAGGTGCGGTGGTTCTTCAATATACGAATAAAGAAATAGAGTGCGATCACAAACCAGAACAGATAGGGGATGTCCACATTGGCTGTTTTGGAGTAGTAAAGAAAAGGAGGGGTCCAAGCTGTGATCAATGAGGCGAAAGGAGCTGTTTTTCTATCCGTGACTTCACAGCCGCAGAGATAAACCATAAACACAATAAAAGTCCCCATAAAGACGCTGAGGAGCCTTCCTATGACAAAATAGATGGTATGGAGTGTGAGAGGGGATAGGCTTGTCCGGTTGAGAGCGTCTATGCAGTAAACAGGAAGATAAAACAGAGACAGGGTGTAGTAGTGAAGAGGGGGATATTTGGATGACCATTCCCGGGAATACTTTGTCTCCATCCCGCTTAAAACTGAAGAAGGAGTGATTTCATTTGCAGACCATCCCTGAAAACTGGGACTGGGAAGCCCCCAATTAATGGCCATGATATTCAACAAAAAACTGATGACCAATATCAGCCAGAGCAGTTTTGGAAAGGGTCTTGCATTGACAGGAAGCAGGTCATTTATAGAGAGATTATTGATTTTATCCATGGATGGTCAACGGATGTATCCCAATGCTTTCAATTGTTCCCTTAATTTTTCATCGATTTCTGTTTCTCCCGGTCTTCTTTTTTTGGCCTGGCTGACAAGGGTGTTAATTTTTTGAACAAGGGCTTGGGTGAGGCTCGGATTTTGACCGGCAATGTTGTTTGTTTCTCTTATATCATTGACCAGATCATACAATTCGATTTGAGGGATGTTTAGGGGAGGATCTGTGAAAAAGTCGAGGTCTTGCTGGCGGAATTCTTGGTTGAGGATCAATTTGTATTTGCCTTGGTTTATGGAAGATTTTTGGGGGATGTGGGAGTTCAAAACATTGCCTTTGATATCAGCAAAAAACATCCTGTCTTTTGTTTTTTTCCCCTTGAGCAAAGGAAATAAGCTCTGTCCATCCAGGATGATATCAGAGGCAGGGATATTCATCTCTTCCAGAACCGTGGGCATGATATCCACAAGAGAAACAGTAGAGGTGATTGTTTGGCCCCTGAATTTTTGGTGAGGAAATTTTATGACTAAGGGGACTCGGATGGATTCATTGTAGAGACTGTGCCCATGGTCCCATGCTCCGTGATCAAAAAACTCCTCCCCATGATCGCTGGTCAGTATGATCATAGTGTCATCAAACAAATCCATCTCTTTGAGCTTGGCAGCCAATGGACCGATAAGGTGTTGGTCAAGATAATGGATTTCCCCATCATAGAGGCCCACTGCGTTTTCTTTTTCACTCTCTGATAATTTTTTATATATTCCTGATTTGCCGCCGAGGTATCCCAGAAGATTCAGATGCTCCCACTTGGGATTTTCTTCCAGAAAACGAGTGTTGTGAGGGTGAGGACAGACATAAGGATTGTGCGGCTGGTAAGTGTGAAGAAAAAGGAAAAATCTTTTTCCCTTATTGCTTTCCAGCCAGTTTGAGAAGGATTTATATATAAGCTCTGCAGAATTCATATGAAAGACGCCTCCCCTTCCCTCATGATAGACATCAAATCCTTTAGCAAAACCATATTGAGCGCTGACAAATCCGCCGCCGGTGAACCCTGAATTAAAGAAATGATTTTTCCTCAGCACATCAGCCAAAGTCAAAAGAGACGGAGACATTTTCTGTTTGCTGGTATAAACCTGATGATGGACTCCAAACAGAGAAGTCATGATGGAAACATGAGAGGGGAGAGTCCAGGGAGAGGTGGAAAAGGAATGAAGAAACAGGGTTCCTTCTTGTGCAAGGGAGTCGATATGGGGGCTGGTATCGCGTGGATATCCGTAGCACCCCAAATGATCTGCGCGGAGAGTGTCAATGGAGATCAAGATGACATTGCTGTTCTTATTGTCTGCCTGATAGATCACTGGATTCACCCAATAGGAAAAATAGGGCGTTTCACCTTTTGTTTGGAGAGAAAGTGTGGTCTTCTGGGGGAGGGACGGAAGTTGAATCCGATGAGCAGATTCAATGAGACTGGGGCCTTCTGTTGCCGGAGGGGGATTCAGATGCTTTTGAAAGACGATCTTTTCTCGTCCCTGTTTTTGAAGAGTGACTAAAAACACCACCCCTTCTCGGGAGTCTGAGAGATTTGTTTTTCTGGAAGAATTTTGGTCTCTCACCAATCCGATTCTGAATTCCAACAGGGATTGTTGGGGTATTTGTGTGTGGAACTTGAAGTGAGATTCCGGAGGAGAGAACAAGATATTGGCCACTCTGCTCCCGTGTCTCAGTTTTCTTTTCAGCAGAAAAGGATTGTCCCCTATGCCTAGGTCATTCATACGGGATGACTTTAAAGGGAAGGAATCCTTTCCGGCAAGGGGCGAGTCAATCAAAGGAGACTGGATGATGTTTTCCTTTTTTAGATGATCGATTAGCCGGAAGGTCTTGAATTCAGATACGTTTGATTTTTGGCAATTTATCAGGGAAAGGGCAAGACCAGCCAAAATCAAGTTTAGGAAAAATAAAGGCTTGTTTTTCATGATGGACACTCAGCCAGAAAACTTTAGGGCATTTTCTTAGAAATGAATTCCCAAAGATATTCTTTCGGCACCCCTAGAAATCTTTGTCTCCACACTCTGTCACAGTGGGAACAGGTCTTTAAACTCTCAATATCCTGATGGATGAGTTTTTCTCTGAGCTCGACCATCGGGCTGCTGTTCCAGATCTGTTTTAAAGATTGTTCTTTGACATCACCCACAGTATAATGCCCAAAAAAATCTTGTGTGCAGGGAAGGACATCTCCGTTCCAGAAAATAACCAGGGCGTTCCAAGGAAAGGGACATTTTGAATATTTGTGCTTATTTTGTTCCTTTTCAATTTCTCCGGCCCAATTGTGCAGTTCCTTAGTCACAAAGCTGTCCAAAGGAAGCCCTTTGAATCTGTTTTTGAAAAGTTCTTGTTCTTTTTTGAGCTGGGAAGAGGAGAAATGGTCAAAATGAATCACCTCGATCACGGTTTCCGGCTTTTTGGAATTCAGTGATTTTTTGATTTCTAAAAACTGTTTGATATTGGTCACTGTCTTATTGAAGTCTCCGCCTTTTCTGATTTTTTCATAGGTCTCTTTTTTAAAACCGTCAAAAGAAAAGGACAGCCGGTCTAATCCCGCAGATATGATTTCACGGGACAGTTCTTTGGTGAGCAGAGATCCATTGGTATGGAGTTTGGTGAAAATGCGGTATTGGTTAGCAGTGCGGATCATTTCCGCGATTTGGGGATGAAGAAGAGATTCTCCTCTATGAGCAAGGTTAATGTCAAAAACAAAGTCTTTGGCTTCTTCAATAATTTTTTGATAAAGACCGAATTCCATAAGTCCCTTGTCCTGTTTTTCCAGATGTTTGTTGGGACACATGATGCAGCGGAAATTGCACCGGCTGGTGGCCTCGATCCACAGCCGAATGGGGAAGTAAGGAAGATAAGTGGATTTTTTGCGGAAGTGAAAATAAATCCTGAACAAACGGAGCCAATAACGGAGGAGGTTCATTTGTTTCCTTTTTCTTCAAGCTGTTGTATGACTACAGAGCAGGCCATGTTTCCAATGACATTGGTGCTGGTTCTGACCATATCCAGAAGCCTTTCCACTCCCAGAATCAAAGCGATGCCTTCAAGGGGAATGCCCAGCTGTTTCAACACCAGCGCCAGGGCAATGATCCCGGCCATAGGAACACCGGCGGCTCCGATGGATGAAAGAACAGCCATAAGCACAATTGTGACTTGTCCGGTGATCCCGAGCTGGATCCCATAAATCTGAGCAATGAAAACAGCAGATACACCCTGGTATAGGGCGGTTCCATCCATATTGACTGTTGAGCCCAAGGGGATGACAAAGCTGGAATATTCTCGTTTGATCCCGAGCCCTTCCACATTATCCATTGCCACAGGAAGAGTGGCCATGGAACTGGAAGTGCTGAAGGCAATGATGATGGCGTCTTTGACCGCTTTGAAAAAGCGCATAGGACTGATCCGGCCCAGCAAACTGACGGTGAGACTGTTCACGCTCAGGGTGTACAGGACCAATCCTCCCAAGACAACCAAGGAGTACTTGAGTAGAGTGACCAGGATATCAGTGCCGAACTGTCCCACTACAGCAGCACTGAGCGCAAGCACTCCATAGGGAGCCAGTTTCATCACGATATGCACCACCTGGATAAAGATGTCATTGAGTCCATCCAGAACTTTGATGATGAGTTTTGATTTCTCTTTCTTGATCAAAGTCAGCACAATACCAAAGAGAAGAGCCATGAATATGATCTGAAGCATGTTTCCATCGATAAAGGCTCTCACCGGATTTTCAGGGACGATATCCACAATGACTTCTATAAGAGAGGGTTTTTCTTCCATGTGTTGCAGACCGGCTTGAGCTTTCTCCTCATAATTCTGGTACAGCTGGTCCTGAACGTCTTGGGACAATCCTTTTCCTGGCTGGACCGTATTGGCTAAAAAAAGGCCGATCACAATAGCAATGACAGTGGTGATGACAAAGTAGACCGCGGTTTTAGCTCCGATTCTGCCCAGTTTTTTCACATCACCCAAGCTAGCTGTTCCGAGCATCAAGGAGACAAAGACCAGAGGCACCACGATCATGGTTATGAGATGAAGGAATATGGTCCCGATCGGTTCGATGACCAGAACTTTTTCTCCAAAGACGATGCCTGCAACGATTCCCAGGATCAGACCCAGAAATATCTTTGTGTGCAGCTTTATCTTTTTCATTGAAACAGAGAGTTATGATATATGTTCAAAATGTTTAAGTCAATCCAGGAGGTCAGAATTGACATTTCAAAGTTTTTTTAAATTATGATATATTGACCCAGATGAATAAAAAGAAATATGACCTCTCCCTTGTCATCCCTGTTTTTAATGAACAGGATAACTTGAACCAGCTTTATGATGAGATGACCTCTTCTTGTCAAAAGCTGGACAAGACCTATGAAGTGGTCTTTGTGGATGATGGAAGCACGGATCAGACCTTGGATATTCTGGTCCAACTGCAGAAAAGAGACTCCAGGGTCCGTGTGATCAGATTGAGAAAAAACTTTGGGCAAACCGCGGCTCTTTCTGCCGGATTCGACCACTCCAAAGGGGATATCGTCATCACTCTAGATGCAGACCTTCAGAATGATCCCAAGGACTTTGGGATGCTGATTGAAAAAATAGAAGAAGGATATGACCTGGTGAGCGGTTGGAGGGAAAAAAGAAGAGACAGATTATTGACCCGCCGGATTCCTTCTGTAATGGCCAACTGGATTATATCCGCTATCACCCGTGTCAAGCTCCACGACTATGGCTGCACTTTAAAAGCTTTTCGAAGAGATGTGGTCAAAAACATCAATCTGTATGGGGAGATGCACCGTTTCATCCCAGCGATCGCCAGTAATATCGGCATATCCATTGCAGAAGTGAAGGTCAATCACCGTCCCAGACGTCATGGAAAATCAAAATACAGCTTGATGCGGTTCATCAAAGTAGTGCTGGACCTGCTCACAGTGAAATTTCTCATGAGCTATTCCACTCGGCCCCTTCAGATATTTGGAATTTTCGGGCTCATCAGCGGAATGGCTGGCGGTATCATCGGGATGATCCTCTCTTATCAAAGGTTGATTTTGCAGCAGAGCATTGCAGACCGCCCCCTCCTTCTCCTCGCTGTCCTGCTTATGGTGATCGGTTTTCAATTCATCACTCTTGGCCTTCTGGCTGAGATCTTGGTCCGAGCCTATCACGAATCCATAGAGAAAAGGATCTATTATATAAGAGAAATCTACGAATCTGATTCAGAAAAAAATTCTGATTGAGCTGAATTCAAATGAAAATTTTGATGTTAGCGCCGGAACCTTATTTTCAATCCCGGGGAACTCCCATAAGTGTCTATTTTCGTCTGAAAGCCTTGTCGAGTATGGGGCATGAAGTTGACCTGGTCACCTATCATAGGGGCGAGGACCGGACTTTTCCAAAGATTGATATTCTGAGGATCCCAGACCTGTTCGGAATTCGAAAGATCAAAATAGGACCGTCCTGGGCTAAGATCCCCCTTGATTTCCTGATTCTTCTCAAGTCTGTGGAACAGCTCCTCAAAAAAAGATATGATGTGATCTTTTCTCATGAAGAGGCGGCTCTCATTGGGGTGTGCCTCTCCAAAATTTGGAGTATCCCCCATATCTATGACATGCATTCCAGTCTTCCCCAGCAACTCGTCAATTTTAATTTTTCCACGTCTCCTATGATCAGAAATCTTTTTAACCGGATGGAGAGGTTCATTTTGAAAAGCTCCTCTTCTGTGATCGTGATCTGCACGGACCTGTTCAACCAGATCAAAGAAATGGGATTTGGACACAAAGGCGTGCTGCTGGAGAATTTCCTGGAGTTTGAAACCTCTCCTTTGACTGAGAAAGAGGTGATGAGGCCGTGTTCTGATTTCCAATCAAGGCCATCCAAGATTGTCTTGTATACCGGTAATTTTCAGACATACCAAGGAGTCGAGCTTTTACTGGAAGCTGTTCCCCGGGTCAATGACAGACACGTCAAATTTGTTATGGTAGGAGGCACTCCGGAAGCAGTGAACAGGATGAAGAGCCGAGCAAGTCAGTTAAAGGTGCTTCCGCGGATCTGTTTTACCGGACAGGTGGATCCTTCCCAGATCCCGCATTTCATCCAAAGGGCAGATGTGTTGGTCTCTCCACGGGTTTCTGGTACCAACACTCCTTTGAAGATCTATTCCTATCTCAAATCAGGAAAACCGCTGGTAGCAACTGACTTGTGGACCCATACCCAGGTATTGGATGAGAGCATTTGTGTGCTGGTGAAACCAAAGCCAGAGGAAATGGCTAAAGGGATTCAATATGCCCTTTTCAATGAGGAAGCAAAAAAAAGGGCCGGAGCAGCCAAAGACATGGCACAGCAGGCGTATACCTTTCCACAATACAAGCAAAAAATGGGACAGGTCATTAAAAATGCCTTTCGTTCTCAGCCGCCTCGTCAGGTAAAAAGAGCATGAAAGTTTTTGTCACTGGAGCTTCTGGATTCATCGGAAGAGCTCTGGTCAGAGAACTTCTCAAAAGAAAACACCAGGTGGACCTTTTTTTGCATGAAAAAGGGATTCCTGAGGAGAATTTTTGTCAAGTCCACAAAGGCGATATTTGTGATTCAGACAAGCTGAAAGCAGCTCTCAAGGGTGTGGACATCTTGTATCATCTGGCTGCTTCTATGGGCGCTTCTCAGGCAGATGAAAGAGAATTTATCAGAATCAACCAAAAGGGAACCGAAGCTGTTTTCAAGGCAGCAATGGAGGCTCAGGTCAAAAAAGGAATCCATTTCAGTTCAGCAGGTGTTTTGGGTGATGTGGCTCAAAACAAAGCCGTAGCAGAGGATTACCCAGCAAACCCCATCAGTGTTTATGACAGAACCAAATGGGAAGGAGAAAAACAAGCCCTTGCTTTTTCCAAGCAGGGAATGAAGGTGGTTGTTTTGAGGCCGGGTTGGGTGTATGGGCCAGGAGATAAAAGGACATTCAAGCTCATTCAAGCCATTGCAAACAAAAAATTTGTTTTTGTTATTGGAGAAAAGACTCTTCAGACCCCTGTCTATATCCGTGATTTGATCAAAGGAATCCTGCTTTGTGCGGAGAAAGGAAAAAACGGAGAAATCTATCATCTGGGTGGAGACGAAGTGATGACCGTCAGACACATTTCAGAATGCATAGCTGATGCCGCCCAGGTGCGTTTTCCTGTCATTCATCTTCCGCTGGCCCTGATAAAATCAGCTGCATGCCTCCTCCAAAATGTTTATAAGATTTTTAACCGAGAAGCTCCTTTGACAATGGGCCGGCTTGCATTTTTTGTTCATTCCAAGCCCTTGTCTATCAGGAAAGCCAGAGAAGAATTGGGATTTTCACCAGAATTTGATTTTCAAACAGGTATCCATAAAACAATCGGTTGGTATCAGGAAAACAACTGGCTGTGATAGGAGAAGGTTCAAAGGTTGATTGACATTAAATGATTTGTTTTCTAAAATTTAAAGAAGTCAGAGTGATTTTATGGCAGAGAAAAAGATATTAGTGGTTGATTATGATGCCAATAGTCTGGAAGAACTGTCAAATTTGGTTGCAGGAAAAAACACACAAGTCACCAAAGCCACAGACGGGCAGAAAGCCTATGATAAATATCAAGCGGACAAACCGGATTTGATCATTCTTGAAGCCATGCTTCCCAAAATCCATGGGTTTGACCTGACCCAGAAGATTTATAAAGAAACCAAAGGGGGAATTCCTATTGTTATTGTAACGGGATTGTATAAGGGTGCCCAGTACAGGAATGAAGCCATCAGGTCATTCGGGGCAGCCGCCTACTTTGAAAAACCATATGACAAAGAAAAACTTTTAGAAACCATCAATCAGCTGCTTCATGATGAAGTGGACATTGAAGATGAGCTTCCAGGACCTGAAGCTGTGATGAAAATAGTCCGACAAATGGAAAAAAAGGGATAATACACCATGGGAAACCGCTGGACTCGATGCAATAACTGCAACCGTATTCTTTACAAACAGGACATCTTGGATAATCAATATGTATGCCCGTCATGTCATTTCCATTTCAGGATTTCATCAAAAAAGAGGCTTGGAATGCTTTATGATAATGGGGATTATGAGCTTTATGATGAGCACATTTATTCCAAAGATCCTCTTGGATTCAAGGATTCCAAGGATTATTCGGCTCGGTTAAAAGAGCATCAGGAAAAAACTTCTCTCCAAGATTCAGTGATCAATGCCGTGGGCTTAATGGGGGGAATGAAAGTCTTGATATCAGCTATGGACTTTTCTTTTATGGGCGGAAGCATGGGTTCAGTGGTGGGTGAAAAAGTCACCCGGGCCCTAGAGAGAGGTTTCAAAGAAAAGATCCCAGTGATTGTTGTTTCGTGTTCAGGCGGAGCCAGGATGCAGGAGGGGGCTCTTTCTCTCATGCAGATGATGAAGACAAGTGCGGCCATTGGCAAGCTCGGTGAGGCCGGCATTCCCTTTATTTCCGTGATGACGGATCCCACCACTGGGGGAACCACTGCCAGTTATGCCATGCTCGGAGATTTGAACATTGCAGAACCGAATGCACTGATCGGGTTTGCGGGGCCCAGAGTGATTGAGCAAACGATCAAGGAAAAACTGCCCAAAGGATTTCAGCGCTCTGAATTTTTGCTCCAGCATGGAATGCTGGATGAAGTGGTCAACAGAAAGCATTTGCGTTCTTATCTCATCCGTGTTTTGCGTCTGTTCCTTGATTCCCATCCATGAATTATCAACAGTGCCTCAGTTATTTAGATCACATCCAAGCGCTGGGGATTAAATTTGGTCTTGATAATGTCCGTGCTGTAGTGGAGAAACTGAACAATCCTCACCAGGACTTTCCGATCATCCAAGTCGCTGGCTCCAATGGAAAGGGTTCCGTGTGCGCGATGGTAACCCGGATCCTGTCTCTTCATCAAATCAAGTGCGGACTCTTTACTTCACCTCATCTTGTTGAGGCAGAGGAGCGGATCCGGATCGGGAATGAATTGATTCCAAGGGATCGTTTTTGCAGGCTTCTGTCTTTATTGAAAGAAGTCATTCAACAGTTGATCAAAGAGAAAACACTGAAAACACCCCCCACTTACTTTGAGCTGATGACTCTATTGGCTTTGCTTTATTTCAGGAAAGAACAAGTGGATATGGCTGTTCTTGAAGTGGGTATGGGAGGAAGATTTGACGCCACCACTGTGGTGAATCCGGATGTGACAGCAATCACAACCATTTCCAACGAACACCAAGAGTATTTAGGAGACAGTTTGTCCCAGATCGCTTTGGAAAAAGCCGGAATCATCAAACCAGGGATCCCTGTGGTCAGCGGAGTGGAAAATGATGAAGCCCGAAAAGCCATCAAACAAAAGGCAGAGAGTCTCAAAGCGCCCTTTATAGAGGTGTTTGGAAAGGACAGTTGCTTTGAGAGGACAAAGACAAAAAACGGATATGTTTTGGAATATGCTTTCAATGGGGAAACATACCGTTACTCTCCCTCTTTGCCAGGACTGCATCAGGGGAAAAACGGGGCTACAGCCATTCGGATCGCTGATCAAATCAGCCGAGCAGGAAGGAAATTGGAAAAAGAGACCATTATCAAGGGCCTTGAGACCACTGAGTGGGAAGGAAGATTGGAGGTGGTATCAAGAAGACCGTTGATCATTATGGATGGGGCTCATAATATGGAAGGGGCCCTTGCTCTGAGAGAATATTGGTCGGAATTTGTGGGGCACCTGTCTGTGTTGATATTTGCGGTAATGAGGGATAAACAAATCAAAGAGCTATCCGGTGTCCTTTTTCCCCTTGCAGAACAGATCATACTGACCCGGTTTCCTTTCCGAAGATCTGCATCCCCAGAGGATGTATTGGCTCAATCCATGGCTTTCAAACACAAAATAATATGCGTGTCTGAGCCTGAACAGGCATTGCAATCTGCTTTGCGTTCAGTGGAGGAGAAGGGTTCGATATTGATTGCGGGTTCTTTGTATATAGTGGGGGCGATGAAAAAATACCTAAAAGCAAGGGCCAACCAGTCATAGGTCCTGGGCTGTTTTTTGGTTTTTGGGTTCTGGATGCAAATTCCACTGGTTCTTGCTTTTTTAGAGAAAAAATGTTACATTTTCATTTCATTTTTCTACTTTGATTTGATTCTAAAATGCTTTCAGTTGATCTGAGTTTAATCGTTGTTTTTGTCATTATATGGATCCTTCTGGCTGTTCTCACCAAAATCTATTTCAATCCGGTCCGTGATATCATGGACAAGAGACATTCTC
Organism: Candidatus Aminicenantota bacterium; assembly: GCA_014727835.1. Classification (GTDB taxonomy): domain Bacteria; phylum Acidobacteriota; class Aminicenantia; order Aminicenantales; family Aminicenantaceae; genus WJMT01. The sequence goes on along the minus strand of WJMT01000017.1, from coordinate 28,914 downwards.
AAATAACAGGAGATGAAAAAGCTCATAAAGACGCTGAAGAAAAGTATGAAAAAGCCCTAGAAAAGATCGAAGCAGAATTGAAAGCAGCCCAAAAATCTTCTGTTGAAATCAGAGAGCAATTCCAAGAAGAAGCTTTAAAGGAAAAAGAAAAAATGCTGACTGATATTTCCTCTGAATGCAGCGCCCAGGTGAAAGGAGCTCGGGAGGCCCTTGACCAACAGATAGAAGAGTTGAAAAAAAAGATTGAAAAAGAAACCGAAGATTGGGCCAAAGAAATTGAAAAAAAGATGTTAAAGTGATGATGCGCAAAAAAAAACTATGGGTGCTCATTTGGGTTCTCCCCTTTCTGTTATTCATGTCTCCTGAAGCACAGGACCATTCCACTCATTCCAGTGATTTTCTCGGAAAGGTCATTAATTTTGTTGTGCTTTTCGGCGGCCTTTTCTTAATTCTCAAAAATCCGATCAAAAACTATTTCAATCAAAGAAAAAAAGAGGTCAATCGATCCATTAACCAAGCAGCTGAAAACAAAAAGCAATCTCAAAGCAAACTGGGCCAAGCCCGGTCCAGACTGGATGCTCTTTCAGAAGAAGTGAAAGGGATCAAAGACCAGGCTGAGTCCGAAGGCCACAGACAAAAAGAAAAAATCATACAAAGTGCCAAACAGGAAGCCAAACGCTTGAAAGATTTGAGCGGCCGTGAGATCGATTTGATTTATGATTCCGGGAAAAAAGAGCTCAGAGCCTATGCCGGTGAAAGAGCTGTTAAAGCCGCTTCACAGAGGATAAAACAAAGAATGACTCCCGAGCTTCATTCTGCTATCATTGATAGGTCCATTGAAAGGCTTGAAAAGCTTCATGAAAGACCAGATTCTCGTTAAACGGTATGCTCAGGGTTTGGTAGACTCCATCAAGAATCACAAAGAGTTTACCCGGATTTCCAAGGAGCTGGAGGAATTCAATCAACTGGTCCGGACGAGTGAGGAACTGGGTGATGTTTTGTTTAAGCCTTTTGTGCCGAATTCAAAAGCAAAAAAAATCGCAGAAAAGCTGTTAAAGAGATCCAAAGATGATCCCAAGACAATTCGTTTCATCTCTCTGCTGATTGATAATGAAAGAATCAGCAAGCTGGATGATATTTTGAAAGAGATGCCCGATGCTTGGAATGAAAAAAAGGGAATCATCACATTAGAAGTCTCCTCAGTGATTCCCTTAAAACAAGATCAGAAAAAAAGATTGAAAAAAAAATTAGAGAAGATTAAAAACAATCCGGTTTCATTAAAATATAAAATCGACAAAAGTCTTTTAGGGGGTCTTTCCATAAGGCAGGAAAACACTTTTTTTGATGTTTCTATAAGAGGAGGCCTGATGAAGCTGGAAGAGAAAATAAAACAAGGATAGTCTAATGGAAATCAAAGCAGATGAGATCAGTCGGATCATTCAGCAACAGATCGAAGGTTATGAGGCTCAGATCGATATCAAAGAGGTCGGTGCTGTGACCTCAGTGGGAGATGGAATCGCCAGAGTCTATGGATTGGACCATGTGATGGCCAATGAATTGGTGGAATTTCCCAACAATGTGTTTGGTTTGGCTTTGAATCTTGAAGAAGACAATGTGGGAGTGGTTCTGTTGGGTGAGAGTCATCTCATCAAGGAAGGAGATGTGGTCAAGCGCACCCATAGGATCATTCAAGTTCCCTCAGGACCCGAAATGATGGGCAGGGTTGTGGATCCTCTGGGAAGACCCCTGGATGAAAAAGGCCCGGTCAAGTCTGAAAACAATATGAATATCGAACGGCTGGCTCCAGGCGTCATTGAACGAATGCCGGTGAAGAAACCCCTGCAGACAGGTCTGGTTTCCATTGACAGCATGATTCCTATCGGACGGGGACAGAGAGAACTGATCATCGGCGATCGTCAAACCGGGAAAACCGCGATTGCCATTGACAGCATCATCAATCAAAAGGGAAAAGATGTTGTGTGCATCTATGTAGCCATAGGCCAAAAGAATTCCACCATTGCTTACATTGTCAAGGCGCTTGAGGATCATGGAGCCATGGACTATTCCATTGTGGTGTCTTCTTCTGCCAGTGATCCCTCTCCTCTTCAGTATCTGGCTCCTTACAGCGGCTGTGCCATTGGAGAATATTTCAGAGACAAAGGACAGCATGCCCTGGTGGTGTATGATGACCTCTCCAAACACGCGGCAGCTTACAGGGAGATCTCTTTGCTCCTGCGGCGGCCTCCGGGAAGAGAGGCCTTTCCAGGGGATGTTTTTTATCTGCATTCCAGACTGCTGGAAAGGGCGGCCAAATATTCCGAAGAAATGGGCGGAGGTTCTCTCACCGCTCTTCCTATCATAGAGACTCAGGCCGGAGATGTTTCTGGATATATTCCGACCAATGTGATCTCTATTACAGACGGTCAGATTTACCTTGAACCTGAATTGTTCAATGCAGGAGTGCGTCCTGCTATCAATGTTGGGATTTCGGTCTCACGCGTGGGGGGGAACGCACAAATAAAGGCCATGAAACAGGTGGCAGGTAAGCTTCGCTTAGACCTGGCCCAGTACCGGGAGCTGGTGACCTTTGCTCAGTTCGGGACAGAGCTGGACAAGACGAGTCAAGCCCAGCTGGACCGAGGAAAAAGATTGACCGAAATATTAAAACAGGAACAGTACAGTCCCCTTCCAGTGGAGTTTCAGATATTAATCATATATGCGGGAAACAGAGGATTTTTGGATGAATTTGAAGTGGACCACATCAAAGAATACAAGCACAAGCTCTTTGAATATGCCCAGAAAGAGAAAAAAGACTTATTGAAGAAAATCGCTCAAAAGAAAGAAATAACCCAGGAGATTGATGAAGCCATAAACTCTCTATTGTCTGATTTTGAGAAGGAATTCAAAAAACAAATCGGACAACAGAAACAAGCCGAAGAACAGGAAAGTGAAGTCAAGGAGGAGGAGATCACAGAGGAACCGGATCAAAAGCAAGCCAAAAAGACCAAAAAGAAAGAAACAAAGAAGACAACAAAAAAGGCCTCCCAAAAAAAGAAGAAGAAGACCAAGAAATCAAAAAAGAAATAAAGAAGACATCCCATGACAGAATTGATCGAACTGCGAAGACGAGTCAAAAGCGTCAAGAACACCCAACAGATCACAAAAGCGATGAAAACAGTGGCTTCTGCCAAGTTCAAAAAAGCCCAAAGAAATGTTTTAGAGGGAAGACCATACTGGCATAATTATCCTGAATTGATCTCATCTTTTGTGGCTCAAGTCAAGAAGACTCTGCATCCCCTAATGGAGACGCGAGAAGAAAAAAAGATTTTGGTTTTGGTCTTCACTTCAGATAAGGGCCTCGCCGGAGCATTGAATTCCAATCTGCTGGAAGAGGCCTTTGATTTTTTAGAAAAGAAAGCTGAAAAATGTGCCATCCAGTTGATTCTTTTAGGGAAGAAAGCGGTTGTTTTTTTCAGGAGATATGATTTTGAAGTGATCAAAAGTTATTCAGGCCGTATGCAGAAGTTTACAGATGAGGATCTTCAAGAGATCACCGATCATATTGTTCTGGATCATATCTTGGTCCGAAGCGATGCTGTCTATGTGGTTTACAATGAATTCAAATCCATATTAAGACCCAAACCCTCCATAGCAAAGGTGTTGCCGATTGAGGGAGACCAGGAGGAGGAAGGAACAGAGAAAATTTTATATGACTGGGAGCCGGGAGAGGACAAGTTGGTTCAGACACTGCTTCCCTTTTATGTAAGAAATCAGATTCAGCATTTTTATTTTGAATCCATTGCTTCAGAGCATGCAGCCAGGATGATGGCTATGGAAAACGCAACCAAAAATGCAGAGGATTTGATCAAAGACCTGACTCTGAAAATGAATAAGATCAGGCAGGCATCCATCACCAAGGAACTTTTAGAAATCATGTCAGCTGTTGATGCGCTGAAAAAATAAAGACAGATAAAATGGAGACCAAACATGGGAAAAGCAGCTAAAAAGCCAAAGAAAAAGACCGGAACAAAAAAGCAAAAAAAACAGACCCGAAAAAAGGCCCCCAAAAAGCAGAACATCGGAAGAGTGGTGCAAGTGCTAGGCCCTGTGGTGGAGGTGGAGTTTAAGGACACAGAACTCCCGGAGATTTACAACGCCATCCGGGTCACCAGCGATGGAATGGAGACAGACCATCCTATTGATATCATACTGGAAGTGGAACAACATATGGGAGAAGATAAGGTGAGATGTGTGTCCATGCATCCCACAGAGGGAGTGGCAAGAGGGATGAAAGCCATTGACCTTGATGCACCCATTCAGGTTCCAGTAGGAGAAGAGACCCTCGGCCGGATCATGAACGTGATCGGAGAGCCTGTGGACAATAAGGGGCCGATCAAAGCAAAAAAGAAGTATCCCATTCATCACAAAGCCCCTTCCCTGGAACAGCAGAGCACAGAACTGGAGATGTTTGAAACAGGAATCAAAGTCATTGACCTTATTCAGCCCTTTTTAAAAGGAGGAAAGATCGGGCTTTTTGGCGGAGCCGGAGTGGGAAAGACCGTGATCATCATGGAACTGATACACAATGTGGCTCAGGAACACGGAGGGTATTCTGTTTTTGGCGGAGTGGGCGAGAGAACCCGTGAAGGCAATGACCTCTGGCTGGAGATGAATGAGTCTGGAGTTATCGAGAAAACAGCTCTTGTTTTCGGGCAGATGACCGAGCCCCCAGGAGCCCGATTGCGTGTGGGCCTCACCGCCCTTTCAGTGGCTGAATATTTTCGTGATGAGATGAACCAGGATATTTTGTTGTTTATCGACAACATATTCCGGTTTGTCCAAGCCGGTTCAGAGGTGTCTGCTCTCATGGGGCGCATGCCTTCAGCTGTAGGATACCAGCCGAATCTTTCCACTGAGCTGGGAGAGCTGGAAGAGAGAATCACGTCCACCAAAAAAGGGTCCATCACTTCTGTGCAGGCCATCTATGTGCCTGCGGATGACTTCACAGACCCAGCCCCTGCCACCACCTTTTCGCACCTGGATGCCACCACAAATCTATCCCGGGCTCTGACTGAAAAAGGAATCTACCCGGCGGTGGATCCGCTCTCCTCATATTCCAGAATTTTGGATCCTCGGGTCATTGGAGACGAGCATTATCAAGTCACCCGGGAGATTAAGGAAATTCTTCAGAGATATAAAGACCTCCAAGACATCATCACCATTCTTGGAATTGAAGAGCTGTCCGAAGAAGACAAGCTGACTGTAGGGAGAGCCCGAAGGATCGAACGTTTTCTCTCTCAGCCCTTTCATGTGGCAGAAGAATTCACTGGAAGAGAGGGGAAATATGTACCTGTGGAAGAGACTGTGAAAGGATTCAAGGAGATCGTAGAAGGAAAACACGATGACAAACCGGAACAAGCTTTTTATATGGCCGGCGGGATTGAGGATGTGATCAAGAGAGCCGAGGAGCTGAATTCAGAATGAGCCCTGAACCCCCCTCCTCCATGAGACTTAAGGTCATATCACCCCACAAAATTTTATTTGACGGAAAGGTGGAAGAGGTGACTTTTCCCGGTCTTGATGGATACTTGGGAATACTTCCCGGGCATCGCCCTTTGTTTGCTGCTCTGGGGGAGGGAGAATTGAGCTTTCAAAGGTCAGGAAGAAAAAGGAATTTTTCTGTTAAAGGTGGGTATGTGGAAATATCCCAAAATTCCGTTCTGATGTTTATCAATCCTCAGAAAGAAAATGAATACTCAACCAAAGAAAGAGGGTGAGTCTTTAGACACCTTTTATCGGGGGAGAATTCGCATCCTTCAGAAAACCAGAGGATACCGATTTTCTATAGAAGCACCTCTTCTGGCCGGTTTTATTGAAACAGACCCTGAAGATGAAGTTCTTGAATTGGGAACCGCCAACGGAATCGTCTCTCTGCTCTTGAGTGTGAAACCTTTTAAAAGTCTGACTGCCCTGGAGATACAGGTATCACTTGCTGAACTCGCCCGACGGAATGTGAGGCTCAATCACTTGCAGGACCGGATAAAAATTGTGCGGCAGGATTTGAAAAAGTTTAACCCGGCAAAAAAATATGATATTGTGTTTGCAAATCCGCCTTATTTTGAACAAAATATCGGTCGGTTGAGTGAATCAATGGAAATATCCATTGCCAAACATGAAATAAAGTGCAACATTTTTGATGTGATGAAAAAGACAGCTGAATTATTGAGAGACACGGGACAGGCTTATTTTATTTTTTCATTCAGGCGCAGAGCTGATTTCATAAAAGCTCTCAATACAAACAGGCTTCAATTGAACAAAGAGCGGCATATTGTGCCCTACAAAGGACTCAAGCCGAATTTGTTTTTATCCAAGTGCGGTTTCAAGTCGGACACAACCAACCTGTTGCCTCCTTTGGTCCTATATAATGATGACGGGAGATATTCTCAAGAGGCAGAGAGGATATTCAGCGGGTGAATCCATGAGGCGTCTGATAAACAAATTGAAGGGGTTGTACAAATACCGGATTTTGATCCGGACTCTGGTCGGACGGGAGCTCAAAGCCCGTTATAGAGGCACAGTCCTGGGATTTGTGTGGTCTTTTGTCAATCCTCTGCTGCTGCTCACCGTCTATACCTTCGTATTCGGATTTATACTTAGGCCACGAGATCCCAGTTTCGATGCATCCCCATGGTCCTATGCTCTGTTCCTGTTCTGCGGGATCCTTCCCTGGCAGGTCTGGTTCGCGGCTTCATCTATGGAGTCATCCAATATTTTGATCGCGCAGGGAAACCTGATCAAAAAAATGTTGTTTCCCACTGAGATCCTCCCCATTGTGTCTGTGACCAGCAACTTTATTCATTTTCTGTTCGGCCTGCCTATTTTGCTGCTCTTTGTGCCGCTTATGGGAAAGCCTTACACACCCTATCTATTGTTTTTGCCTGTAGTGATCCTGGTCCAGTATGTGTTCACGCTGGGGTTCTGTTTCCTGATTTCATCTTTGACAGTCCATTTCAGGGACATCAGGGATATCTTGACCAATCTTTTGACCTTCTGGTTTTTTTCCACCCCTATCATTTATGCGATGACGTTTGAGCCGATCCAGAAACATGCTGTCCTGAGGATATTTCTGAATTTGAATCCTATGACCCATATCATGTGGGGATACCAGAACTGTGTTTATTACGGAGAGCTGATCCGGTGGAAAAGGCTTGGAGTGACCTTCATTGTTTCCTTGATTCTGTTTTTTGTGGGATATTATTTGTTTGATAGATTAAGAGATTCATTTCCGGAGGAGGTCTGATTGCCTGCCATCCAAGTTGATAATGTATCCAGGATATACAGAAAATATTCGGAACAGCACCGGTTCAAGACCTTTAAAAGCGCAATCTTAAAAGGGGATCTGTTCAAATCTCTCAAAGCTGATGAAAAGGTGTATGCTCTGGATCAGATCAGCTTCAAAGTGGGAAAAGGAACCACTTTTGGGGTCATTGGAGAAAACGGCTCTGGAAAAAGCACTCTGCTTAAAGTGGTGGCCGGCATTTCCAAGCCCACATCCGGAAGAGTTCATGTGGAGGGAAAGATATCTGCTCTCATCGAGCTGGGAGCCGGATTTCATCCGGAAATCACAGGACGCGAGAACATCTACATCAATGGGGTGATGCTCGGTCTCACCCGGGAAGAGATTGACAAAAAGTTTGATGAGATCGTGAAGTTTGCTGAACTGGAAGACTTTATTGATGCCCCGGTCAAAACATACTCCTCCGGAATGTACATGCGGCTGGGCTTTTCGATTGCCATCAATGTCAATCCCGATGTTTTGCTGGTGGATGAAGTGCTGGCAGTGGGTGATGCGGCGTTCGTGCCCAGGTGTTTGGACCGGATCGATGAATTTCGGAGGAAAAAAAAGACCATCCTTTTTGTGAGTCATGACCTCATCACTGTGGAGAGGATTTGCGATCGGGTTGCCTGGCTTAAAAACGGGAAGATGATCACCATGGGAGACCCCAAGAGAGTGATCGATCGGTACATCCAGGATGTGAAATCCAAGAAAGAGACTGAATTCGAGAAGGAGCAGCAGGAGGAAGAAGCTAAAGGTGATCTTGAAGAAGAGAGAAGAGAAAACAGATGGGGAAACCGTGAAATAGAGATCAAGAAAGTCCGGATCATGGACCTTCATGGAAAGGAGAAGCATGTGTTCTCTCCTTCCGAAGGGATGGCGGTGGAGATGAATTTCAGCGCTGAAAACCACATCAAAGATTTTGTATTCGGTATCGGGCTGTTCAATTCGCAGGGCGTCTGCTGTTATGGAACAAATACTGTACTGGAGGGTTACAAAAGCGAATCAGTCAGGGGAACCGGCAGAGTCCTGTGTCAGATAAAGACACTCAACCTGACCAATGGAACCTACTACCTGGACGTGGCTGCCCACAGGGAAGACGGGCTTCCCTATGACTATCACCGCAATTTGTATTCTTTTATGGTGTCTTCAAAGAATAGGGACAGCGGGATCTACCGGCCCCAGCACAACTGGGAATTTTCTCCTGCTGTAAAATTCAAGAAAGCGAAGTGAGCGGGGTTTCATGCACAGTCAGAACGCCAAACTGAAATCTGTTGAGGAACTCCTCCTCATCAGAAAATCCCTTAAAAACAAGGGAAAAACAATGGTGATGACCAACGGATGTTTTGATATTCTCCACGGAGGCCATATTCATTTGTTCAAACAGGCCAAAAAAAAAGGTGATGTTCTGGTGGTGGCCCTGAATGATGACAGCTCCATAAAAAAAATCAAAGGGCCCCACAGACCTGTCTTCAAGCTGGCAGAGCGGATCGAGATTTTAGCAGCCGTGGAATTCATCGACTATTTGGTGTCCTTTCAAGAGGAGACTCCTGAAAAATTGATTTCATTGATCCTCCCCCATGTCTTGGTCAAGGGAGGAGATTGGACCAAAGACCAGATCGTGGGAAGAAAAGAAGTGGAATCCGCAGGGGGACAAGTGGTGTCCATTCCCTATCTTCCCGGTTCTTCTTCCACAGAGGTCATTGAGAGGATCCTCCGGATCAAGACATGACAAAAAACAAATCCAAACCTGAAAACACAGAACCACGAGTCACTTTTTATTCAGGTTATAGAGGAGAGGAAACCCCCAGGTCTATTGTCATCGAGGGACAGGAATGGGAGGTCAAAAGGATCATCAAACGAGAAATGGTGATGAACAGCCGATCCGGAGAAAGGATGCGTCGATTTGTTTGTGAAACTCGAGGCTGCACATATTTGGTCCTGGTCCCTGAATCCGGAGAGCATTGTCAAGTCCGGGTGAATGATCAATAAGGACCATCCCAATGAAATTTGATATAAAGAGGTGAAGAATGAACACAAGAAAGGCAGTCAGCTTTTTATTTTTGGCTTTTCTGTTTGTATTCCAGGGCTGCGGAGGCCCTTCTCTTGAAAAGGACTGGAATCCGTATGACTATGATCTGGCCCCAACAGACAAAGTCAGACTCTGCATACTCCATCCTTCTACAGGCAGTCTGAACTCCCTGATCAAACTCAAACAAAGAGGAATTTTCGGAGATGACAGTATGGAAATAGTGGGGGTTTTTCATGGGGATGAACGCACAGATTACCAAAGGTCCCTGGATCTGGTCAAAAAGAACAATTATGATTGGATCAAATTCTACCCCATCAAAGCCTCCCTCAAAAAAGACAGCCTGTTTCAGAAAAACAGTCTGTCCTCTGAGTTTAAAAAGATCGTCCTCAATTCAGATGGGATCATATTTTTTGGGGGCGCTGACATTCCGCCTTCAATCTATGGAGAAAAAACAGAACTTCTCACTTCCATAAGAACACCTGTGCGCCATTGGCTGGAACTGTCTTTTGTGTTCCACCTCCTGGGAGGATATCAAAATGAGAGCTTCACTCCTCTCTTGGAATCCCGTCCGGATTTTCCTGTTTTGGGGATATGTCTTGGAGAGCAGACCCTGAATGTTGGGACCGGGGGCAGCATGGTTCAGGACATCTGGTCTGAAAAGTATGGGCAGCATTTTTTGGAGGATGTGCTGGCCATGTCTGAACACAACTGGCACACCAATCCGTTTTCAAGGCTGCATCCTGAGAAAAATCTTTTTCGCTACAATCTCCATCCTGTAAAACTCTCCCCAGAAGGGATTTTTGTCAAACAGTTCGGATTGAGTGAGCAGGACACCCCTCTCATCTGCAGTTCCCATCATCAGGCAGTGGATGAACTGGGAAAAGGGATGGCTGTCTGCGCCACTACCATGGACGGCCGGGTCATCGAAGCCATCCAGCACAAGAAATTCAAAAATGTTCTGGGAATTCAATTTCATCCAGAGTTTCCCATTCTATGGGATCCGGAGGCATCCTTTCTATTAAGACCTGATGACCAGGATCCATTCACACCTCTTGAGACGCTCAAGAGCCATCCTCCCAGCTATTCCTTTCACCAAAAAATCTGGACCTGGTTTGAACAGAGCATCAAGGCTTATCATCAGAATAAACAGAAAGAGTAAACCAAAGCCGTTTCCTAGCCAGTCAATTGAAAATCCTTTATAATAAATAACTTATGAGTATTGATTTTTTAAAAAAAACAGATCAGTTTCGCCGGTTTTCAACCCTGTTGGACAAAAAAAATCATGGAATCAGTGTCACAGGAATCATTGAATCCGCTAAAGCTTACTTTTTGTCTTTAATCAAAAGTCAAGTCCAGAAAAACATCGTCTTTATCCAGCCTGTGAATGCTTCTCTGATTGATACAAAACAAAGATGCGATTTTTTTCTTTCTCAGTTATCTCTGGACAAAGATGCAGACATTTTCCCTCCTTTGTCCGACAGCCCCTATCAGGAAATTCCTTTTGCCATGGAACCGGTCTCCTCTCGGATGAAATTTTTCTTGAAATGGAGAGGGGCATCAGATTCAATCCTCAACACCAACCTTCTTGCTTTATTGAGCCCAGTTCCCAGTAAGAACAGACTGAGAGATCTGTTTCTGGAAGTTGAAAAGGGGAAGGAACTGGACCGGGACTCCTTGATTCAGATCCTTGAAAGGTATAAATATGAGAGACAGGACATATTGAATGCCCACGGAGAATACGCTTACCGGGGAGGGATTGTGGATGTTTTTTCTCCTTTTGAACAGAATCCTTTCCGGATCGAATTCAGCGGGGATCAGGTTAGGTCCTTAAGAGAATTTGAAACATCTTCCCAGCGCTCTGTTCGCAGAATCGGTTTTATCCTTGTTCCCTCCATGAGAGAATTCCCGGGAAAATCCCAGTCCTCTTTTGTGCATCAGAATAAAGCCAAACAAAAAGCCAACGGTGATTTGAAAGAATATGTCCGGGACTGCATCTATGTGGTTGATGATTATGATGAAGTCCAAAAAGAATGGGATCAGCTTCTCAAAGATTTTGATGACCAGTATCAAAAACTCAAACACAAAAACATACCTGGTTCTTCTCCGGAGGCCATTTTTGATCTGTCTTGGTGGGACCAAATCATGAAACACGCAGTGCGTTTGAATGAACTCTCGCCTCCCTCCGGCAACCACCACTTTGATTTTTCTTTTCAGTCTGTTCCCAGATTTAAAAATAAAATCCCCTTTTTCCTCAAATATCTGCGAAAAATCCAAAAGGAATCAGAGAGAAGTGCGGTTTATCTATCCAGTGAAGGCGTGAGGGAGAAACTTTCCGTACTTTTATCAGAAAATCAACTCCCCTTTATGAAATCTGATGATCCCTATCAGACAGCCCAGGATGGTTCGGTTGTCTTGCTGCTTGGTCAGATGGACCACGGATTTCGTTATCCTGAACTGAAAATCAATTATTTTTCTGAACATGATATTTTCACTGAGGAAAAGGTCTTGGTCAGCCGCCCCAGAATAAAGGTCTTTCTCTCCCATTTTCAAGATCTGAAGATAGGCGATTATGTGGTCCATACAGATTACGGCATCGGAGTTTTCAAAGGTCTGGTCGAAATGGGAATCAATCATAAGAAGCAGGAGTTTATAGAAATCATGTACCAGGATGAAGATAAATTGTTTGTTCCTGTACAGAATCTCAATTTAGTCCAGAGATATTCGAAAGTCAGCTCTTTGCTTCCGAGTCTCAGTAAGCTGGGTTCTCCTCAATGGCTCAAGACTCAGGAAAAAACCAAAAAAGCGATCGAAAAGATCGCCAGAGAGCTGCTGCATCTCTACGCCAAGAGGAAGGCTCAAAAAGGATTTGCCTTCAGCCAAAAAGGGATGTGGGAATCTGATTTTGAAAAAACCTTTGACTATGAAGAGACCGAGGACCAGCAAAGGGCTATTCAGGAAGTCAGACAGGACATGGAATCGCCCTCTCCCATGGACCGGCTTCTCTGTGGAGATGTGGGGTACGGGAAGACTGAAGTGGCGTTGAGAGCTGCTTTCAAAGCTGTGATGGACGGTAAACAGGTGGCTGTCCTCTCTCCCACCACTGTTCTTTCCAGCCAGCATTTAAAAACTTTCCGAAACCGGATGATTCTTTTTCCGATAAGAGTGGAAGGGCTGACTCGTCTGCAGTCAAAGAAAGCCCAAAAGAATATCCTCAGGGACATCAAGAAAGGATTGGTGGATATTGTCATCGGCACTCACCGTCTGGTCTCCGGAGATGTAGAGTTCAAAGACCTCGGTTTGTTGATCATCGATGAAGAGCAGAGGTTTGGGGTGAAGCATAAAGAGAAGATCAAAAAGATGAGATCAGATATCGATGTTCTGACCATGACAGCGACTCCCATACCCAGGACATTAAACCTTTCTTTAAGCGGGCTCAGTGATATCAGTCTTATTGAAACCCCGCCCAGGGACCGATTGGCCATTCACACTACAGTGGGCCTGTTCAGTAAAAAGATGATCTCATCAGCTATCAAAAGAGAGCTGAACAGAGACGGACAGGTTTATTATGTGCACAACCGGGTCCAGGATATTGAGACCATATCTAAAATGATTGAAAAATGGGTGCCGCAAGCCCAGGTGGTCACTGTTCATGGACAGATGAAAGGAAAAACCTTAGAAAAGAGAATGCTGGATTTCATCCAGGGGAAACACAATGTTCTGATCTCCACCACCATCATTGAAAACGGGATTGATATACCCAGAGTCAACACCTTGATTGTGAACCGGGCTGATCGGTTTGGACTGGCGCAGCTGTATCAGCTCCGTGGCAGAGTGGGCCGTTCTTCCCGTCAGGCTTTTGCTTATTTTCTGGTTCCTCCTTTTTCAGAGCTGACCCCGACCGCAAAGGAAAGACTGAATGCCATCAAGGAATTTGCTGAATTGGGATCCGGCTTCAGACTGGCTGCTAAAGACCTAGAAATCAGAGGAGCTGGAAATTTTCTGGGTGAGCAGCAGCATGGGTTCATGGAAGCTGTGGGATTTGATTATTATATGTATCTTCTGGATCAAACCATCCGGAGGCTTAAGGGAGAACCGACAGAAGTGCGAAAGAGCCGGATCGATTTGAAAACAGACATCAGAATACCGGATGGATACATACCTCAAGTCAGCCTCAGAATGGATCTTTACAAGAGAGTCTCTTCTATTGATCAGCTCTCTGAATTGAGTCAGATAAAAGAAGAAGTGAAGGACAGATATGGTCTGCTTCCCCAGAGTGTTCACAATTTGTTCAAATATGGAGAGATCAAACATCTCGCCCAAAAGCTGGGGATAGAGTCCATTGATCGAACCGAAAACAGGATCATGTTTAAATTTTTTCCTGAAACCAATGCGGATGTATCCCGCTTGACCAAATGTGTCCAACAGTATTGCGGAACCCTGACTCCCCAGGGTGCAATGACGTTGAAATTGTCTTCCAGAAATGAGAACAAGATACTGGATGAAACGATATTCATCTTGAAGCAGTTAACTCTATTGTAATATAATTGAATGGCAAACCACAGCCAAAGGATGAGCAGCGGTTTGCTGCCCACAGATTTCATCACAAAGAAACCCGTGAGGTCTTTATGAATCTGTCAGGTGAAAAAAAGTGAATGATATGAGTTGTTGTGTTTTCAAAAAAGAGGCGATGGCTGTGGTGTGTTGTCTGCTGCTGGTGGCCTGTGCAGAAAAAGGACCGGAAGAACAGACCTTTCAGGAGCTCCATGATGAAGCGATTAAAAACGAGGTTATATTGATGATAGGAAATTCATTTTACACCAATTCTGATTTTGAAGATTATCTTCTGTTGACTATAGGTGAAAATCACAAAGAAACTTCGGATTTGAGCCGAAGCCGACTGCTGGATAGTTTTATGGAAGAGAAGCTCTTATTGGCTGCGGCAAGGGATCAAGGAATCTTTTTGACAGAGGAGGAAAAGAAAGCCTACATTGCAAGGCTTTCCCGCGAGTTCAAATTGAGCGAAGGGATGGTCAAAGAAGAGGTGGAAATCAACACTCTCTTAGAAAAGCGTCTCATTGAAAAGTTCACTCTGGGGCTGGTGGAAGATATCAGTGTTTCATCTGAAGAAATAATGGAGTATTACACTTCACATAAAAAAGACTTTTTGAGGCAAGAAAAGAGAAGGGTCAGTCAGATCCTTCTCAAAACTGAAGATCAGGCCATTGAGGTCTATAAAAAAGTCCGAGGAGCGACCGAAGAAGAGTTCAGGAAAATCGCCCGGGAGGAATCTGAAGGGATGGAGGCATCTCGGGGAGGAGAGATCGGTTTGTTTGAATGGGGGCAGCTCCCTTTAGAAATGGATAAAGTGGTCTTTTCCCTGAGACAAGGGCAAGTCAGTCAAGTCATTGAATCAGAATACGGTTATCATATATTTCGAATTGATGAGGTCATCAAAAGTGCCCCGCTGCCGGATAAGCCTGACCAGGAGGTCTCATCAAAAATTGAAATGAAAATACTCAATCAGAAGATCAATGAAATCGTTCAAAATTATTTGGAAAGGTTGAAATCAGACCTAAACTGGGATTTTTATCCAGATAGGTTGAATTTTTCTTATCAAAAAAATGAATATGAATAAACACATGAAAAAGACGTTTGTGGTTCTGGTTTTGCTTGTTGCGGCAATGCAAGTCAGCGGTGAAGAAGTGGTGGATGCGATCGTGGCTGTGGTCAATGAAGATATCATCACACTATCGGATTTTAAGCTGCAGGATGAGACTTTGTATCAGTCTTTGGCCTCTCAGTATCAGGGATTAGAACTGGATGAGGTCTATAAAGAGAGCCGGAAAACACTGTTGGATAGTATGATCACAGATCTTTTGCTTTTGCAGGAAGCTGAAAAGCAGGAGATCGATGTGAGCAGCCAGCTTGAAAAAATGATCGAGGGCATGAAGGAACAGTATGGATTCAGTTCCATTGATGAGATCAAAAGAGCCATGGGAAAACAAGGGATCGATTATCAGGTCTGGCTGGACTTCCAGGAAAGGGAGATGCTGAAAGAGGGTGTCATCTTTTACGCTTTTGGTAAAGATATTGTGGTGGATGATACAGAAGTCATCAATTACTACAGACAGCATCCGGATGAATTCAAAGAGCAAGCCAGTTTTGAACTGAAGGCCATCTATCTTTCTGAGTCAGAAAAATCAAGACAGGAGATCCAGGAACTGAAGGAAGAGATCAGCAGCCGGTTGGAATCAGGTGATCTGTTTGAGGATTTGGCAGAGAACTATTCAGATGGCCCCTACAAAGAATCTCGTGGGGAATTAGGAAGCTTCAAGAAAGGGACATTGGACCGCACATTGGAACAGGCTGTGGAAGAAATTCAAGTCGGAGAGGTTACATCCTGGATCCAAACAAGCAATGGCTGGTACCTGCTCAAGCTCATAGACAAACAGGAAGAACGCGTGAAAAGTTTTGATAACGTCAGGGATGAGATCGAGCAGATAATCTTTAACCAAAAACGCCAGCAAAAGACCCTTGAGTTCATCAAAGAACTGAGGGAACAGAGCTATATAGAGATTAAAATCCCGGAACCTTATAAACGATATGAGTGATTTTTTATTTGTCTTGTTCTCTCAAAACTCCTGCTGCCCAGAGCATTCCTCTTTTGACGATTTCTCTTGCCTCAGGTATATCAAAGTCTTTTGAGACGTGACCTAAAGAGGTGTAGAAAACCCGTCCTTTTCCATATGGTTTTGTCCACACCACGGGCATCACCACGCCTTTGATCCAGGGAGCATATTCACCGGAAAAGGTGGTTGCTGCCAAAACCTGATTGAGGGGATCTACATGCATATAGTATTGTTCTGAGAGCATTTTGAAATCAGAAAGCCCTTGAGTTATAGGATGCTGTTTATTGATAATTTGGACTTTATAAGGGATGACGCCTCCGGGATGAGCCACCCATTGGCCGCCCACCATAAATTGATAAGCGGTGTTCTGCCTGAAAGAGTCGGCCAGACCTCCGTGCCAACCCGCGATGCCCACTCCGCTTTTGACCGCCTCCAAAAGCCCTTTTTGCTGCTCTGAGGTTATAGAGGCCATGGTGTAGACCTGGACAATGAGGTCCAGAGATTTCAAATGTTCAACATTCAGATAAGAATCCAAGCTGTGGGATATTTCCACATCAAAACCCTGCTCTTCAAGCCAGGGAGCAAAAATGTCCACACATTGCTTGGGTTCGTGTCCTTCCCATCCTCCCCAGACAAATAGGGCTGATTTGTTTTTGGCGGCTGTGTTTCCACAGAATGACAGACACACAAATATCAATAAAAACACCAAAAGAAGCCGGGGTGATTTTCTCATTTCAATCTCCTCATAATTGTGGTGTTTCCATCATATTGATTTCTCTTGACCAATTCAAGTTCCTTGCCCTTCCCCTCAAAAAATCTGAACAGAGCCCAAGCCACTCCTGAATTATCAAGTATTGATTTTTTTTCACTTACCAGTAAACTATAGAATCAGTGAATGATTATGGATGAATCGATCGACCGCCGAAAGTTCATCAAAAAAGGAATCCAGGCCGCAGCAGGAGCTCTGATTGTTCCCCGTGCAGTGTTAGGCGGGCCCCAGCACATCCCGCCCAGTGACCGATTGACCAAAGCAGTGATCGGAGTGGGAGGCATGGGGCGGGCCCATTTGAACTATCCAGGTTCCCGGTTGTTAGCGGTTTGTGATGTGGATGAGACACATCTTCAGAGAACTTTGGAGTTATCCGGGCCTGAGGTGAGAGGGTACAAAGATTTCCGTGAGGTTTTAGAAAGAGGCGACATCGACATCATCCATATCGCCACTCCCCCGCATTGGCACGGTATCATCTCCAGAGCCGCAGCCCAAGCCGGAAAAGATATTTGGTGTGAAAAACCCATGACCCGGACCATCCAAGAGGGAAAAAAAGTGGTTCAGGCTGTCCAGAGAAACGGGAGGATTTTCAGAATCAACACCTGGTTTCGATTCACGGATCCTTTTTACGGACTTGGGACCACGGTAGCGCCAGTTAAGAAAGCAGTGATGAACCGGCTTTTGGGTTGGCCGTTGAAAGTGACGGTGAGCGGAGTCACAGGCTTTGACTGGAAATTTTACTGGAAGGGAAAGACAGATCTGACTCCCCAACCTGTTCCAGAAGAACTGGATTACGACTTTTGGCTGGGTCCGGCTCCTTTCAAACCTTACCATCCTCATCGAGTGCACACTACATTTCGGGGATATTGGGATTATGATGGAGGAGGTCTTGGTGATATGGGGATGCATTATCTGGATCCTGTGCAGTACATCCTGGAAAAAGACCATACCAGTCCTGTACAGCTCGAAGCGGATTGTCCGCAGCAGCACCCGGATGCCTGTCAAGCATGGAGAAGGATCGAAATGAAATATGCAGATGGATGTCAAGTGGTTCTGGATGGAGAGAATCAGGACCGGGAAGCCCCTTTCATCCAAGGTCCTGAGGGGAAAATATTCAAAGGATTTAAGTCAGATATAATGGATTTCCAAAAAAAATTGGCTTCGCTTCCTGAACCTGAGCCCCAGGTTACGGATTTTATAAAGGCTGTTAGAGAGAGGAAAAAATTTGCTTTGAATGAAGAAAACGGTCACCGG
Organism: Candidatus Aminicenantota bacterium; assembly: GCA_014727835.1. Lineage (GTDB taxonomy): Bacteria > Acidobacteriota > Aminicenantia > Aminicenantales > Aminicenantaceae > WJMT01. The sequence continues at coordinate 10,894 of WJMT01000017.1, read as the reverse complement.
TCCTGCACTTTGGTGAATTTGGGAAAAATTGCGGTTCGGTTAGGAAGGAAGCTGAGATTTGATCCGGATCAACAGTGTTTTATCAGCGATCCTCAGGCGAACCGTCTGATGGCTCAGCCCATGAGAGCGCCGTGGCATATTTGATGTTTGTGGGGCGTTTGCAGAGAAAAAGATGAACACAAAAAAAAGAGTCTTTACAGCTGTTTTAGCCCTGGCTTTGATGGCGGTCTCTGTTCAGGGAACAGGGACCAAAACACATTTCAGGCAAGACCTCCACGGACTTCTGGCTGATTTCCCTGCAAAGAACCCGGAAACCAGGAATAAGCAGGTTTCAAGACTCCTGGAACTGGGGAAAGAAGGGCTGGTCCGTTTGTTTATGATGCTGGAAACAACGGACTCCCAAGAACAAATCCAGGTTGAATACGCTGTTCATGGTTTAGCAGTGGAATGCGCGAGACTGGAAAGGGAAGAAGACCGATTTTTGGTCTCCAAATCTTTGATTCAAGCACTGGACCATCTCAAAAAGAAAGAATCTCAAGTTTTTGTCATGAGTCAGCTTCAACTCATAGGAAAACAAGAGATCGTGAGGCCTCTGACTCCTTATTTACAAGACAAAACCTTATGTGAACCTGCAGCCAGAGCCCTGCTTGCTGTGAAAACAAATAAGGCGGAAAAAGCCTTTCTCAGGTCGCTGAGATTTGCATCCGGGGATCAGCGCATCACATGTATCAGTGCCCTGGGAGAGCTCCGCAGCAAAAAAGCTGTCAGAAAGATCAAACCCTTTGCTTCAAGCAGTGATCCAAAGCTGCGACAAGCGTCGCTGTATGCGCTGGCCAATATTGGAGACCCCTCCTGTTTGGGTTTATTAGGGAAAGTCCGGATCCGATCCTCAATTTATGAGAGATCTCAGGCCCCTCTCATTTACCTTCTCTACATCCGCAGGCTGGCAGAGCAGGGCCATAAAGAACTGAGTGTCCGTATATGCAGGGATTTGATCTCTCAATACACGGCCAAGCACGAAATTCAGGTCTCTTGTGCCGCCCTGGACCTGCTGGTGGATTTGATTGGCAAAGAGGCTGCGGATGACCTGTTAAAAGTCATGGAGAATCCCAGAATTGAACTGAGGAAGAAAGCATTGGATCTGGCTCTTGAGATCCATGGTGCTGATACAAACAAAAGATGGCTCCTGAAAATGAATCAAGTCTCTCCTGAAATTCAAGCAGAGATATTGATTATGTTGGGGCAGACACAAGATCAGTCGCTGATTCCGGTGTTCCGGGAAATGATCCACAGCCAGCATCTGATTTTAAGGATGGCCGCAGTGATTCCTTATGCCCGAGAAGCTGGAGTTAAGGCCGTTCCGGATTTATTTGTGCTGTTGCAGCATGATATCCAAGAAGAGGCGCAGCGAGTCGAACAAGCCCTTTTGCGTTTTGATAAAAAGCAGGTGATCCCTTTTATTAACCAGCAATTTTTTCAAATGCCTTTGAACGCCCGCAGAGTCCTTATCAAAGTGATCTCCCGCAAACACGCTCAAGAATGTGCGGATCTGGTGATTTCCCAAACGCAGAGCTGTGATGAAGATCTGAGACGGGCTGCTTTAATCGGTTTAGAAAATGTGGTGAATACAGACCACACTCTGACTTTAATCCATCTTTTAAAAACGACTGATGACAAACGAGAGATTGTTCTGATTCAAAACGCATTAAAAAAGGCCTTCCGATCTGCTGAGGATCCAGAAAAAAAGACGGATGAGATGCTGGATGCTTTCAAAGATGCAGAAGAGGAGAACAAGATGCGTTTTCTGAGACCTCTTTCAGCTATCGGAGGCAAAAAAGCTTTGGATGCGGTTTTGAACGCTTTTCAAAACAGTGAACCCAGGGTGAGTCTGGAGGCTTTTTATGCCCTGACAGAGTGGAGAAAACAGGAAGCAGCTCCTGAGCTTCTCCGAATAGGCCGGAGTGCCGAGGATAAAAAACTCAGGTATTTGGCTCTGCGCTCTTACATCCGGCTGGTCACTTCTTCTGAACAGAAGGGGGCGGAAAAGCTCGAAATGCTGCTTGAAGCCAAAAACATTCCCCAGGAAACGGATGAATACAGATTGTTTATATCAGGCCTGAGTCAGATCTCCTCAGTTGACTCTATGAAAGAGGCGGCTCTGTTTTTTGATAACGATGAGCTGAGGCCGGATGCGGCCAGAGCTCTTATCCACATCGCCCTGCCGCAACCACTCCATAAAGGACTTTCAGGTGAAGAGGTGATCTCTCTGCTAAAAAAAGCCATGGAGATTATTGAAAATGATTATGAAAAGGAAAGAATATCTGAGTATATCAAAAAAATAAAAAAATAAGATGAAACCGTTTTATGAAAGGAAAGAGTCATGAAAAAAACAATGGTCTTAGCAATGATCGCCTGTCTTTGCGCGGTCACCTGTACCCAACAGGAACCAAAGAGCTTACAGGAAACAAATATCTTTTTGAGTGATTGGGATACAGAGTTCGGAATCCCCCCGTTTGACCAAATCGAGAAGCAGGATTATCTTCCTGCCTTTCAAAAAGGGATCGAGCAGGAAAAGCAGGATATTGAGAAAATCATTGAAAACAAAAATGATCCCACTTTTGAGAACACTTTAGAGGCCCTGGAAATGAGCGGAGCGTTGTTGAGAAAGATAAGCAATGTGTTCAGTGTGTTGAATGGATCTATGACAGATGAGGAGATGCAGAAAATCGATGAACAGGTCACGCCTCTTTTATCTAACCACAGGGATGATGTTCTGTTTAACCAGGCATTATTCCAGCGTATAAAATCAGTCTATGACCAAAGAGACCAGCTTGATTTGTCCACAGAACAGGCCACTCTGCTCAAAAAATACTACCTGGATTTCATTCGAGGCGGTGCGAACTTGGATGAAGAGAGCAAAGCGGAATTGAGGAAAATCAATGAAGAGCTGTCCAATCTAACCATGAAATTTGGTCAGCATGTGCTTAAGGAAAACAACCGGTTTGAATTGGTCATGGAAAAGGAGCAGGATTTGGCCGGCCTTCCCCAGTCTGTGATCGATGGAGCAGCTAAAGCAGCTGAAGACAGAGGGCATGAGGGAAAATGGGTGTTCACTCTTCACCGGTCCAGCATCACTCCGTTTCTGACTTATTCTGAAAAGCGGGATTTGAGAGAGCAAATATTCAAGGCCTATATCAACAGAGGAAACCATGATGATGAGCTGGACAACAAAGAGATCGCTTCCCGGATCGCTTTTCTCCGGGTGAAAAGAGCCCATATTCTTGGGTATGAAACCCATGCTCATTATATTTTAGAACAGAATATGGCCAAAAAACCGGAGAATGTCACTGACCTTCTGTATCAGATTTGGGAACCGGCCCTGGAAAAAGCAAAAATAGAGAGCCGCGAGCTTCAGGAGTTGATTGATGAGGAAGGAAATGATTTCAAACTCCAGCCCTGGGACTGGTGGCACTTTGCAGAAAAATTGAAGAAGAAAAAATACCAGCTGTCTGCAGAGATGACCAAGCCTTATTTTGAGCTCAACAATGTGCGTGAAGGCGCTTTTTACGTGGCCCATCAGCTGTACGGACTTCAGTTTATAGAGAGAACAGATTTGCCCACATACCAGCCGGACGTGAAAGTGTTTGAGGTGAAAGAGCAAAACGGCACTCATGTCGGGATCTTTTTTGCGGATTATTATTCCAGGGCTTCCAAAAGGGGCGGGGCCTGGATGAACAGCTTTCGAAAGCAGTACAGACTGAAAGGACAAGAAACCACTCCCATTGTGACTAATAATTTGAATCTCACCAAGCCCAGCGGCGACAGCCCCACACTTCTGACTTTTAGTGAGGCCAGCACCTTGTTCCATGAATTCGGACATGCACTTCACGGACTTCTCTCAGACTGCACATATCCACGCCTTTCCGGCACTTCCGTGTCCAGGGATTTCGTGGAGCTTCCTTCTCAGATCATGGAGCATTGGGCTTCAGAACCCGATGTGTTGAAGGTCTATGCCAAACACTATCAGACAGGAGAACCGATTCCCCAGGAGCTGATTGAAAAAATTGAAAAAGCCGGACACTTTAATCAAGGATTTGCCACGGTAGAGTACCTGGCCGCTTGTTTTCTGGATATGGACTGGCACACTTTAGATGAGCCCATGGAACATGAAACCATGGAGTTTGAACACAGGTCCATGGAAAAGATCGGAATGATACCGGAGATTGTGGTGCGATACAGGACCCCTTATTTCCAACACATTTTTGCCGGAGGATATTCTTCCGGGTATTACAGCTACATCTGGTCTGAAGTCCTGGACTGCGATGCGTTCCACGCCTTTAAGGAGACCAGTCTTTTTGATGAGGAAACAGCGCGTTCTTTCAGGAGCAATATCCTTGAAAAGGGCGGCACTCAAGATCCTATGGTCCTGTACAAGAATTTCAGGGGAAAAGAACCTGAGGTCAAATATCTTTTGGAGAAGAGAGGGCTTGAATAAAGGCTCGCCATCTATTTTTCAAGCCAGGCTTTTAATGAGCTGATTTTTTCTGCGATCAGTTCTTCTCCGATCTGGTGCTTATCTTTCCATTTGTAAAAGTTAAGCATGTTGGGAGGGTCTGGCTTGAATTTGGGATCCAGAATAAAGACGTTTTGGTTTTCTTCTCTTTTAGAAATCTGTTCCATCATCATGTAGGAGGTGTTTAAAAGAGTGGACACCAGGTCCATTTCTTTATCCGGATTTTTCTCCACATATCCCATCAGATTGACACCCACAATTTTTTTGATCTTCATATCCAAAAGAGGCTGGATCGGAACCGGGTCCAGAACCCCTCCATCTATGTAGAGACGGTCTTTGATTTTGTAAGGAGGGAAAATCCCTGGAATGGATATGGAGGCCATCACAGCCTCGGAAACACTTCCTTTATCTATGTAAACAGATTTCCTATGAATGGGATCTGTGGCACACACAACCAGAGGAATCTGTGTGTCATCAAAAGTTGCGTCTCCATAAAATTTATCTTTCAAAAATTTTTTGATTTTTTCTCCTTTTATAAGGGATAAATTTGGTTTATTGGGATCTGCAAGTTTCAGATAATCTTTTCTTTTCATTTCTGTAGCGATCTGAAAAAGAGAATCGATTTCTTTGTGGAGGGCATAATAAGCCCCCATCAGCGCTCCCACACTGGAACCGCTCACTGCTTTGATTTCAATGTTTTCTTTTCGGATTCTTTGAATGATGGGAATGATGGCATAGCCTCGAACAGCGCCGCTTCCCAGAGCCAGTCCGATGGTTTTGTTTTTTTGATTCATAAGGAGAAGGCCTCTTTTCTTTGTTTTGGAATTCTATTCTGGATTTCTTTTTTCCATTTCTCAACGTCTCGGACCAGCCAAGCTGCAGAATCTTGGACTCCGTGACACGCTTCAAAGCTGATTTTCAGAAGGGGTTTGAATTTTGTTTTACCTAGAAAGCTTTTGGGTGTTTCGATGTTTTGGATGGAATGGAGAGGAACAATGATTTCTTTTCTAGGGAGGAACATGGAGAAATAGATTTCATCTTCAGTTAGAATAAGGATCCCGTTTCCCCTGACCTGTTTGGATTTCAAAGATCCTTTACCAAAGAAATTCGCAGAGTTGTCCTTTAACACAATGTGATGCCCCTGGTATCTTTGGGCGATTTTTTTTTGGATATCTGATTTGGCTTTTTTTAAAAAGCGGATGAGGATAGAAAAGCCGGTCAAAAGAATGATACCAAGCAAAATCCCAATGAATTCCATGACCATTTTATTTTCATGCATGTGAAGGAATTTTTCAAGAACAGAGTTTTATATGAATATTAAGTTGACTCCACCTTTGGTCCCTTTATATTATAATAACAGTTCAATTATGGGATAAAACTCAAAAGAAAGAAGGGTCATCATGAAAGAAAAAAAAGACAAGAAGGAAGTGAAAAAAACCTTGACCAGGAGAGAATTCATGGGGCGCAGTGCGGCCACAGCTGCCGGCTTTATGATCATTCCCCGCCATGTCCTGGGCGGGACAGGGACCAAGCCTCCCAGTGATACCCTCAACATAGGGTGTGTTGGTGTGGGAGGAAAAGGCTCCTCTGATATCCGCAGTGTGAGTTCTGAGAATATCGTGGCTCTCTGTGATGTGGATGGAAGACAGATGGCTGACTTTTTAGGCTCAGAGCACAATTCTGCTGAGCAGAAAACCATGTATGAAAAGGCCAGCAAGTACCAGGACTTCCGAGTGCTTCTGGACAAAGAGAAAAACATAGATGCCATAGCGGTCAGTACTCCGGATCACACACACGCAGTGATTGCCATGAATGCCATAAAACGGGGAAAACATGTTTTTGTACAAAAACCATTAACCCATACCATCAAGGAAGCCCGGCTTTTGGCTGAAGCAGCCAAAAAAGCAGGGATCGTCAGCCAGATGGGCAATCAGGGACATGCTGGAGAAGGAGGCCGGCTGATCAATGAATGGATTTGGGATGGAGCCATTGGGAATGTGCGGGAGGTCCATTGCTGGACCAACCGGCCCATCTGGCCTCAAGGGATTGAAGCTCCCAAAGACACTCCTTCTGTGCCGGATGAACTGGCTTGGGATATCTGGTTGGGACCTGCTTCTTACAGGCCTTATCATCCCGCTTATCATCCTTTCAGCTGGAGAGGTTGGTGGGATTTTGGAACCGGGGCTCTGGGTGATATGGGAGCTCATATTCTGGACCATCCTTTCTGGGCTCTCAAGCTGGGTCATCCCACAACTGTTCAGGCCAGTTCCAGTCCATTCACAGAAGATTCCTATCCTGTGGCAGAAGTGGTGACCTATGAGTTTCCGGCCCGCGGAGAAATGCCCCCAGTGGTCCTCAAGTGGTATGACGGAGGAATCATGCCCCCCAGGCCAGATGAACTGCAAGAGGGCCGCATGATGGGCGATTCCGGAGGAGGAGGTTTGTTTGTAGGGGATAAAGCAAAATTGATGTACAGCACCTATGGAAGAAATCCGCGGATCATCCCTGAGTCCAAAATGAGACAATACCAGAGGCCTGAAAAAACGATCCCAAGGTCTCCGGGCATCCATGAAGAATGGATCAAAGCCATCAAACAGGGCGACAAATCGACCACAGATTTTTCATACTCCGGACTTTTAACCGAGGTCATGCTGCTGGGAAACGTGGCAGTGGCCACACAAGAGCACAACACCAAGCTGGAGTGGGACGGGAAAAAACAGGAATTCAAGAACCTTCCTCAAGCTAACAAGTTCATCCATATGGAATACCGAAAAGGATGGTCCTTGTAATCCATCTGAACCATTCATAAAAAAATGAGATGTATTCATTAGCAATCTTGACTCACTAATAATTCAGGTTAACAAGGAGAGGTGCATGAAAAAAGCATTGGGATTTGCGCTATTGGGTTCATTTTTTTTTCTGTTTGTTGTCATGAACTGTCAGGAGAAAGAAAAAAAAGGAATGGAGACAGCTGCTATGAAAAAATGGAAAATCCATGATCAAAACAGGCCATTGCCTCCAGTGGTGGACCCCGGGGCTTCAAATCTTCCCACTCCACCTCCAGCCGATGCTCAAGTCCTTTTTGATGGAAAAGATCTTTCTCAATGGACGGATAGCAAGGGAAACCAGGCCCAATGGGAGGTGCAAAACGGATACATGGAAGTGGTGAAAAAAACAGGCTCTATTCAAACCAGAGACAGGTTTGGAAGCTGCCAGCTGCACATCGAATGGACAGCGCCTTCTCAGGTATCCGGAGAAGGTCAGGCAAGGGGAAACAGCGGTGTTTTTTTGATGGATCTATATGAAGTGCAGGTGCTGGATAACTATGAAAACAAGACTTATGCGGACGGCATGGCCGGTGCAGTGTATGGGCAGTACCCGCCTTTAGTCAATGCATGCCGTCCTCCCGGAGAATGGCAGTGTTTTGACATCATCTTTGTTGCCCCCCGGTTTGATGAAAACGGAACATTGAAAAAGCCGGCGCGCATGACAGTGTTCCACAATCATGTGCTCATCCATCATAATGTGGTGCTGACCGGACCCACCGCCTGGAAAAAGAGGCCTTCTTACAAGCCCCATGCCGAAAAGCTGCCCCTGTCTCTTCAGGACCACGGTGACCCGGTCCGCTTCAGAAACATCTGGATCCGCGATATATTTGGGAGTCGGACCATGGCAAGTTATTGATAATAACGCCGGAGAGAGCCTGTCAATAATGTTAATATCTTTTCACAATCTGATTAGGAGTTTGTGTGAAATTCGCCACAGTCATTAACTGCATGGACGGCCGCGTACAGCTGCCGGTCCTTCATTACCTTAATCACCGCTTTGGAGTCTCTTTAATTGACACCATCACGGAACCCGGTCCGAACTTGATTCTGGCCCATCAAAAGGACAAGCCCAAACTGATATCCATTCTTGACCGCCTTAAGATCTCGATCGAAAAACACGGATCCAAACAGGTCGCTATTATCGGTCACCATGACTGTGCCGGAAATCCTGCATCTAAAGATGAGCAAATTATCCATATCCAAAAAGCAGTCACATTCATCTGTCGACAGTATCCTGATGCCGAAGTCATCGGCGTCTGGATCGATGAAAACTGGCAGATCACTGAGATCCCAAACCGCTCTTAAAAAGAGACCTGTCGCCTCTATCATTGATTTCATACTTCACAAATGGAGATTCTCCGACACATCTGTTTCCCGAACAGAGAACCCATTTGCGCAAACAGCAATGAGCTCGTTCTTGATATCGAGATAGAAACAGCCCGGAAATCTTCCCTCCCTCCATCGAATACATCCGGAATAGAGGCATAGGAATAAGAAGAGATGTCTTTTTTGGACGGAGGAGGCAAAGAGATCAATCTTTTTTAGCTATTTTTCTAACCTCAAACAGGTCCTTGAGTACCTGTTTGGCTTGAGAGGCGGGCTGCAGCCGGGAGTCCAGGTCACAGGTCCATTCCACAGGAAATTCAGTGATGCTGTATCCCTGTTTGAGGGCTCGAATGATGATCTCCAGATCAAAAAGGAAACCACTCAGAAGACATTGACTGAAAAGCTTTCTGCCGACATCTCCGTTATAGAGTTTGAAACCACATTGGGAATCTGTGATATTTTTAGGAAGGCCTGCGATCCATACCGCGGCCCAGTGGAACAGTCTGGAAAGGATGCGTCGGGGCAGAGGCCGGTTTTTGTAAATGACCGTGCCCTCAGCATACCGGGAAGCCAGGGCGATATCCAAATCTCTGGCTCTGATTCTTTTTATAAAGGGAAGAGCGTTTTCATAGGGAATGCACATTCCGCTGTCAGCAAACAGCACCACTTCTCCTTTAGAGGCCAGAATACCTGTTTTGACCGCAAAACCTTTTCCTTTGTTTTTCTCAAGCCGGATGATTTTTAGCTTTGCCGCAAGACCGGTGTCAGCCTTAGAAGCTTCAGCAGCTGTATGATCGTCACTTCCATCATCGACCACCAGAACTTCCCCCTCCAGAGAGTGCCGATTGAGAAAAAGGGTTGCGTGTTCCACATCTCTTTTGATTTTACTCTCTTCGTTAAAAGCAGGGATCACGATCGAAAGATTCATTGGTTTATCGCCTGTTTTTTTAAAAACTCATTCCAGAGATCAAGTCTTATATGAATGGACAGAAGCACTTCATGCCGGAGTCCGTAATATTCAGACAAGTATTGGTCCTTGATCATGGGAAACAGGTTTTGAGTCTGTTCCACGGAACTGATGATGATGGGTGTTCCTTGGATTTTTCCAGCTTCTGATGTCTCAGTCCAGTATCCCACTTTCTCAAAATCACGGAGATACCAGGGAAGAGGCCACATTTCATGGGGTTCAGCGATCACTTTGATCAGCATGTGTTTGTGTTCCGGATGGATTCCAGCGATATCCTTGGTTCTTTGGACCAAGTTCAAAAAATCCGTACTGGTGTGAGCATACACATAAGGATTTCTGGGATCCGCATAATATTTGAAACTGGCTCTCCAGCTCTGCCACCCCAGATGAAAGATTCCTAAAATAATGATAACCAGGACTGGGAATTTAAGCCGCATCTTCGGAAACATGTCTAAAACAAAGGATATTCCAGAACCGGCCAAAATCAGCATGCCTAGGTGAAAAGGGATGATGTTCCAGGGGGTTTTATAAGGGATGAGGGAAAAGACCACTGTGGCAATCAGAGCATAAAACATAACAAAGCGGATGAAGGCCGCCTCTTTTCGGCTTTTGACCTTGGTGGTGAAACCAAAGACGCCCCCCATGAGAGCAGCAGCCACCACCAGTGCTTCGCTCCATACCGGGCCTGATCCATATTGGGAAAAGCTCAGCATTTTCAAATAATAATACCAGGGGTGTGCGTGAACTCCATCTCCACCGGTGCGTTGGAAATAAATTCCAAACGTCCGGATAGAATCCCAGAGTCCGTTTATGTGGTGAAAAAAAGATGAGAAAAAAAACAGCCAGAGGAGGAATCCAGCTCCCAAAAAATAAAGAATATTATATGAAAGAAGAGGCCTGAGAAAGTTTTTGTTTTGAGATTCGGGTGGAAAAAAGATTTTTAAAATCAGTAGAGATCCTATGAGTGAACCAAAGATAATGATGGAGGTTTCCTTGGTGGCGAACATAAAACCAGCACAGAATCCGGCTGTGAGAAACCAAGCTGGCTTTTGGGTTTTCAAACTCTGCCAGAGAGAGGCCATAAATCCCAGAGTGAAAAAAGCCAAAAGCATTTCCTGGATATAGAAACGGCTGAAAAACACCATAATGGGCGAGATGCTTATCAAAAGCGCTGCAAACAGAAGGGATCTGAGATGCCAATGATTTTTGAAAACGAGAAGAAAAAGTATCATGAAAGCCCCGAACAATGCAGGAACCAAT
>WJMT01000127.1 GCA_014727835.1 Candidatus Aminicenantota bacterium | reverse complement strand
TGGTCATCATAATAAGCTGACAGGTTCATAAACAAACCATTCAGCCTGACTTTGACCATTGCGTGGAGATCGATTTCCTTGTTTTCCATAGCAATCAAGGCTTCTTCTTTGCAAGAGAAAATTCGTCCTTCCCCTTTTCGGTCTTTCTGAGAAAGGGTCAAGTAATAGCATCCCAAGACCATATCCTGGCTGGGGATGGCTAAAGGACGGCCATGGGCCGGTGATAAAATATTTTGGGTTGCCAACATTAAGTTTTTTGCCTCGACTTGGGCTTCAACAGACAGAGGAACATGGACTGCCATCTGGTCTCCATCGAAATCTGCATTGAATGCAGCGCACACGAGAGGATGGATTTGGATCGCTTTGCCTTCCACCAGAAGAGGTTCAAACGCCTGGATCCCCAAGCGATGAAGAGTGGGGGCCCTGTTAAGAAGGATGGGATGTTCTTTCACCACTTCTTCCAAATAGTCCCAGACTTCAGGTCGTTCCTGTTCGTGCCATTCTCTTGCCACTTTGACACTGGGGACCAGCCCTTCTTTTTCTAATTTATGAAAAATAAAAGGTTTGAACAGCTCTAATGCCATTTTTTTGGGGAGTCCACACTGATTGAGCTTCAGCTCCGGACCCACCACAATCACAGACCTGCCTGAATAATCAACCCGTTTTCCCAAAAGGTTTTGTCTGAATCTTCCTTGTTTTCCTCTAAGAGACTCACTCAAAGACTTCAAAGGCCTTCTGTTAGGCCCCAGATGAACTCTTCCTCTACGTCCGTTATCAAACAAAGCATCCACAGCTTCCTGAAGCATTCTTTTTTCATTTCGGATGATCAGCTCAGGTGCTTTGAGCTCAATAAGTTTCTTCAACCGGTTGTTCCTGTTAATCACCCGACGGTAAAGGTCATTCAGATCAGAAGTTGCAAACCGGCCTCCATCCAATCTGACAAGAGGGCGCAGGTCAGGCGGAATCACTGGAATGACATCCAGGATCATCCATTCAGGTCTGTTTCCTGAATTCTTCAGTGCCTTAAAAACTCTCAAACGTTTGGCAGAGCGGTGTCTTCTTTGTTTGGAGGTCTCTGTTTTCATCTTCTTTCTCAAATAAGTGCTTTCTTTATCAATATCAATTTGCTCCAACAGAGTCTTGATCGCTTCAGCTCCAATAGAGGCTTTGAACAGGTCCCCGTACTTTGTCTGAGCTTCCTTGTATTCATCCTCTGCGAGCAGCTGTTTGATTTTCAAAGGTGTGTCTCCAGGATCGATCACGATATATGATTCAAAATAGAGCACTTTTTCAAGATCTTTGATCTTCAAATCGAGAAGCAGACCCAGACGGCTGGGAAGACTCTTTGAGAACCAGATGTGAGCAACAGGAGAAGCTAATTTTATATGGCCCATCCGCTCCCGTCTCACTTTAGAGCGGGTCACCTCCACTCCACACCGTTCACATATGATCCCCCTGTATTTCATGCGCTTGTATTTCCCGCAAAGGCATTCATAGTCATTGATTGGTCCGAAGATTTTGGCGCAAAAAAGACCATCTTTTTCCGGCTTAAAGGTCCTGTAATTGATAGTTTCCGGTTTGGTCACTTCTCCCCAGGACCAACTCAGGATCTTTTCAGGAGAAGCAATGCTTATTCGAACCTGATCAAAATCCACTTTGGGTTTTCCTCCCATAGAATGCCGAGTCTCCATCATTTCTCTCCTTTGAGGATTTTAGGGACATCAATGCCCCAGGGAAGGACCTCTTCCTCTTCTACCTTTTCTAATTCCACATTCAAACACAAACTTTGGAGTTCCCTAATCAAAACATTAACAGATTCAGGAAGGCCGGGCTTGAAATCCAAATCTCCTTTGACAATCGCTTCGTAAATTTTGGCTCTTCCTTCTACGTCATCAGATTTTGCTGTCAGCAGTTCCTGAAGTGTGAACGCAGCTCCATAGGCTTCCAATGCCCAAACTTCCATTTCTCCAAACCGCTGGCCTCCGAATTGGGCTTTTCCTCCCAAGGGCTGCTGGGTGATCAAGGAATAAGGGCCTGTGGAACGCGCATGGATTTTATCTTCAACCAGATGGTAGAGCTTCATGATGTACATATAGCCCACAGTCACTTCACTGTCCAACAACTCACCGGATATTCCATCATATAAGGGAAATTTGCCGCTCTCTGGAAGTCCGGCTTTTTTCAACAATTTTTTGATCTCTTCTTCAGATATTCCATCAAAGACAGGCGTAGCCACCCACATCTTGAGTTCTGAAGCCGCTAATCCAAGATGAGTCTCCAGGATCTGCCCCACATTCATTCTGGAAGGAACTCCCAGAGGATTCAATATCACTTCCACAGTTCTTCCATCAGGCAGATGAGGCATGTCTTCTTCAGGTACGATTTTGGCGATGATGCCTTTGTTCCCGTGTCGGCCGGAGACCTTATCTCCCACAGAGAGCTTCCGTTTCATGGCCACATAAACTTTGATGGTCTGTATCACACCCGGGGACAGCTCATCTCCCTTTTTCAGAGCCTCACATTTTTCTTTAAACACAGATTTTAAAGCCTCTATCTGGCGGTTCACCTTTTTCTTTGCATCTGATAATTTTTCGGTATAACTCTGAGTCAACTTGATTTTTGATATGTTTCCAAGATCGAGCTTCTTCAGCACTGCAGCTGTTAATTTGTCCCCTCTTTTCAGCTTGACTTTCTCTGTTTTCACTCCTTTCTGAACCACAGCTCCTTTGATCGCGGCTTTGACTTTCCTTAGCTTTTCAGCATTCAAGATGGAGATTTCATCATCAAGGTTGCGTTTCATGTTCTCGATTTCTTCTTTTTCAATCACTTTTGCCCGGGGCCCTTTTTCAATCCCTCTTCTGGAAAATATCTTAACGTCGATCACAGTGCCTTCGATCCCAGGAGAGCAATACAAAGACGCATCTTTGACATCCAAGGCTTTTTCTCCAAAAATGGCTTTGAGAAGCTTTTCTTCCGGAGACAATTGGGTTTCTCCTTTTGGAGCCACTTTTCCTACCAGAATGTCTCCCGGCTTGACCTTGGCTCCGATCCGAACAATCCCATTCTCATCCAGATTCCGCAGGACTTTTTCCGGCACATTCGGAATGTCTCTAGTGATCTCCTCAGGACCCAGTTTTGTATCGCGAGCATCTATGGTCTCTTCAGCAATATGCAGAGAAGTGAAGATGTCTTCTTTGATCAATTTTTCACTGACAATAATGGCATCTTCAAAATTATATCCTCTCCAAGGGATAAAAGCACAGAGAACATTTCTTCCCAATGCCAGCTCTCCTTTATCCGTACACGAACTGTCTGCCAGGATCTGTCCAGCTTGGACTTGATCTCCTTTCCTTACAATGGGTCGGTGATTCAAGCATGTGTTTTGATTGGTTCTCAAACTTTTGGTCAAAAGATACAGGTCAGTGCCCACATCATAGGATTTTCCATTGCTCTGTTCGTCGATTCGGATCAAAATCCGTTCCGCGTCCACAAACTCCACCACTCCTGAACGAACACAGATGACAACATCACCCGATCCTTTGGCCACCAGATGTTCAATTCCTGTTCCCACTCGAGGTGCTTCCGGCTTTAGCAGCGGAACAGCCTGTCTCTGCATATTCGAACCCATAAGAGCGCGATTCGCATCATCATGCTCGAGAAAAGGAATCAATGAAGTGGAAAGAGAAACCAACTGCTTGGGAGAGACATCGATATAATCCACCTTTTCTTTAGGCACCAGTTTGTACTCCCCTTTTTGTCTGATGCTGACCAAGTCTTTCTTGAGATTTCCTTTTTCGTCAACAGGAGAATTTGCTTGAGCAATGATATAGTTTTCTTCTTCCCAGGCTGTAAGATAGAAGCAGTAGGGCTCTAAAACAGGGAGGTTTTTGTTTTTATTTCTTTTGATCCTCTCGATCTCTTTTCCCAGTTCCTTCTTTTCAATGATCTCTCCTATCTTATACTGACTGTCTCCGGGATGAGTGACTTGATAATAATCCAGGACTCTTCCCTCCTTGACCTTTCGATAGGGAGTCTCAATAAATCCGAATTCATTGACTCGTGCGAAGCTGCTGAGAGAAGAGATCAGACCGATATTAGGCCCCTCAGGTGTTTCAATAGGACAGATTCTCCCATAGTGAGAAGACTGAATGTCCCTCACTTCAAAACCAGCCCGCTCCCGACTCAGTCCTCCAGGGCCTAAGGCGCTCAATCTTCGTTTGTGGGTCACTTCCGCAAGACTATTGATCTGATCCATGAACTGGGACAGTTGAGAACTCCCAAAAAATTCCTTGAGTGCGGCTATAACAGGCTTTGAATTGATGAGTTCTTGTGGCATGGATGAAGCCAGATCTGTGGCTACTGTCATTTTTTCCCTTATGGTCCTTTCCATACGGGTCAATCCTATGCGAAATGCATTTTCAACCAGTTCTCCAACCGAACGAACCCGTCGATTTCCTAAATGGTCGATATTATCGACTTCTCCATCTCCCATGCGCAGCCTTAATAAATACTTGATGACTTCCACAAAATCCAAAGGAGACAATGTCTTTTCATCCAGAGGCCTGTCCAGACCGAGTTTGATATTCATCTTTAAGCGGCCGATACGGGAAAAATTATATTTTTGTGAATTGAAAAACAGGTTGTGAAAAAGGTTTTGAGCACTCTCCATGGTGTGAGGTTCACCAGGCCTTAGTTTTTTATAAATTTCGCCCAGGGCCTGACTGGTGTCCTTTTTCTTGTCCTTCTTCAGAGTGTTGGTGATGATTTTCCCTATTTTATCTTTTGAGGGGAAAAAGATTTCAAAAGGTTTTCCAGCTTCAGCCAGCTTTTCCCAATGAGAATCCTCGATTTCTTGGTTGGATTTGACCAGTTCTTTTATAGTGCTTATGGAATAAGCTCCTTTTAACTGGCTCTTTGAAACAGGAACCGTATCCACATTATGGCTTTTCAAGTTTCTATACAGCTCTTTCGTGATTTTTTTTCTTGAGTGGGCTAAAACTTTTTTGGACTTGGATTTCGGATCAAGGATATCTCTGGCCACTGTTTTTCCGATTAGGTCTTCTGTCAATTCCCAGGACAAGTCGCTGTTTTGAGGAATGACCTTATAGGTTTTATAAAAAAGCCTTAAAATCTCTTCATCCGAACCAAATCCGAGTGCTCTCAGGAATACACTCGCCAGGAATTTTTTCTTTCTGTCAAGCCGGGTATAAAGAATATTTTTTTTATTGTATTCAAACTCCACCCAGGCTCCTCTATAGGGGATGACCTTTCCCACAAAGAAATCCTTCTTTCTCTTATCCGGCCTGAAAAACACACCGGGTGACCTTTGGAGCTGACTGACAATGACCCTTTCAATCCCATTAAATATAAAGGTTCCTTTATCTGTCATTAAGGGTATGTCTCCAAAATAGGATTCCTGTTCCTTGATGTGTTTCAACCTTTTAGCCTTTGTTTCAGGGTCTTTCTCCCAAGATATCAACCGTATTTTTAAGCGCAGAGGAACACTGTAGGTGTATCCTTTTTGGAGGCATTCCGATGGACTGTATTTGATTTTAAGCCCGACCCGGTCGCCACAGTGGTCACATATGGGAAGCTCGATCTTGCCAGTGGAGCTGCAAAAAGGACACATTTCCTTTTCCGTGATTTCTACATCCGCAGGTAATAAAGTGCCGCAACCTGTGCATTTGTGCCTTGAGAATTCCACTCCTTTCAACTTCCCGCACTTGCATTCCCAGTCACCGATGGAATAATTAACAAACTCTAATTGAGTGGTTTCTTTAAAGTCAGAAATAGGGAAAATGTCCTTAAAGGCTCCCTGCAGACCCGTGTCTTCTCTTTCTTCCGGAAGCAGATCCATCTGCAGGTATTTGGCATAGGATTCCTTTTGGATTGCCAACATATCAGGAATTGGAAAAGTTCCCTTGATTTTTGAGAAATCAATCCTTTCCCGATAATAGTTTTGTGGTTTCTTGTGATATTTTTGTTCCATATGCATGGTTTTTCTCAAAAGAGACGTTTTGATTCCTTCTCTAATTTAAAATTATTCATATTTAAAATTATTCATAAAAAATAGAATGTTACTTCAACTCAATAACAGCTCCCACTTCTTCGAATTTTTTCTTCATTTCTTCAGCTTCTTCTTTAGATACCCCTTCTTTGACCGGCTTGGGAGCATTGTCAACCAGGTCTTTGGCTTCTTTCAATCCAAGACTGGTCACTTCTCTCACTGTCTTGATCACATTGATCTTTTTATCTCCGATTTCCTTTAGCACCACATCAAACTCGGTCTTCTCTTCTTCTGCAGGGGCTTCTCCTGCGGCCTGTGCTCCTGCAGCAGCGACAGGGACAGCAGCAGCTGAAGCGCTGATGTCATATCTCTCTTCAAATTCCTTGATATAATCCGCAAGTTCTAAAACAGTCAGATTGTCCAGATGTTCAAAAAACTGGTCTTTGGTCAATTTTGATCCTCCGGCTTTTTTTTGGGTGGATTTTTTTGCTGCTGTCTTTTTTGCTGTTGATTTTTTTGCTGTTGATTTTTTTGCTTTTTCCTTTTTCTTTTTGGTATCACTAGACTGTCTGGTCTGTGCTTTTGCCATTTTTACCTCCAACTCTATTTTTTAGATTTTAATTGACTCAACATGCTGCCTACACTGGTTAAGGGGGCCTGCCAAGTCCTTAAAAATTGTGTTAACGGAGCTGCCATCAAATATCCGATTTTTGTCACCAGTTCTTTTCGCGAACCAAGAGTTGCAATCTCCTTAAATCTCTCACCTTCTATGATTTGACCCTCCACAATCCCTGCTTTCACTCCCAGTATCTTATGTGTATCCATAAAATCATTGAGAATACGGGCCAGATGAACAGGATTGCTCTCAGTATAAGCAATTGCAGTAGGGCCTCTGAAATTTTCCTTAAACTCTTCAGGAACCTCGTCTTCCAAGGCTTTCAAAGCCAAACGGTTCTTGATCACTTTAATGGAACAGCGGTTCTCCCGAAGCTGTGTTCTCAATTCAATGGATTTGGATACCGGAATGTTCACATAATCCACTAAAAACAAGGTGTCATGGTTATCAAAATCTTCTCGGATCTGGTTTGCTTTTTGCTCTTTTTTTTCGCGGTTCAAACTCACTGTAATCTCTCCTATTTTTCAAGTTCCCCTTCGGAAATCTTTATGGAAGGACCCATGGTAGAGGAAATGTGTATGCTTTTCATGTATTTTCCTTTGCTTCCTGCAGGTTTGGCCTGAAGAATCGCTTGAATAAATGACTTTACGTTTTCTCTCAATTGGTCTTCGGAAAACGAAATTTTTCCCACAGGCGAATGAACAATAGATGTTTTGTCCACTCTGAACTCAACTTTTCCTTTTTTGATCTCATCCACAGCTTTTTTGATATCAAAAGTCACGGTTCCTGACTTGGGATTGGGCATCAATCCCTTAGGGCCCAAAACCCTTCCCAGCTTTCCGACTCCTTTCATCATATCAGGAGTCGAAACCACAGCATCAAATTCTATCCATCCCTTGGATATCTTTTCAATCAGGTCTTCCCCTCCTACATAATCAGCTCCAGCTTCTTCCGCTTCCTTGATTTTCTCTCCTGATGCGATCACACAGACTTTCTGGCTTTTTCCTGTGCCGTGAGGAAGCACGACAGTCCCCCGCACCATTTGATCTGAATATTTGGGATTCACTCCTAATAACAAAGAAATATCCACGGATTCATCAAAATTCACATAGCTTGATTTTTTCACCAGAGTGACCGCTTCATCAAGAGGATAGTCCTCTTTGTCAATGAGATCTTTTGATTTGATGAATTTTTTTCCTCTTTTAGCCACTGATTATCTCCAATCCCATGTTTTTTGCTGTTCCCTCTATGATTTTAACCGCCGCATCCAAATCATAAGCATTCAAATCATTTATTTTTTGTTTGGCGACTTCCTCCAACTGTGCCCTGGTGACCTTCCCCACCTTTTCTTTGTTTGGTTCTCCAGAACCCTTAGCGATCCCAGCCACTTTTTTCAATAAATAAGCTGCCGGAGGCGACTTCACAATAAAACTAAAACTTCGGTCCTTGTAAACACTGATAATCACAGGAACAATGGAACCTGGTTCCATTTTTCCTGTTTTTTCATTAAACTGACGGACAAAATCCATGATTGGCACATTATGCTGTCCAAGAGCAGGACCCACAGGAGGAGCCGGACTTGCTTGGCCAGCCGGGATCTGAAGCTTTATCTCTGTAACAACTTCTTTTTTTGCCATGTTTCCTCCTAGATTTTTTCTACCTGTAAAAATTCCAATTCAACGGGAGTTGAACGGCCGAATATCGTGACCATGACTTTTAAAGTGTCTCTTTCATGGTTGACTTCTTCTACAATGCCGTTGAAATTAAAGAAAGGACCGTCAATGATCCTCACAGCCTCTCCTTTTTCAAAGGTATGTTTGGGTTTGGGCTTTTCCGAAGTGCTTTCCATGTGTTCCACGATCTGACTCACTTCTTCATCACTGAGGGGAGACGGTTTTTTTCCTGAACCCACAAAACCAGTGACCTTTGGTGTATCCCGGATGATCAACCAATTTTCGTCATTCATTTCCATTTCAACCAAAATATATCCTGGATAAGACCTCTTGGTGGACACCACTTTTTTTCCATCTTTGATCTCCACAACACCTTCAGTAGGGATAATGATCTCTCCGATCTGGTCTTCGATCTTATGTTCCGTAGCTCTCTGCCGTATAGACTCTGCCACAAATTGTTCAAATCCTGAATAGGTGTGGACGACATACCATTTTTTTTCCATTTTAATCTCTTCTATATTGATATTTCACAAAAACAATGATTGGATATTTTTGATCACATAGGAAAAAATAATATCCATAAAATACAGATAAAAACCAAAAAATATTGTGGCCAAGATCACAACGATGGTCGTACTGTAAATCTCCTTACGTGAAGGCCAGGTCACTTTCTTGATCTCAGCCCTGACCTCTTTGAGAAAAGGAATAATTCGTTGGTACCATTTTTTTTTCTTATTCATTCTTTTCCCTTGTGTTCATTATTCATTTTAAAACGCATTCATGCTTTGATCGCTTAATTCTCAATCCCAAGATATCAATGGCAGGTGAGGCAGGACTCGAACCCGCAACCCTCGGTTTTGGAGACCGATGCTCTAGCCAGTTGAGCTACTCACCTGCTTTATATCGTGTCTCCTTTTGACTCAAGAACAGATTTGTTACGGTTCTGATGTTATTTGACTTCTTTATGGACCGTGTGCTTCCGGTCGAATTTGCAGAACTTTTTGATCTTGATTTTTTCTCTATTTTGTTTTTTATTCCGGGTTGTCGTGTAATTTCTTCTGCCACACTCTGCACATTGAAGCGTCACTATCTCTCTCATTTGTTTGTCCTTATGGTCTTGTCTCTAAAAGGGTTACTCGATGATTTCAGAGACAGTGCCTGCTCCCACTGTTCGGCCTCCTTCTCTGATGGCGAATCTCTGGCCTTTTTCCATGGCCACATTAGTGATCAACTCGATATCCAGATTCACATTGTCACCGGGCATCACCATCTCCACTCCTGATTCCAGCTTCACATTCCCGGTCACATCTGTTGTCGAAAAATAAAACTGCGGCCTGTATCCACTGAAAAACGGAGTGTGCCTGCCGCCCTCATCCTTCTTCAATGCATATATCCGCGCTTTGAACTTCCGATGCGGAGTGATCGACCCAGGCTTTGCCAAAACCATGCCACGCTGCACTTCATCCTTGTCTGTCCCTCTCAACAAAATCCCTACATTGTCTCCAGCCTGCCCTTCATCCAATATCTTCCGGAACATCTCCACTCCTGTCACCACCCGCTTCTTGGTCTCTCCAAATCCAACAATCTCGACCTCTTCTCCCTTCTTCACCATGCCTCGCTCCACTCGGCCTGTCACCACTGTCCCTCGTCCGCTGATAGTGAAAATGTCCTCTATCGGCATCAAAAACGGCCGGTCCACAATCCTCTTGGGAGTGGGAATGTGCTCATCCACTGCATCCAACAACTCCGTTATCGGCTTGTTCTCATCCGCCTCAGGATCACCCTCTGATTCCAAAGACTTCAATGCGCTGCCTCTGATTATCGGAATGTCATCTCCCGGAAACTCATACTTGCTCAAAAGCTCCCTGACTTCCAGCTCCACTAAATCCAATATCTCCGGATCATCCACCAAGTCTGTCTTGTTCATAAACACCACAATCGCAGGCACATTCACCTGCCGCGCTAACAATATGTGCTCACGCGTCTGAGGCATCGGCCCGTCATCTGCCGCCACCACCAATATCGCCCCGTCCATCTGCGCTGCTCCTGTCACCATGTTCTTGATGTAATCCGCATGCCCAGGACAGTCAATGTGCGCATAATGCCGAGCCTTGGTCTCATACTCAATATGCGCCACCTGAATCGTCAAGCCTCTCTCCTTCTCCTCCGGTGCATTGTCAATCTGGTCATAGTCTATAAACGAAACCCCCTCATCCGACTTGTGCAAAACCTTGGTGATCGCTGCCGTCAATGTCGTCTTGCCGTGGTCCACGTGCCCTATCGTCCCTATGTTCAAATGCGGCTTTGTCCTCTCAAACTTTGCCTTCGCCATTGTGTTACCTCCTAGTC
>WJMT01000126.1 GCA_014727835.1 Candidatus Aminicenantota bacterium | reverse complement strand
GCAGTGGAAGCCGTGCCCAAGGATGTGGTCATGAATTTAAAACCATCGCGCATAGAGGCAAACTATAAAAACGAGACATTTTATGGGGACTGGGTTACAGCACGAACCCAAAAAATCAAAACAGGAGATAGCCCCTGTTTTATTCACAAGCTTGTCAGGGATAAAGATGAAAATGATATTGCCCGCCTCAGAACAGAATGGTCTGAGTACTGATGCTGAAATTTTTTTGAAATAATTTGGATATATGTATTGACCCCATTGATGTTTTGTATTATAAGCATCTCAATAAAAGGATTGATATGAAATGAGCAATTCTCAAAAAAGCGCCAGTGCTTCCCCGGGTCCGGTTCAATTGGCAAGGCATCTGGGTGTTTTTGAAGCCACTATGATCGGGGTGGGCGCTATGATTGGGGCCGGGATTTTTGTTTTAACCGGGATGGCTTCAGGGAACGCAGGTCCAGGAGCTCTTCTTGCCTTTGGTTTGAACGGAGTGGTCACTCTGTTTACGGCCTTGAGTTATGCAGAGCTCTCCAGTGCCATTCCTGAAGCTGGGGGCGGGTATTCCTTTGTCAAGAAAGTGATGCCCAATATGATCGCTTTCACCTCAGGATGGATGCTGTGGTGTGCTTACTTGGTTGCCTGCAGTCTGTATGCCAAAGGCTTTGGCAGCTACCTGATGGAATTTTTTCATCGATACACTCCTCAAGTCAGGGAGTTCTTGGTGAATCTGATAGGTCGCGGCGGTTCCATTGCTTTGTTCACATCAGCCGTTGCAGTGCTTTTTATCATTATTAATATCATGGGCACTCATGCCAGCGGAAAAGCTGAAAATGTGATCACTTTGACCAAAATCATTATCCTAGGCGTTTTTATTTTCTTTGGATTGAAGCAGGTTTTTTCAGCGCCTCAGACCGTTCAGGCCAATTTCAAACCTTTTCTCCCTCTAGGTTTCAGCGGCGTCATTGCAGCCATGGGATTGACATTTATTGCATTTGAAGGGTATGACCTGATTGCCACTATAAGTGAAGAAGTCAGAGAGCCCAGAAAAACCATCCCAAGGGCCATTCTTTATTCCTTAGGAATTACAGTTCTGATTTATATTTTAGTGGTGTTTGTCTCTTTAGGTGCAGTTGCACCGGCTGAGAACCTTCCGGTCTGGAAATTGTTGGGAAAGTACAAAGAAATCGGAATCATTCGGGCTGCACAGAGCTTCATGCCCAAATTCGGTGTGGTGTTGATCATAGGCGGAGGACTTTTTGCCACACTCAGTGCATTGAATGCCACCATTATGGCATCATCCAGAGTTGCCTTTTCCATGGGCCGAGACTGGATGCTTCCCAATAAATTGAGCCGGATCCACTCTATCAAAAAGACTCCTGTGATGTCGATTGTGGTGAGTGGAGTGATTTTTATTTCTGCTGCAGTGTTTTTACCCCTGGAGATCATAGGTGTGGCCTCCAGTCTTCTCTTTTTGATCACCTTCTCATTGGTCAACATTGCTCTGATCATCTACCGCCAGAGGAGTCCTGCAGGACCTTCCCGTTTCAAAGTCCCTCTTTACCCCATCCCTCCTCTTTTAGGAATTCTCACCAGTGTGGGGTTGGCCCTGTATCAGCTGTTCCATCAAACACTGGCATTTGGGTTAGCTGTAGGGTGGATCGCAATTGGAGTTTTGATCTATGTGGCTTTGTTTTCAAAGAGGGTCCGGATCGCAGATGTTCCAAAAATCATCGAGTCCCCTGAACTTTTAGCTTTGAAGCGAACCCGGAGTTACAAAATATTGGTGCCGATTGCCAATCCGGAACGTGTGGAGCCTCTGATTCAAATGGCCGGGGAGATTGCGACTGCATCTAAAGGAGAGATCCTGTCTTTGAATGTTATTGAGATGCCCAGCATTACTGAGTATGAAGAAGCGGAACCTTTTCTGAATGAAGCACAGATTGTGCTGAACAGGGCACAAAAAATGGCGTTTAATCAAAAAGTCAATTTTTCATCTCTAACTAAAATCGCTCGTTCTGTGGCACCGGAGATTGTGAGAGTGGCTAAAGAAAATGAATGCAAGCTTATTTTGATGGGGTATAAGCAAGAGAAAGATCCTTTAGAGAACAGCCTGATCCACCATGTGGTCTCCCATCAGCCTTGTGATGTGGCCATACTCAAGAGTGATGTTCCCTTTCAAAGCCCGATTGAAAGTATGCTCATTCCAATTGGAGGAAAGGAGATTCATGACAGTCTGAAGGTCCGGCTGATTCACTGTCTCTACCGCCAGGAAAAACCAGATGTCACTTTGTTGACAGTGGTGCCTCCTGACTGCAGTCGGATTCAGAGAAGACGGGCTGAGGAAGCGTTGAAAAGAGCCAGAAAGGTGTTTGATATTCCCAAAGCTGAACTGCTCGTTCGGGAAAACGATGAGGTCGCTGATGCAGTGATCAAACAGGCAAATGAATGCGACCTTATGATCCTTGGTATGAGAGATGAACCTCGGTTTAAAAGTTTCTTTTTTGGAACCCTTGCTCAACAGATTGCAGGTCAGGTCCGGTGTCCCACACTTCTGACCAAAGCCAAGTCAAAAACCAAATCAAGGATGAAGCGACTATTGAGGATAAAACCTGATGTGGTTGAAGAACCCAGGTCAGAAGATGAGTGTCCGGTTTAATATCTATACGGAAACCACTGTCCTGTGTTGATTTTGTTTTGGATGAGTTGTGCGGCAATTTTAATATAGAATGCCCGGGTCAATGGAAGCAGCATGCTCAAGCCCATCAAATCTGTAACGAATCCCGGAGTAAGCAGAGTGAAACCTCCGATCAGGATGAAAAGCCCTTCTAGCAATTCTTGGGCCGGTGTGCGGCCTTGTTCCATGGCCAAATTGATTTTCTGGATCACTTTAAAGCCCTGGCTTCTGGCAAGATAGGCTCCCAGGATTCCAGTTATAACGATGATGAGAATGGTGTTAAAGGCACCAATCATTCCTCCCACCTTAATCAAAATATAGAGTTCGATTAAGGGGATCAGTGTGAACAAAAGAAGCAGTCTGAAAAACATGGATCGGCCCTACTTTTTTTGTAGTTTGTTTAAAATATCTTTGACCTCTGCTTGTTTGGGATTCAGCTTCAGAGATTTCTGAAACATTTTTACGGCCAGCTCTTTTTTTTCCTGTTTCAAATAGATGTACCCAGCTTGTTTATGGACCTCTGGATTCTTCGGGTATATCCTGAGGGCAATATCTATAAGCAAGAGGAGTTCTTGTGTTTTTTTGGCCTGTTCCAGTTTTTCGGCAAAAAAACCGAAATGGTCTACATCTATGGGATCCAAGGAATGGGATTCTTTATAAAATTTAAAAGCGTTTTCAGCTTCATTTTTGAGCACATAGCATTCCCCGAGCAGAAGGAGTGTAAAGGTATTTCCAGGATAAATTACAGAACTTGTGTTCAATAGACTCATCGCTTTATCAATCTGATTGTTTTTGATAAAGGTATAGGAAGCCTCTGTGATTTCTTCTGAAAAATCCGGGTAAATACTGGAATCTTTGGAGAGTTGTTTGAGTTTTTCGAGAAGTGCATCAAAGTCAGTATCCGCAGTGATATGAAGAGTTCGCATTTGATCAGTGTAACTGCGTTCCCAGTCATCATGAAGACGATGGACAGTCTGGATGATTTCGCTTCTGAATCTGTAATCAGAAGCCAACCGGATGTAGTCTTTAAAAAAGGTCAAAGGCCCTGACAGGTGGTACTCTTGAAGTTTGGATTTTCCATAGGCTTTTTCTAAATAAGCTGCCATATGAGCTCCGATTCGGATAAACGGTTTTCCTTCTGATGGATGGATCCCGTTTTTGAGTTTGCTTTGAGTTTGTTCAAAATCTGATTTCACTGCTGTTTTTCGGGCATGTTTGTTGAAATAGGTAAAGGCCTGACTGATTTGCTTTCGGCTTCCAGCAGTTTGGGGCCCAAAATACTGATACCGGCTAAGCCCGTAGTCGAAAACTTGAGACAGGGAATTATATACAGCTTGTTGGTGAGGGTCTGGGACAAAGGCTTTGCTGTTTAAGTCTTGTTTTAAGACCAGCTCGCACAATACATTAACATAAGGCATCAGATTTGCCCTTTCCAGATTTGTCCCTGCGGCGATTGCGAAATTTTCTGTGGGAAAGATGAGAAGCTGTGTCCGGGTCTCCGGCTGTGATCCGCTGTGGCCCACTCTGAAATGTCCTTTGAGAGGCGAGACACTCCACCCCATTCCATACCATGTTGACTGACCTTCTGCAGTCGCCATGGTGGAGAATATCATGTTCCAGGTTTCTGGTTGAAGGATTTTTTCCTCACAAATCCCTTTTCCGTATTTCAAAAGGTCTATCACCGTGGAACGGGTTCCTCCTGCAGCAAACCGGCTGGATATATCCACAAATTCCGAATTTTTAATTTCACTGTTGATAAGACGATAACCCTGAACCCGATGGGGGATGAGGTCTTCAGAAGACTCCATTCTGGAGTCAGTCATGCCCAAAGGCTGGAAGATATTTTCTGTGATGTAATCTCCATAGGATTGACCGGAAGCTTCCTCAATCACAGCGCCCAGCAGGTTGAATCCATAGCTGGAATAATTGTATTCAGTTCCTGGTTCAGCCACCAGTTCAAAGTCTTTGAACACGGAAATGGCTTGTTTGGTGTTCATGTGATTTTTGAAATGACCTTCTATATCATAATCTTTATAGTGGCTGATTCCCCCCAGATGGCCCAGGACTTGACGTATTGTGACCGGCCACTTTTTTTTTGGAAAATAAGGGACATAGATCTGGACTTGTTCATCCAGGTCGATTCTTCCCTCTTCCATTAATTTGAGGACGGCGATGGCAGTGAAGGTTTTTGATACAGACGCCATGCGATAAGAGCTTTGAGGTTTGGCTTTGACCTTGTTTTCAAGATCTGAGTAGCCAAATCCCTTGGCCCAGGTGAAGTCATTTTTCATAAACCCGATGGAGAGTCCCGGGATTTGATCTGTAGGCATTCTTTGTTCCACATACTGCTCGAATTTTTGGATAGCTTCGCCAAGGTCTTGATGGTCTTTTTGGAGACCTGAGCTTGAGTCCAGTCCAGGGTTTAAGAAAAGGAGACTGATCAGTATAACAAGGACATATCTTGCTTTTCGGCTCATTTATTCATTCCTGTTCAATGATTTTAGATAAATTCAATCTCATTATATTACACATTATTTTAATAAAACAAAATGATTTGGTTTAATCAAGGACATTGGAGTTCTTGAGGTCGATTTCTGGATAATCCTGAGCCACTTTCTCCATTGATCGGCTCTTATCATTTTTCAGGTAGATATTGAAGAAAGTCACAACACAGTCATTCAGAATCTCAATAAATCGAATCCCGTCAATGCTCCCCAGAGCTCCTTTTGGAACCGGTGCAACATGAGAAATAGCCGGGAGAGAAAAATCTGAAAAATTATAGTGGCCGCTTCCTTTAATGACTACAAGGTAGGCTGGTCCTTGAGAACGCTGAAACAGGTTCCTATTTGGGGTTTTATTAAGAGCGTGCGGATTGTCATGGTGCATGAAAGCAAACGGTTTTCTCATGTTTTTTTTTAACATATCACCGACCTGCAGACCATCCATATTAATGCCTGCGATAATTCTGGGATCACTCAAACAGGCCTGGCCTGAGGCGGTGCCTCCAAATGAATGGCCGATCACTCCAATGTGTTTGAGGTCGAGTCTATTTTTGAAAAGCTCATGTTCTTTGTTCAGTTCATTGAATCGATCAATGACAAAGCTGATGTCTTTAGCCCAGATATTGATGCTTTCCTGCATCTTGGGCCGTGCTTCCATGATCTTACGAAAAAGGGAGTCGAGTTCCTCAGGATCAGAGCTCTGGGTGACAGCGCGTTCCAAGGGAAGTGCTTTCTGGCGTTCCTTGTTCCTCAGCATAAGCTCAGGATTGAGAGGATTGAATCGAATAAGATTGCCGTCTGGTTTGGTCACACTGTTGGTTTCAAATGAGTGCCCGATGCTGGCTGTAAAATATCCATGACTGGCCAGCTCTTCCATCAATATGGTGCTCTGATTCATTCCTGCCCAGTAACCGTGAGAGTAGAGCACAACTGGAAATGGATCAGCGTTCACTGCCAGCCGTGCATTTTTATATGAGTGAGTTTTGATAGATTTCAGCCGTTCATTCAGTTTATCAAGGGAAGCACGGATTTCGTCTGAGACTTCTTCAGCAGGAAGGATAGCCATGTGCTCTGTGTAAGGGCATGGTTTGTCTGATTTTTTGGTCTCTGACGGATACCAGACTCTCACAGCCATTTCACGAAAGTCATCCGGATCTTTGGTGAATGTTTCGGGTCTAGAGGAATCCATGAAATAAAACCAAGCTGTCCCCACATCAAAAGGACCTGTGGGTTCCGGGAGTTTCAAAACGGATTCATTTTTATAGCCGCAGGAAAAACTAAATCCAATACAAAAAGTCAGGAAGATGGCAAAAGAATGTTTGATATTCATATTAAATTCCGTTCATTTTATTTTGATCTCCATAAATATAATGGAGGCATTCATAAAAAGAAACCAAAACTTTACTTGACATTGGCTCATTAAGATGTATTTTATATATAAATTGTTGTAAAAAAACAACAAAATATATAAAAAAATGAAGAATAGAAAAATTTACAACCGTATCTCGATTTTGCGAAAAGGCAGGGGTATTTCCCGGAAAGAGCTGGCAAGAAAGATTGGAGTGAACTTCCAGACAGTGGGCTATTTGGAACGGGAAGAGTACAATCCCAGTTTAGACTTGGCTTTTCGTATCAGCGAATTTTTCAATCTTCCCATTGATATGGTTTTCTCGACAAAGCCGATGAAATCCATTGAAAAAATTTTAATGGAAAAGGAGACGAATAAAAATGGAAAAACAACTGAGTAAGGGATATCGATTTTTTTATGTGGTTTTTAATCTGGCGATGCTCGGGCTGACTGTTTTTTCCTTGATGTGGACTGTCATCGGCGAGAACCGAATCCTGTTTCTGTTTCCCGGCTTTGTGGCGCTGGGACTGCTTTTGTGGAGCATGATTAAAATTTATTTCAAAACCGGTGTCTGGAGTTTTGTTCACCGGAAAAGTGAGCACATGGATGAACGGGAGCTGACTGTGGCAAGAAAAAGTCTTCAAAAAGCCTATTCTATTTTTGCTGTGGTTGTTCTTTCTCTTATTGTTCTCTCTCTTTTGAGCATAACAATTTTTGATTCCGGGACTTTCATTGCTGAAAATACATCGGGTCTTTGGATTGTGGTGGCCGGACTTATCTATTTAGCTCATTCTCTGCCAGCTGCTGTGATCGTGCTTCAGGAAAGCCGGCTGGATTTCAAATAATGACGGATTATTGTTTCTATTCCTTGATCACATTCGATATCCATAGTTTTCTCAATATCCATAGTTTTCAGCTTGGCTGAGCTAAGCTATTAATAATAAAACGAATATGAAAATCCCTTCAGAGAAAGATATTTCTTAGAAGTGACATTTTGACCCAAAAATGAGTCTTGTAAGAGAGATTGAATTTCCCGTTGACTTTATATTTTTGTTCTGGGTATGATTTTCTTCTTAGATGAGTCAAAAGCAAGAAAAAGATAAAGTCAATCTGAAAAAAGGAACCATTCATCAGACCATAACCACAGCTAGGGAAATCATGAATAACGATTTCCTCATATATACCCCTAAACTCAAAAGCAATATCCTATCCCAAGGATTGACCGCTGTTCTAAAACTCAAAATGGGATTTTTTACAGATAAAGAAAGGATGTGGAACCAGAACTTCAACCTGAAAAGGAAGATCGTGGATCCCGACTTTATCGCTACGGACGCCATTGAGATTTCCATGGGAGGCAATCAGATGACCCAGCACAGCTGCCAATTGGGACTCATGGTGATGGAAAAAAATCCTGTAGCTCATGATGCAGTCTGTGCCCGCATCCTGAATCTTGACCCATGGAAGATCGATCATATCCGGATGGCTCATGAAAGAGGATATGGGCGCTGGGAGCTCATACTGGATGCCTATTTTTTTCTTTTTATTTCCTGGTGTCGAAAAATTTTAAAAGGACGGTTTAGATGATTCAAAACAGACTATTTATTCAGAATGAGTGGAAGAAATCAGCTAAATCCATTGAGTCTATCAATCCAGCCACTCTCAAGCCTATAGGCAGAGCTGGCTTGGGATCACAGCAGGACTGCAGACAGGCCATTCAGGTAGCCAAACAGGCATATCCTTCTTGGAAAGAGATGCCTTTTCCATCAAAAAAAGCCATTTTCAGGAAGGCCAAACAGATACTGCTGGACCGAAGTCTTGAAATAAGCCAATTGATCACTTATGAAAAAGGTTCTCCTCTACCTGAATCCATGACCATGGAGGTCAACAGTTCACTGGAATCTATAGATTACTACATCCATAACATGGAGGCTCTTCTCAAACCAAAAAAAATGAAGCATCATATGGTGCTTTTCAACCACAAAAAAGGCTGTTTCCAGTATTATTCTTTAGGGCCTATGCTGGTGATTTCACCCTGGAATTTTCCTTTTGTGATTCCATTTTTGGATGTTATATCTGGATTAACTGCTGGGAACACAGTGGTGCTCAGACCTTCATCCACCACTCCATTTTGCGGGCTTATTATCGGAGAGGTTTTTAAAGAAGCCGGGCTTCCCCAGGGAGTTTTAAACATTGTGCCGTGTTCGGTTAAACAGGCCGAGGAAATGATCACTCACTCGGATATCCAATTGATATCGTTTACAGGAAGCACATTCACCGGGAAAAGGATCATGGAGCTGGCGAGCCAAAATTTGACCAATATCCATCTGGAGTTAGGGGGAAAAGATCCTATGATTGTACTTAAGGATGCAGATATTCAGAGAGCTGCGACAGGGGCTGTGTGGGGAGCTTTTGCCAACTGTGGACAAAGCTGTGGATCAGTGGAAAGGGTTTATGTGGAGAAGAGCATAGCTCCTGAGTTTACAGAAAAAGTGGTGGAATTGACTAAAAAATTAAAGGTGGGAGATCCTAAGTTTGAAGGTGTCGATGTCGGGCCTATGACTTCTCATCGTCAAATGGAAAAAGTGGAAGAGCATATAAAAGACGCCCAAGAAAAAGGAGCTGAAGTTTTGGTTGGAGGCGAGAGAATAAGCGATTTTCAGGGATACTTTATCCGGCCTTCGGTATTATCCCGGGTCGATCACTCCATGAAAATCATGAAGAAGGAGACCTTTGGGCCGGTCCTTCCCATCATGACCTTTTCTGACTTGAATGAAGCCGCCTCCCTGGCCAATGACTCTGACTTTGGACTGACCGCATCGGTATGGACAAGAAACAGAAAAAAGGCTTTAAAGATGGCGGAAATGATTTCTTCCGGAACAGTGACCATCAATGACCATATGTCCTCCTATACAGAGCCAGGGGCTATTTGGGGGGGGATCAAGCACACGGGAATCGGTCGGAGTCATGGCCCCATTGGATTTAAAGAATTGGTCTATGCGAAATTTATCAGCCGGGATTTCAGCAAAAATAAAAATTTGATTTGGTGGTTTCCCTATGAAAAGGACTTTTTTAAAGTTATAAAAAAGTCCTTATCCTTGTTTTATTCAGCGCAGCGGGGAAAGAGGATCAAAACATTGGTCTCCATGATTCCTTTCTTGTCAATGATAAAAAAAAGAAGCCCTGTTTTTAATTTTATCAAGGGGATTCCCCGTATACTAAAAAAATGATCTTTTTCTTTGTTCCAGTCAGAACTACCAGAGACCGGGAAAAAGCCGGTAGGGGACTTTTTGAGAATAATTACTGTAACCATCCAGTTCCTGCTTTAAAGTTTGATCTTCTTTGACTGTACGTAAAAAAATAATAACCACAGTCAGAAAAGCAAAAACATAGGCCCACAAAGAACCAAGAAGAAGCGGCAAAGCAAGGGTGAAACACACAGCCCCTAAATAGCCGGGATGCCTAACAAATCGGTAAGGGCCAGAGGAGATAACCCTGTGACTTCTGTCTTTTTGAAGTCGGACCAAAGCTGAGAAAAAAGGATTAACAGCCACAGCCCATAAAGCCAGAACAGAAGCTAAAAGACAAACAATAAATCCAATGAATTGAAGAATATTTGGAACAAATGACCAGCTAAAACGCTCGTCTAAACCTGACAAGATAGAAATGCTCAAAGGTCCCAGAGCTCCCTGAACAGCCACCAAAGGTCTGTCCCATTTTTTTGCGCTTTTAGGTCCCTGAGTTCGTTCCTTGAGAAGTTCTGGGTTTTTCTTTCTTAAGTAAAAAAACACAAAGCATTGATTGTTTAAGCTGATGCCAATATAGACCCAGGCCGGCCACCAGTCCAGTCTCCCGGCAGTGAGGAAAAGAGCGGCTGCGCCAATAATTAGAGTCATTCCCATCTTAAAAAAATAAAGGACATCATTTTTGTTCATCTTTTTTCTCTGGAAACAATAAAATCATATATTATTCAGCGGGAAAATGTCTAGAGCCTGATGCGCATATCAAATATTTTTTAAGGAATTGGATTTTATGTTGATTTTATTTTATAAATTGGTTGAATAAAGGATAATTCTATGAAAATAAATATTCGAGAATTCTTGATTGTGATTCTTGCCTTATTTCTGTTTCTGATAGGATGCCAAACTCCTAAAAAAGAAAGGAAACTCACCCAGAACAAAGATCTCTATTATCCTTCTTCAAAACCCCACACACGCTGGTGGTGGTTTGCCGGAACCATAAACAAGGAGGATGTGGAATATCA
Source organism: Candidatus Aminicenantota bacterium (assembly GCA_014727835.1). Taxonomy (GTDB): domain Bacteria; phylum Acidobacteriota; class Aminicenantia; order Aminicenantales; family Aminicenantaceae; genus WJMT01. The sequence continues at coordinate 28,546 of WJMT01000126.1, read as the reverse complement.
GCTGGACTGGATCAAAAAGAACTATTTTGGCGGGGTTGAGATTGCCTGGGTCTATCCTCTGGATCCTGAATCCAAAGAGGACCGGTTTGAGTTTCTGGGGAACAAGTGGTCTGAAATCGTGGCTCACACCAAATCCTATGCGGAGAGTCTGGGCTTGTGCTGTGATTTTACTTTCGGTACTCTGTGGCCTTTTGGGGGAAGTTTTGTAACTAATGAGTATGCGGTAAAAAAATTCGGTCAAAGCCAGTGCCAGCAGAGACAGGCAAAGTCATGGGAGTACCCAGTCAAAGGATATGTCCTCAATCATATGGACAAAAAAGCTCTTCATATGTATGCCCGAAAAATGCTGTCTGGATTGGGTAAAGCCATGGAAAAGGGCCGAGCGGGCTGGTTTTGTGATTCCTGGGAAGTGGATACCCGCTACATGTGGACAGGGGGTTTTGGACGGGTTTTTTTGGACCGGTTTGGTTATGACATTAGAGAATATATGAATGAGCTGTATGAACCCCAGAATGCTCCGGTGCATTATGATTACATGAAACTGGTGTCTGAGTATGTGATCAAGGAATTTTATCAGCCGTTTACTGAAACAGCCCATAAAAACAATGCCTTTACCCGGGTTCAGTGCGGTGGAGCGCCTGTTGACCCATTGAATGCATTTACTGTAGTGGATGTTCCTGAATCTGAAGCCATACTGTTTGAACCCAAATTTTCAAAGATACCGGCTTCTGCGGCAGCGCTTAGTTCAAAACCTGAGGTTTCAGCAGAGACTTTCACCTGTGTTTACGGATGGAAGTCTTGGCCCGGACCAGGACCTTTCAGTAAAAAGGAACAGACTGCGGATTTAAAGATGCTGGCAGATGCTTTATTTGCCAATGGAGTGAATCAGATTTTTTGGCATGGGATGCCTTTTAATGGAAAAGGAGATTCCCATATTTTTTATGCGACTGTGCATGTGGGCGAGGACAGTCATTTTGCCTCTGAACTTCCGGCTTTCAATCAATACATGCAGAAAATCTCGGCTGTAATGAAATCGGGTGAAACTTATTCGGATGCTGCGGTCTATATTCCTATGGAAGATGCCTGGATGCAGGTGGAATATCCTGAAGAACTGCAGATGCCGTGGGCATGGGGTGCCTATGAACTGCGCTACATTGAACCTGCAGATGAAGTCAGAGGATATCATCCGCTCTGGATCAATCATGATTTTTTAAAAAGAGGACGTCTGGAAAAAAACAAACTAATTTGCGGAGATGCTTGTTTTTCTTTTTTGTATGTGGATGTGGAGTATATGGATAGAGAAGCTTTGGCCGCCATTAAGGACCTGGCTGATCAAGGTTTTCCTGTTTGTGTGAAGAAAAGACCCAAAGAACCAGGAAAAATAAAATCACCAGACTATCTGTCACTTGTAAACCAGCTTCTGTCCCTGGATCATGTAAGCTCCGATCTGGATGAAGTTGTTGACCACAAGCCTTTTATAGAGAGTTTGTCTAAGCTTGAATACTGGGCTAAAATGCAGGAAGATCAATATGTGATTTTTATTTCCCATCCCAAGTCGAGGGGATTGAAATATCCCATTGAATACGGTCAGTCTTATTGTGAACAAGACATAAAGGAAAATATTCGCATCAACTTCCCGGATAAATCTTTTGATGTGACTCTTGTTTTTAAACCTTATCAATCCCTTTTGATCAGGATTGATTCTGAGAAAAAATTATTTTTTGAGGACATCACTTTTGTTCCTTCAACTCCTGAGAAAATCAAAGAATAATTTAACCTGATTTATACATGAAGAATCCAGTTTGATTACATCAATGCCCATTTGATGCCTCCTTTTTCGTTCATGATCATTCTTTTGGAAAAGGAGAGGAGGTAAAGCCATCTGTGTTAAAAAAAATGGAAAGATAGTCATAACCGGGCATACGGATTCACATAGATTTGGATCTTATGATATATTGCTTATGGAGCTCAAAGAAAGGAATTATTATGAATGAAATCATTGACACTTTTTCTGAACTAGCTAAAAAATACTTGGAGCATATTGACCAAAGAAGGGTTTTTCCTTTAAAAAAGGATTTGGACAAAATGAAAGCTTTGGATGTGACTCTTCAAAAGCATGTCATAGATCCCTTAGAAGTTCTCCGTGAATTGGATTCATTTGGTTCTCCGGCCACAGTGGCAAGCACAGGCCCTCGATATTTTGGTTTTGTCACAGGAGGAGTGCTTCCTGCAGCTTTGGGAGCCAATCTGTTAGCGGGTGTTTGGGACCAAAATGCAGGAATTGAAGCCTCTTCTCCAATATCTTCATACATTGAAAAAATCTGCCAAAAATGGCTTGTTGATATTTTGAAATTTCCCCTTGAAATTGGAGTGGGTTTTGTTTCCGGTGCCACCATGGCCAATTTCACTTGCCTGGCCTCTGCTCGTTATGCGCTATTGAAAAAGAGAGGATGGGATGTTCAAAGGAAGGGCCTTACTGGAGCTCCCCGTATAAACGTCATTGTGGGAGAGGAAGTCCATGTGAGTGTTCTCAAAGCATTGAACATGCTTGGATTGGGAAGTGAACAAGTCATTCAGGTTCCTGCTGATGATCAGGGTCGAATGATCGCAGAAAAAATTCCGATAATCACTGAACCCACCATCATTTGCACTCAGGCAGGAAATGTGAATACGGGTTCCTTTGATCCCATAAAAGAGATCTGCGATAAAGCTCGATCTTCGGATGCTTGGGTGCATGTGGATGGCGCTTTTGGCCTTTGGGCTTTGGCATCCTCACGATTTTCATCTTTGACCAAAGGGCTTGAAAAGGCAGATTCATGGGGAACAGACGCGCATAAATGGCTTAATGTGCCCTATGACAGCGGCATTGCTTTTGTGCGGCATCAAAGTCATCTCCTTGCTTCTATGTCCACAGATGCCGCTTATCTGGTGTCAGGGAAAAAACGTGAACCTCACCGTACTGTTCCAGAGATTTCAAGACGCGCCCGTGGACTGGAAATATGGGCAGCACTGCGTTCCCTTGGGAAAGAGGGATTGGTTGATTTGATTGAGGCGAACTGTGATGCGGCATCTTTATTTGCTGACACATTGAGAGAAGCTGGGTTTGAGGTTCTCAATGATGTGGTTTTGAATCAAATTCTGGTTTCTTTTGGTGACTCCAAAACCACGAAAACAATTATTCAAAAAATTCAAGAAGACGGCACTTGTTGGTGTGGAGGAACCAAATGGCAGGGCCATACTGCCATGAGAATCAGTATTTCGTCCTGGAAGACTTCACTCAAGGATATTGAGAAAAGTGCTGAAATGATGATTCGGATTGCCGAGGAAGAGGTCAAAAAATAATTTTTCACATAAAAAAGAAAAGCTTCTTTAATTGGCTCAAATATCCAGCCTTTGTATTTCTGGTATCAAATCTTTTTTTCTTTTAGTTTTGATACGGATTCTTTTAGAGATGTCGGCTGAAGCTGAATATGATAAAATAAAAAAAGTTGTAATACCTTGAATGATTCTTAAGATAGGAACTGAGGGATGCCAGTCAATAACAATGATATCGCTGAAGTTTTTAATAAAATCGCAGATCTTTTGGAAATCAAAGGGGACAACCCGTTCCGGATCCGAGCTTACCGGGATGCAGCCCGCACCATCGGAGGGCTGTCTAAAGATGCATCGGATTTGACTGAAGAAGGGAAGGATCTTTCTGAACTTCCTGGAATCGGTAAAGATCTGGCCGGAAAGGTGAAAACCATCATCCAAACAGGGACCCACCCACTTCTTGAAGACCTGAAACAAGAGATTCCAGAAGAACTGAGCGGATTAATGAAACTGCAGGGGATGGGACCAAAAAAAGTGGCGGTCCTGTACAAAAAACTGGGGGTGAAAACAGCAGAAGAGTTGAGAAAAGCGGCTGAAGAACAGAAGATCCGTGACCTGGAAGGATTTGGAGAGACTACAGAAGAGAACATCATAGATGAATTGGAACGGCATAAGGGAGAACAGAAAAGATTCAAATTATCTGTTGCTGAGCAGAGAGTCAAGTCATTCCTGAAATACATGAAAGAAGAGAAGAAAATCAAGTCCATTGAAATTGCGGGCAGTTTTCGAAGAAGAAAAGAAACAGTGGGGGATATTGATATCCTGGTCACTTGCAAGAGAGGGTGTCAAGTTATGGACCGGTTCATTGATTATGAAGACGTGGAAAAAGTCATATCCAAAGGAGAAACACGTTCTTCGGTCATTCTCAAATCTGGACTCCAAGTGGACCTTCGGAAGGTTCCTCAAGTGGCTTTTGGAGCAGCCATGCATTATTTCACTGGCTCTAAAGAACACAACATCGCGGTCAGAAAGATCGCGGTAAAAAAAAATTACAAACTCAATGAATACGGAGTGTTTAGAGGTGATGATCGTATTGCCGGGAAAACAGAAAAGGAGGTCTATGCCAAAATGGACCTTCCTTATTTTGAGCCAGAGTTAAGGGAGAACCGGGGTGAGATCAAAGCAGCCCAAAAAGGAAACCTTCCTGAACTGATCACCCTGGAAGACATTCGAGGAGACCTTCATGTCCACACCAAGGCCACGGATGGACATTATTCCCTAGAAGACATGGTGAAGGCCGCTGAAAATAAAGGATATGAATATGTGGCAGTGTCTGACCATTCTCAAAAAGTGACAGTGGCCAATGGCATGGATGCCAAGAGGTTAAGAAAGCAGATGGAGAAGATCGACCAGCTCCAGGACAAATCCAAGAAAATCAAGATCCTCAAATCCATGGAGGTGGACATCCTGGAGGATGGATCGCTAGACCTGGCTGATGAGGTGCTGAAGGAACTGGATTTTACTGTCTGTTCAGTCCACTATAACCTGAATCTTTCCCGGAAAAAGCAAACAGAAAGAGTGATCAAAGCCATGGATAATCCATTCATGAATATTCTGGGTCATCCTTCTGGACGGTTGATCCACGAAAGAAAACCATTGGACCTGGATATGGAGAAAATTATGGAGACCGCAGCAGAGAAAAAGGTCTTTTTAGAAATCAATTCTCATCCTGACCGGCTGGATCTGAATGACATCCACTGCAAATGGGCCAAAGAGATGGGAGTCAAGACGGCCATCACCACAGATGCTCATTCTATCGATGACCTGGATTTGATGCGGTTTGGAGTGGGTCAAGCCCGGAGAGGATGGTTGGAACCAGGCGACATCATCAATACCCTTTCTTGGAAAAAATTAAAAAAGCATTTCAAACGCCATTAAAAAGAGGAGACTCACATGGATTTCAAACATGATCCAAAAAATGATTTTAAGAGCATAGACGATCTCGACAAAAAAGAGGCTGAAAAAGAAATCAAGGCTTTAAGAGAGGGAATTGAGTACCACAATTATCTGTATTATGTGAAGAATCAACCCAAGATTTCAGATTCCACATTTGACCGGCTGTTCAAACGTCTGCAGGAACTGGAAAAGGCTTTCCCAGAGTTTCAATCCGAGATTTCTCCCACACAAAAAATCGGGGCTCCTCCAGTGGATAGATTGAAAAAAATCAAACACACGGTCACTATGCTCAGCTTGAACGCTGCACTGGAAAATAAAGAGGCACAGGATTTTGATGATTTCATCCGCCGGAATACAGGACAGGAAAAGATCACCTATGTGGTGGAACCCAAATTCGATGGGATGTCAGTTGAAATCGTCTATGAGGGGGGACATTTCAAATATGGAGCCACCAGAGGAGACGGTCAAACAGGGGAAGATGTTTCAGAAAACATCAAAACCATTAGAGCGGTTCCCCTTCGCCTGCGCAGTGAAGAAGGAGATGAGGTCCCTTCTTTTTTGGCAGTCCGCGGAGAAGTGTTTATGCCCAAAAAAGCTTTTCAGGAATTGAACAAAAAACGCATTGAACTGGGAGACAACCCGTTTGCCAATCCTCGAAATGCGGCAGCAGGAACCATGAGGCAGCTGGATTCAAAGAAAGTGGCTGGAATGCCTTTAGATATATACTTTTATGAAATCTTAAGTATAGAGGGAATGGAATTTTCCTCGCACTGGGAGGTCCTCCATCAGCTACCTGAGTGGGGATTGAAGATAGATAAAGACAACAGACGATGTGAGTCCTTCCAAAAAGCGGAACGATACAGAGATGAGCTCAATCAAAGGCGCGATGAGCTTGAATATGAAATCGACGGGATTGTGATCAAGGTGGATAACCACACCATACGAGAGCAGTTGGGCACCCGGCAGCGAAGCCCGCGGTGGGCATTGGCTTGGAAGTTTCCCCCAAAAAAGGAGGTCACCACTCTGGAAGACATTGTGGTTCAAGTGGGCCGGACCGGGATGCTGACTCCAGTGGCTCTGCTTCAGCCAGTGGAGGTTGGTGGGGTGACTGTGAGCCGGGCCACTCTGCACAATGAGGATGAAGTCCATTCCAAAGATGTCCGGCCCAGAGATAAAGTCCGGATTGCCCGAGCAGGTGATGTCATCCCAGAAGTGGTGGAGAGAATCAAAGAACGAGGTAAAAAAAGGGGAAAAAAGTTTTTCATGCCGGATGAATGTCCGGTATGCGGATCAGAGGTCTTCAAAGAAGGTGCTTATTATTTTTGTTCAGCAGGTTTGACCTGTTCTGCTCAGCTCATAGGCCATATCCTGCATTATGCTTCCCGGAATGCCATGAACATCGAAGGTATGGGTGAAAAAGTGGTCAAAAAACTGGTGGATAGAGAATTGGTGAAGGATGTGGCTGATTTGTACCATCTTTCGGTTGATGACCTGAAGACATTGGAGGGATTTGCCCAGAAATCCGCAGAAAACCTTTATCAGGCCATTCAAGGGGCTCAGGAAGCGCGTTTGGACCGGTTTTTGTATGCCCTGGGAATCCGGCATGTGGGGCAGCATGTGGCCCGAGTTTTGGCCAGAGAGTTCAATACTCTGAACAAGCTTCAAAAAGCGGAGGAAGATGAACTTCAGGAGGTCCCAGAAGCCGGGCCACAGATTGCCCGCAGTGTTCATCATTTTTTCAAGCAAGAACAAAATCAGAAAGTGCTGGAGAGACTTCAGGAGTCAGGAGTCCAGGTCAAACCCATGGAGACCAGAGCAATGTCACTGCCTTTAAAAGGGAAAAAATTTGTGTTCACCGGAGGCCTGGACCAATACACCAGGGATGAAGCCCGGCAGACAGTGGAGGACTTAGGGGGACGGGCCACTTCCAGTGTGAGCAAAGAAACCGATTATCTTGTGGTAGGGGAAGAACCCGGAAGCAAGCTGGATGAAGCCAAAAAGCACCATGTGAAAATCCTGGATGAAGGGGAATTCAAAAAACTGGTGGAAAAGTTATAATCTCTTTTAGGAGGGAAATATGCCAGAGCTGCCGGATGTGGAAGTATTCAGACAGTATATGAATCAAACTTCTTTACATAAGAACATCATCAAAGTGCAAGTGGACCACAGCAGAGTGCTTCAGGATATCACTCCTTCTGCATTCAAAAAAAGAATGAAGGGACGGCGGTTCGAAAAAACCAGACGGCATGGAAAACACATGTTCGCTTGTGTGGATGATGAATTCTGGATCATGTTTCATTTTGGCATGACCGGGTTTTTCAAATATTTTAAGAGAGATCAGGAAAAACCATCTCACACCCGAATCATGTTTGATTTTGAAAATGGGTATCATCTTGCCTATGACAGCCAAAGGATGTTGGGAAAAGTCCAGATCGTTGACCATGCAGGAGATTTCATCCTTGAGAGAGGCCTGGGTCAGGATGCGCTGGATATTTCTGGGAACAGTTTTCAAAATAAGTTTCAAGGGCGGAGGGGAGCTGTGAAAACATCATTGATGAATCAGAGTTTGCTGGCAGGAGTTGGAAATATTTATTCAGATGAGATTTTATTTCAGTCCCGAATCCATCCTAAGGAAAAAGTCAAGAAATTGGAGGAGAGCCAAATCAAAACTCTTCACCGAAAAATGAGAGCGGTGCTAAAAAAAGCCATTGAAAAGAAGGCAGATCCGGGTGAATTTCCCGATAATTTTCTCATTCCTTTTAGGGAGAAAATAGAGAGTTGTCCTCGGTGCGGGGGAAAGATAAATAAAATCAAAGTGAACAGCAGAGGAACCTATTTTTGTCCTAAATGTCAGCCTCTGTCTGAATGACTTCAATCCCCACAGCTGCTCCTTTGTTCCTCCATTCTGACTGCATGTAACCGGTGGATGCCAGGTCCACCTGCACCCACAAAAAATAGTTTCCTCTGTCTTTTTCCACAGCCCATCCCCTGAGTTTGTATTTGATCCGGGTCGGACCGTTGGCCGCTCCCAGTACCTTCACTGACGAGGGGCTCTTGAAAACCGGAGGGAGTTTCACTTCAAACAAAGCCCTGTCGTTGAACATATTTTTTTGGAATGCCAGGTCATCATGATAGGTGTCTGTGAATAAGGATTTGTACTCAGGATTGTTCATAATAGCTCCGATGATGAGTTTTTCCTGTTTTGGTTCTATGGTGATGTCCAAGGGTTTTTCAACAGCGAGAGCTGGCAGCAGTTTCAGGGACGGGTCTCCGAAAAGCACTCTGGATGCCGTTCCTTTGAGCATGACCTCAGTGGGTGTCCAAGAGGGAGAAGAGATTCCTTGAGAGAGAGGTTCGAATTTGGGAAGCTGTCCTCTGTTTCCGAGAACAACACCATCATAAGTGTATTTGATCACTTCCCCAAGTGAGGCTCCTTTGAGGGCCATGTATTCCATTTCCTGATAGACAGGAATGCCGTGGTCTGGATGGAGGGAGGCCAGATATCCGATGATGCTGTTCTTTAAAAGATTCAAACAGAAGGAGTCATCGCCCGGCACTGTCTTTTCCATGACAGTGCCTTGAGGGCTGAACATCTCATAATATGTCCCCACCACACCTGTGTAGCAGGCGCCGCTGAAGCACACACAGGGAGAAAGTTCAGCGATTAAGATCTGTTCTGCAGTCATGCCTTGGTCGATTTGATGGGGGTGCCCGTGTCCCCCGAAATGAATGAGACCCGCTCCCTTCATGGAATCGAGATGATCCTGACTGATCCCCCCGGTTCCATGAGATAGGCTCTCCAGCTTCATTTTCTCTCCTATGACGGGAATAAAAACAGAATGAGAAAACCTTTTAAAAAAGTTTTGTCCGGCCTGCTGATTGGGTCCGAGATTGTCAATCATTTTCAATGGAATCTGAAGTCCGCCTGAAACCGCTTTGGATATTCTGCGTACAAAATCAGCGGCATCTTCAGGAGTGGCACCAGTGATAAAACCAGTTCGGGTGTCCACAAAGGGATCCTCATCCAAGCGGGCGGTCATGGTCAGCCAATCCCAGCCAAAGTTCACATCCAGTTCCTGGGGAAGGATGAACACTTGGGTGTAATAAGGAAGGTGCTTTTTGAGGATGGATTCTGCTGTGGATAAATCATGGGGATCAAAGGTCTTTGAATCCGCTTCGGGGTGCAGAGCCAGGCTCTCTTTGAGCGCATCTTTATATTCCTGGGACGCTTTGTCTGTTGAAAGAATCAAAAAAGAGCGGCTTTGGTCCAATTCAGCTTGAATCACTTGGTTGTTTTTTGTGCCGCTGCACATGGAAAAAGTAATGATCAGGAAAAGAACACCGAATGTCTTTTTGTTCATTTTCCGTCCTCCTTATCGATATTTTGTTTGTCTCTCAAATATTGGATGACTTTGACTGACCCGGAGGGAAAAGGAAAATTCTGAAATTCCTGGGGTTTCACCCATCTGTGGGTTCTGGGATTCAGGCTTGGTTTTTTCTCCAGGGTGCACGCAAAGGCCGTGAGTGTGACTCTGAATCGAGTGTAGGAATGGGTCACCTGGGTGAGAAACCGTTCATGGTCGATGTTTGTGCCCAGTTCTTCTTTGATCTCACGGCGGAGAGCTTGTTCAAGGGTTTCTCCGGACTTGATTTTTCCTCCTGGGAACTCCCATAGGTCAGCCATAAGCCCTTGGGAAGGCCTTTTCTGGATCAAATAACAGTCCTGGTGTTTGATGATCCCTAAAACCGCATTGACTTTTTGAGTGACCATTTTTTTGGGAAGAGGAATGATCTCCTGAGTTCCGTGATGGAAAGCCAGACAAAATCTCTGGATTGGACAGAGCAGACAGGAAGGATTCTGGGGCCGGCAGATCAATGCTCCCAGTTCTATGAAGGCTTGGTTGAAAACGCTTGAGTTTTTTGGAGCAAACAGGGAAGAAAGGAACGGCTTGAGCGTCTTGTCTACAGATGGTTTGGCTTTCTGCTTTATGTTTTCAAGCCGCATCAAAACGCGACGGATGTTTCCATCCAGTACAGGGTAGGGCTTGTGAAAAGCAAAGCTGAGCACTGCAGCAGTGGTGTAAGGCCCAAAACCGGGGAGAGCTTTTAGAGATAAAAAGTCCTGAGGAATTATCCCCTGATGTCTATCTGTAATGACCTTAGCCGCCCGGTGAAGATTTTTCGCTCTTTGATAATACCCCAGGCCTTCCCATGCTTTGAGCACTTTTTGGAGAGGGGCTTGACTCAATGTCTGGACGTCAGGAAACCGCTTGAGCCATTTTTGGTAGTAAGGGAGCACGGCCTGGACTGTGGTCTGCTGGAGCATGATTTCTGAGACCCAAATTTTATAGGGATCCCTGGTCTCTCTCCAAGGTAGCTTACGGTGGTGTTCCTGATACCAATGCAGCAGCTGTCTCTGGAATACGGCTGTATCTTGTCTGTTGAGCATGATCCTTTCTCTTATATTCTATACAAAAACAGGTTGTGATTGAAATAATGATGTGAAAAAAGCCATGAACAGATCAGAAGGGCCACTTTCCAGGGAGATCTGTCTGAGTGGTGATGTTTTGTTTTCGATCTACGGTTGAGATTTGCTCCTCATGAAATTGGTGAACACCAGAACCAGTATGATGATCACTAGAGCAATCACCAGGACCAAAACCAAAGAAATGCCTTGGCCTTCAGGCATTTTAGTCTGTTCTTGGAAGATGGGGAGTTGGATATGAGACGGTTTGTCCACACTGCGGTGCAGAACATATGTGGGTGGAGGATCCAGGGCCTGACTCTTGGCATTGTCTGCGTCTGCTCCGGTCAGAGTCACTCGGATCCGGTGGCCCGCATCAAAGACATTAGCTGTAGGCTGCATGTCAAACACCAGTTCAAATGGTTTGCCTGGGATCATTGGCTCCACATCTTCTTGGAAGCTGCGGTGATAAGGGAGGCCGAAGTTGTCATAAGCAGGTTCATGCTGTGCTCGGTGGGACAGCCTCAGCACTCCTTCAGTAAAATAATGGGAGAATCCCTCCTCGTCCACCTCTTCCAGGTAGACAAAGATATTGCCATCTTCAGAGGAGGAGCTCAACCAGATGCGGACTACAGGATGTCCGGTTATTTGAATGTCTTCTTCAAGGGGAGGAGTGGTGTAGGTGAGTCCTTTTTGGTCATTAGTGGTCATATCCGGGTAGTCAAACTCACCACCGACCGCATTATCCCATCGTGTGGCTGTTCCTGTGGTGGTTGAATAGTCCACTGGATAAGGATCAGATGCTGATTCTGATTGGGGAGCTTTTGTGTTTAAGATCCCATCATTGATGGACTCTACACTTCCGGAAGGGCCTTCAGAAAAGTAATAGTGGACTGAGCGCGTTTGAGGAAGGGGCCATACTTGAGCTGTTCTCCACTGATTCTGGCCCGGTTCTTCTATCAGCTCATAACGGATAGGGGGTTCTTCCATGATGCCGTTGTCAATTCCCTTGAGCCAGTAATCAAACCAGCGGAGCTGTTCCACAGCTATGAGGTTGAATTCACTATCCCTGATTTCTTCATCTCTGGGGGAATGGGACCAAGCACCCACCAATAGTTTACGGGGGGTGGTGAAGTTTTTATAGATCAGAAAGGTGTCTTTGGTGAAAGAATCAAACCATCCTCCCCAGATATACATGGGGATCCCGGAAGCATTGATCTGTTGGATGAATCCGGCCGGATGCCATTCCCGGAAAGGATAAGCGCCGGTGACCGGATCCTGGTCATCCCGGTATTTGAGCTCAGCCATGATCTCGACCAGAGACCGATTCGCCTGGTGTTCTTGGAGGGCCTGTTCCAGCATTTTTCCCTCAGGGTCTTCATCCACATGCATGACACCGGGTTGGGTGTCCAGCATCTGGGTCAGTTCGCTCCAGGTTCTGAGAAAATCATCACGGAGAACTCCCCCCGGAGAACCGATTTCATAAAGGTCAAACAGAGCCACCATAGGAAAAATGGCTTTTAGGTGGGGAGGTTTGGTGGAGGCAGCCATCAGCTGGGTGATTCCCAGATAAGAACCTCCGAACATACCCACATTGCCGTCACACCAAGGTTGGGAGGCTAGCCATTCCGTGATCTCATAAGCATCCTGAGTCTCTTCTTTGGTGAAAATTCCCGGCCAAGTCCCGAATGATGCTCCGGAACCACGCACATCCGCAGCAGCTGTGATATAGCCGTGTTTGAGCAGGGGACGAAGATAAGAAGAGCCGGCTGAACTGTGAACCTCTCCTTCTTGATCCAGAGAAGCTCTGCGGTACCGGGTGTGAGTCCACACCACAGGAAGGGGGTCTTCCATTGGATGGTCATCCTTGACTGGCCGGATGATGTCAATGGCGATTTTGGTACCGTCCCGCATAGAGATGTACTGAGAGGACCGGACAAAGGAATCATATTTTTCTTCTGAATATCCTTTATATTTCCCAAAAGACGAGATTTTTTCCTGTTCCTGGCAGGACAGCAGTCCTGGATTCACAAACAGGGCCGCCAAAACAAAGATGAGCGCTAATAAAGGGATCCATGCTTTGCACAAAGCCGATAGATACAACTGTTTTCTAGACATGATAAAGGTCTCCTTTATTGTTTCATGATCTTTCTTGTTGCTTTCTATAATAGGTGTGATGAGTGTTTGCTGTCAACAGAAGCGGTCATATTTCAATGGAAATCAATCCTCAGAAGCTGCCCTTTTTTGATCTGGACAGGACTTTCAAAAAGTATGGTGTGTCGAGTGCTGTCTGAGACCATCCTGCATTCAACTGGAGCGGAGCCTAAGGCTATGGATCGTATGGATTTCCATGAGTAAGAAGAAGGGAAAGAGAGTTCTTTAAGCTTTAAACTGCTGAAATCAACAGTTAAGCAAACTCGACGCGGATTCACTGCACAGCTTCCCCAGCCGCTGCCTGTGGACCAGAAGGTAAAAAAGTCATTAGAATTGATTTTCGGTGAAAAGGATAGAGTGTGGTCCACTCCGTCATATTGAAATCCGGACAGAGCCAGCATCACAGTCCAGGATGCCATGGCTCTGGCATAATGATGGCCGCACTCCAGTTCATCCCAGGGATTGCGGTTGAATCCTTGGTAGCGTTCTCTGGTTGCCTGGACCATATCAAGCCCTTTGTCCAGGTGACCGGCATAGATGAGAGAGGCGGCTACCTGGTATTCGATCCCGGTCCACACTTCATCTGAATACACAAAGGGGAGAGCCGGCCTGTTTCCTTTAGGCCAGGAGCAGAGCAAAAGACCGGATTCTTCATTCAAGGCATAGACTCTCTGGACGTTTGAAAAACCGCTCAGGCCTTGGCGGAAGTTGTGTTCGTATATGGATGACAGGGCTTTGTCTACATGTGTTTTGTCCAGCACATATCCCAGGTCAGTGACAAAGGCCAGGTACTGTCCTAAGAGCTGGTCAGACAGACAGCCCAGTCCGTACTGGTATTTGGGAACTGAGTCTCCTTTTTCCAAGGCCGGGACTTTGCCTCCGGGAGAATTTTTCCCTTTGCATTCAGGATCTTTGCAGCTTTGTTCCGGTGATCGTAGGTGTTCAGGAACTGTCAATCCGTCTAGAACATCCACTTTTTGGATGTAATATTCTCCGTTCCACAAGGACCTATCATATTCAGCAGATCCCTGCTCAAACATGTTTTGATACAGTCGGGCTTCCTTTTCTTCTCCCAAGGCAGAAGCCATTTGTGAGGCGGCCTTGAGAGCAGCCAAGTACAGGGAACCGGTCATAGTATTGGGTCCGTAGTATTCAATATCATAGGTGTTGTGCTGCTCTGCTTCCATGACACCGTCTTGATTAGGATCCCAAGGCATGCTCAGCATATCCTTCTGCCATTTCAAGCCGTCTTCCACTTCACCGACTCCTTTCCAAGCGAATTCAAGTGCTTTTTTGACCTGGGGCCACAGCTTTTCAAGCCATTCCGTGTCGCCTGATAGTTTCCATTCCCGGTAGACCCTGACGATATTGCCCATTTGTCCGTCTGCACAGGGTTTGAACTTCCACCAATATTCCCCCAAAGGTATCAAAGTCCTGAACACCTGGTATCCGTTCTCAAAGGTGTTATGAAGAAAATCTGTTTCTCTGAAACTGCGCTCCAGAGAGGGGAACAGGTAAGCCATGGTGTTTTCATAGTTCCAGACATGGGTGCAGTTCATGGGGCAGCATCCGCTGTTATCTGTGAGCCCTTCAAATCCAAAGGCTTTCCCGTCTACAGTGCGCATCAACAGGTTGGTCTTTAAAGAAGACATCTGAGAGGATATGGCATCGATCACAAAAGCAGGGTAGGTGGAGGAGAAAAGGATATTGTGAAATGTTCGGGTGTCTTGGTGAAGTTCAGAAATGTTTTCCATAAGATAGATGGCGACATCCAGAGAATCCTGGAACTGAGTGGAGTAAAAATTGCGGAATCTTTGTCCCCTCACTTCCTGTTCTCTGTTCCAGTCGTTTTCTCGGTTGGGAAAATACCAGGTCAGATAAAAAGGAATGGTTTTTTCTTCTCCCGGGCCAAGCTCAATCTGCACCAGCAGAGAAGCCACATCACTCCGCCCTTCAGGGGATTCTTGAGTATCTTTCAATTCGGTGATGTCCCCGTCGTCTGAAAAGTCATCCCAGAAAACATGGGCGTTGTCCCACCATCCTCCTCTGTACCATCTGGTCTGGACACTGGTTTCTTGAGCCGGAGTAGAGAAAGTGATGTCCCCGAATTCCAAAGAATCCGGTTCAGCCCTGTTTGATGACATTTGAACGGCTGTGAATCCTTCTTTTTTGATGCATTGATTGATGTTTTGTCCATATCTTTTAAGGCCTTCTTGATTTGAAGTTTTGATGGGATTCTGCATACTGAAGCAGATGGAGGCCCTGATGGACTGGTTGTTATTATTTTTGAGCTTCCAGTTAAACACAGCTCCTGGGATCCCGCTTCTTTGAGGATCAAGTGGCACAAAAGGATTGAAGGCTTCCAGAGACACTTTTAAGGGGATCTCTTTATCTTTGAACTCGAGCCAGGCAAAAGGGTACTCTCCCTTAAAAAGGAGCTCATCAAAACGAGCCACGCCCGGGAGCTGAAGTCTGGGAATCCCCATCCATGCCACATAAGGGGGGATGAGATTCCTCTCTAGAATTTTTGCAGTGGGTTTTTCCCCTTGGGATTCCACCCAAATGGAGAAAAAAGTAAGGTCTGGCGGGATTCCTTTGGCAGGCCGGTTGAAGATCTCCATCTCCCGGATTTCTCCTCTTCCTCCAATGGTGATGTTTCCTGTGCCGATACCTCCCACTGGAAAAGCAATGGTCCGCAGTTCTTCTTTGGTGTAGACTTTCATTTTATGGTTTTGAGCTGGTTGTTCTGCATAAGGAGCACTGGCCGGAGTGAGCCATATGATCACAAGCACAAAAAAAAGGAGATGATATTGTTTTTTCATTTTTCCCCCTTAAAGATGATACAATATACATTTAAGTATGCTTATAACAGAGGAAATATCAGATGTCAAAAAAATCAGACCCGAACAAGAACAAAAAGATTGATCCCATCACTTCTGAAGTTATTTTGGGCTCTTTCCAGACCATATCCGAAGAGATGAGCACAGCTCTGGTGAGATCCGCCTATTCCACCAACATCAAAGAGAGAAAAGACTGTTCTTGTGCTGTTTTTGACAAGAGGGGAAATCTGGTTGTTTTGGCTGAAAACATTCCCATACATCTGGGCTCTATGCAGGGATTGATGAACCGGATTGGAGACAGTCTGGATGACTGGGATTTCAAGGATGGAGACATTCTGATTGCCAATGACCCTTATTTGGGAGGAGGATCCCATCTTCCGGATGTCACTTTGGTGAAACCTGTTTTTTTCAAAGAAAATCTGATTGGATTTAGCGCAAACATCGCTCATTGGACTGATGTGGGGGGCCGCTCTCCGGGCGCGGGCACAGCTGGAGATTCTACCGAGATCTTTCAGGAAGGAGTCCGCATCCCACCATCCAGGCTTTATAGAGCAGGAAAGACGCAGATGGACATGAAAGAGATCCTTCTTTCCAACATGAGAAACAGGGAAGAAAGAGAAGGAGACCTGAGAGCACAGGTGGCTTCTTTAAGGCTGGGGGAAAGACGGCTGAAAGAGCTCTATGACATGTATGGAAAGACTCAAGTGGAAGAAGTTATCAAAGACATCTACCAATACAGCCGGCAGTGGCTGGAAAAATCCCTGTCTGAGATGCCTGAAGGGACCTCTTTTTTTGAAGATGTGATGGATGATGACGGAGTGGATAAAGAGAACCTGAAGATCAAAGTCTCCATCCACATATCCCACCAGCCGTTTCCTAGGATTGAATTTGATTTCTCAGGAACTGATGAGCAGGCTTCAGGCGGAATCAACATGGTCTGGCAGGCGCTCCTGGCTACGGTTTATTATTCGGTCAAAGCTGTGATAGCCCCTGGAATCCATATGAATCATGGTTTTATGAATCCTATTCAGGTCAAGGCTCCCCGGGGAACACTGGTGAATGCTGAACAGCCGGCTGCTGTTGGGGGAAGGACTGATACAGCACAGAGAGTGGCGGATGTGATTTTTGGAGCCCTCTCAAAGGTGGTTCCAGAGAAGGTCACTGCGGCGTCCAACGGAGCCACCACAGCTGTGATATTTGGAGGGACCAAAGCTTTATCTGGAAGAGATTTTGTGTATGTGGAAGCTCTGGGAGGGGGCATGGGGGCCAGAAAAGCAAAAGACGGCCAGGACGGTGTCCAGGTGAACATCACAAACACCTCCAACCTTCCCATAGAAGCCATGGAATTGGAATATCCCCTGCGTGTCCTTAAGTATGAGCTGGTGCCTGACTCTGGGGGAGCGGGATGTTTCAGAGGAGGGCTGGGAATCCGGAAAATCATCCAGGCACTGGTGCCGATGATGTTTTCTGCTCATTCTGATCGTCATAAAGTGTCACCATGGGGTCTTTTTAAAGGAAGGTCAGGAGAGAGAGGGAGCTTTGTCCTGCACAGAAAATCAGGAGAAACACAAACACTGAGATCCAAAGCCTCGGGGATCGCAGTGAAAAAAGGTGATGAGCTGTTTTTCTGCACAGCCGGAGGGGGAGGTTATGGCTCTCCCTATAAAAGGAATGTTGAATTGGTCAGAAAGGATGTTCTCAACGGAAAAGTCTCCAAGGCTAAAGCCAGGGAAGAATACGGGGTGGTGATCACTGAGAGCGGAGATGTGGATCAAAATGCCACCAAAAAAATCAGAGAGGATCATTATCATAAGGAACACAAATGAGAGCTGCTGTTGATATAGGAGGAACGTTCACAGATGTAGTGGTCTATGATAAGGAGACCGGAAAATTCTGGAAGTCCAAAGTCCGTTCTTGTCCCAATAATCCGGAAGGCCCGTTTGCAGAGGGCCTGGTGAAAGCGCTCCAGGGTGCAGGAAAAAAAGTGTCAGATGTGGAGAGCATCATTCATGGAACCACCATAGTGACCAATTCGCTTCTGGAGGGGAAGACTTCAAGAGTGGGATTGATGGTTACTAAAGGATTCAAAGATATTCTGGAAATCGGAAGACAGCAGCGTCCAGAACTGTATGACTTGATGGAGGACAGAAGAGAGCCCTTGGTTCCCCGGTCTTTGATCAGAGAGGTCAGGGAGCGGGTCACCTCAGAAAAGCAGGTCTTGACAGCTCTTGATGAGAAGGAAACAGAATCCGCTCTCAGAGAGATGTGCGAAAAAGACATTGATTCATTGGCTGTGGTGCTTCTTTTTTCTTTTTACCGGCCGGAACATGAGGATAAAATCAAGGACATAGCCACAAAAATGCTTGCTGAAAAACCAGTCTATCTCTCGCATGAGGTTTCTCCTGAGTTCCGTGAATATGAGCGAGCTTCCACAACCGTTATTGCGGCTTCTGTGGCTCCCAGGGTGATCCATTATCTCAGAGCCATTCAAAAAAAATTGAGACAAAAAGGGTATGAATCCAATGAGCTGGCTGTCATGCAATCAGGAGGAGGGATATCCACTCCTCAAAAGGCCGAAGAACAACCTCATACTTTGATCGAATCCGGGCCTGCTGCCGGACTGATCGGCGCGTTGAACCTTTCCAGAAAAATGGGAATGGATAAAGTGATCGCATTTGACATGGGAGGGACTACTGCGAAAGCAGGGATGATTCTGAATCAGGAACTTGTCTTCACTCCAGAGTATGAAGTGGGGGGTGAGCTTCACTTTGCAGGAAGGCAGAAAGGAAGCGGATACACGGTCCGGTCCCCCATGATTGATGTGGTGGAGTGCGGAGCCGGAGCCGGGAGCATTGCCTGGATTGACCAGGGAGGACACCTCAAAGTGGGGCCTCAAAGCGCGGGAGCTGTTCCAGGTCCAGCTTGCTATGGCAGAGGAGGAGAAAATCCCACAGTTACGGATGCGAATCTGATTTTGGGAAGACTCTCTCTCACCAATTTTTTGGGAGGAGAGATGAAACTGGATAGAGAACGCGCTCAAAAAGCAGTGTCAGATAAACTAACAGGCCCTCTGGACCTGGATGTCAGAGAATCTGCTGCAGGAATTGTGTCTATTGCGAATGCCAGTATGCTGCGCATTCTCCGTCTTTTGTCCATTTCAAGAGGCCATGATCCTAGAGATTTCACTCTGATTGCCTATGGAGGGGCTGGTCCTCTCCATGCTGCTGAGCTGGCGGAGAAGATGTCTATATCCAGGATCGTTATCCCTCAAATGGCAGGATTGTTTTCCAGTCTGGGATTGCTGTTCACAGACATGAGTGCGGATTTTGCTGAGACAGTGATGGCTTCTCTTGGGAAAGACAGAGAATCGATCAATAAAACACTTTCTCATCTAAAGAAGAAAGCACAAAAATGGTTTGAAGACCGTGATGTTCCAGAGGAGAACCAGAAGATTTTGGTGAGTGCGGATATGAGATTGAGGAGACAGAATTATGAATTGAACACCCGGCTGCCCGAGGCATCTCTATCTGAATCAGACGTGAAGAAAGTTCACAAAAAATTTCATGATGAACATGAAATTACATATGGACATAAGGCCCCTGAAGAAGAAATCCAAGTGGTGAACCTGAGAATGAGGGCTGTAGAGATAAGACCAAAACCGGATTTTGAAAAAATTGAAACCGCAGAAAAGAAGAGGAGACCTGACAACCGGGGAACAAGGAAAATCTGGTTTGATGATAAACAGGTGGATACCAACATTTACAGAAGGGATGAATTGTTATCCGGACATACTATAGGCGGACCTGCTCTCATTGAAGAGAAAGAGTCCACCACTGTATTTGGTCACAGGTGGAAAGCTCAAGTGGGGACCTTTGGCAATTTGATTTTGACTGTAAAAATAGGGTAAATAGGTATTGTGTCCCTGTATTTAATTTGGAGAGAGGAAGACAAATGGATAAAAAAACAAGAAAGAACAAAAAAACCGTTGATCAGACCGCAGACACGTCAGTCACAAGTTTGGTTGAAGATAAACCCAAGCTAGCGTATCTGTTTTTTCTCTCAGGACCATTAAAGGGACAGCTGTTTCCTCTTTCCCAAGGAACGACTGTTTTAGGCCGTAACCAGGATTCAGACATAGTCATTAATGAGAAACGGATATCCAGAAGTCACCTCAAACTGAAACGAACAGGGACCAAGGTCGTGATAGAGGACCAGGGGAGCACCAACGGAACTTTTGTTAACGGGGAAAAAGTGAAGGTTAAGACATTAAACCAGAATGACAAGGTCCATCTCAGTCCCATCTCTATTTTTAAATTCTTTTTTGCTGATGAAGATGAAAAAGTGGCCATAGATGAGCTTTATGAGCTGGGGGTTAGAGATCCTCTGACCGGAGCTTTTAACAAGAGATACTTGATGGAGCGTCTGGAAGAAGAAATGAGTCATGCCCAGAGACATCAGGTCCCTTTATCTCTGGTCATGGTTGATATTGATCGATTCAAGGAGATCAATGACACTTACGGACACCTAGTCGGCGATCATGTTCTTATCAGACTGGCTGAAGGCATAAAGAGTATCTGCAGAAGAGCGGATATTTTTGCCCGTTACGGAGGAGAAGAGTTTTGCCTGATCCTCAGAAATACAGATGAAAAAGGAGCATCTGTCCACGCAGAAAGGATCCGAGAGCTCATCCAGAATAAGTCCATTGACACAGAAGGAAACAAAATCAAAATAACCCTCAGTTTGGGCGTGGCGAGTCTTTCGGATAAAACAGAATATAAAAATCACAAACAGTTCATCCAAGCAGCAGATCGGTGTTTGTATCACTCCAAGAAGCATGGTCGCAACCGGACCACTGCCGCCTCAGAGATAATCGCTTCATAAATTTATAAGGAAAAACTTGACAGAGGAAAATGATTTGATTATGATTTAACCAGATGGTTAAACCAAACAGTTGGTTAAAATGAAGCCGCAAAAAAATTCAACAAAACAAAGGATCTTAAACAGTGCCATTCAAGAATTTGCCGAAAATGGTTTTTGGGGGGCACGGGCTAGTCAAATAGCCAAAAGAGCGAGCGTCAATAAAGCTATGATTTTCTATTATTTTTCATCTAAAGAAAATCTGTACAGAGTGATCATACAAGATTCCGTCAAAGAGATCATCATACAGGTCCAAAAAATCCTGGCAGATTCCAAAAATCCTGAGGATTTGTTTGAAGCTCTCCCTGAAGTGTACATCCGTTTTTTCTCCAAGAACCGGTTTCTGGCTAAGATCATCATTCATGACCTGGTGCAGAATCCGGAACACATATCCAAAATCGTGAGTCAGATATTCACACAGGCTCCCTTCAAACCGCAGCAAGTGTTCACCCGCATGGTGCGCCAATGGCATCAGAAGGGGCTGGTCACTGAATCAGATCCTGTTCATATCATCCTGAACATCATACCAGCCTCTCTGTTTTGTTTTATTGGTCTTCCCATGGTGGAGTCTGTGTTAGGCCAAAAAATTAATATCGATGATGAATTCATTGATGAGAGGATCCATAGTGTGGTCAATCTCATCAAAAGAGGAATGTTACCATGAAAAAATTATTTTTGATTCTATCTGTTATTTTATTTTTTTTCATGCCCTTAGATGCATCTGAAAATATGTCTCTAGAACAAGCCATCAAAGACGGACTGAGGATGAGCGGTGCTTATCAGAATCGATTTCTATCCCAAAAGCAAGCAGCCATCAGACTAAAGCAGTCTTCAAAAAACAAACTGTTTCACCTGGAGCTCAACGCCAACTATGTGTACAGATCAGAAACCATGACAGTTGAATTCCCCGGGGTGCAGATCCCGGGAATGGTTTCCATACCCGGGCAGAGTTTTGAAGCAGGGCTTCATCATAATTATGATGTGTTTCTTTCCCTCTCTCAGCCTCTGTTCACCGGAGGAGTGCTTTCTAATGCAGTGAAAACAGATAAAGTCAGAGAAGCTGTGGAAATGAACCAGACTGAATTGGAGAAGAGCTCATTGGTGGGACAGATCAAGTCTTCTTTTTTTGACTACAGGATCGCATTGAGCCGGAAAAAAGCTGCTATGAGTCTTCACAAAAAGCTGGAACTCCACAGCCAAAAACTCAATGACCTTTTTTCGGAGGGATTGGTCCAAAAAACAGACCTCCTGGAGACCCGAGCAAGGCTTGAAGAGACTGAGATGAGGATTCATGAATGTGAACAGGCCCTTGATCAGATCAGGATTGTTTTTCATCAGATGTGCGGTCACTATCCAGAGGAAATCGATTTGGATTATCAGGAAGAAGGTCAAACCAGGGAACAAGCCTTCCGATATTTTCAAGAGCACCATCCCATATTAAAGACTCTGCAGGGTCAGAAAAAAATCTTTGAACTCCAAAGAAAAAGCACTGAAGGAAGGTATCTGCCCACTGTGAATGGATTCGCTGAACTGCACTATGGAAAACCGGGTATTGATTTTTTTGAAAAGGAATGGACTCTTTACTTTCAGGGAGGGGTGGTGTTGAACGTTCCTGTTTTCAAATGGAACCAAAGATCAAAAGAAGGAAGGATAGTGGACATCCAGATTCAAAAGTTAAACAATCAAAGAGATGATTTCATCAAAGAAGCTTCTAAAAATTTGAATCAGCTTTTCTCTGTAAAAAAAGCCCTGATTCAAAAGATTGAGAATATTGAGAATATGAAGGGATATTCTCAGCAGGATGCGGAGCTTAAAAAAGCCCTTTATCAAGAAAAACAAATTCCTAACAAGGATTATTTGGCAGCGCTTCAGGCAGAAAAAAAATATGACGCCATGAAAAATGAGGTGCTGCTGCAGATTGAAAAAATCAAAGTGAAGATAAACACGCTGATATGCCGCACAAAGGAGTATTGAGGATGAATAAAGAAAAATATTTTTTGCTGGGGGTGATGTTGCTGATTATGGTTTTCTGTGCAGAACCTGAATCTGAGAGGATCAAAGCATCCGGAGTGGTTGATGGAGATGTGATCACGGTCAAATCACTTGTAGCAGGCAAAACTGTGGCAGTGAATATGACAGAAGGAATCCGCGTTGTCCAAGGAGATATCTTGGCCGAGGTGGATTCTGAAAAATTATTGACCCAGATAAAGGGATTGCAGATCAAAGAGAAAGAAATCGAGGTCACCTGGGAAAAAATAAACAGTCAAAGGGAATTATTCATTTCTAATCTGGAGTATTGGGAAGATCAGGTCAAACGACTGCAGAGGCTCAGCCAGAAAGAATCGATATCAGAGGATGAACAAAAAAAGGCTGAATTGAAACTCAAAGAAGTGAGGGCTTCTTTATTTGAAGTCCAAAAGTCTTTGGAAGCCCTTGCTATCCAGAGAGAAAGTCTTAAAAACCAAAAAAAACAACTGGAACTCCAGATCCAAGACCACATCATACAGTGCCCTGTGACAGGAGTAGTTGTGGAGAGATTTGTTTCTCAGAGGGAGGCTCTATTCCCGGGCTCTCCAGTCGCAGATGTCCTTGATTTGGATAGTCTTTTTGTCGAGACCTTTTTAGAAGGACAAGAGATGTCCAGATTGGAATTAGGACAGGAAGTGATCCTGCTTCTGGACGGCGAACCAAAGCAGTTTACAGGGTGCATCATCAATTTTGGAAGACAAGCGGAGTTTTCACCAAAATACATAATTTCTGAGAAAGAACGCAAGTCACTTCTTTACAGAGTAAAGATCCGGATCAATGATTCCTTAGGGAAATTCAAACTGGGGATGCCGGTCACAGTGGTCATTCCTGAATAGAGGGCAGATGCTGAAAGTTGAACATCTCACCAAATCTTTTGGTGCGATCATAGCTGTGAATGATGTTTCCTTCTCTGCTTCAAGAGGAAGCATCACCATCATGACTGGTGCAGACGGAGCTGGAAAATCAACTCTGTTTAAGATGATTCTGGGCCTTGTGCGCAAAGATTCAGGAGAGATCTTCTTGGAAGGTTCTTCCATAGACGGAAAATTTTCCAAAGTGACTCAAATCACAGGGTATATGCCGGAGAAATTTTCCCTTTACTCAGATCTATCCGTAGAAGAGAATTTGGATTTTTTTGCGGATATCCAGCAGGTTTGTTCCCAAAGAAAAAAAGAAATGAAACACCGCCTTCTGAGAAGAACAGGAATGCTTCCCTACAGAAAGAGAAAAGCAGGAGCTCTTTCCGGGGGGATGAAACAAAAATTGGCATTGTCAACCATTCTGTTATCTTCTCCGGAAATGTTAATACTGGATGAACCCACTACTGGAGTGGATCCTCTGTCACGGATTGAATTTTTCAAAATCATGGAGGATTTGAAAAAAGAGGGAAAAACCATTGTAATGGCCACCCCGTATCTGGATGAGGCGGAAAAAGGGGATTTTGTTATTTTCATAAAAAAAGGTGTCAAGATCAAAGAGGGAAGCATCAAGGAGATCAAGGACACTTTCCCAGCCCAAATGTATCGCGTTCTCCCAAAGGGAAACATTTTTGAAGTCATGAACCAACTCCAAGCCAAAAAGGAAGTCAAGGGGCATTTTTATATCAGGGGACGTTTTATCAAATGCATGTGCCTTGAACGTCCTGATTTTTTATCTCAACTCAAAGCCAAAGAGGTCAAAGAAGAGGAACCAACTTTAGAGGATGTCTATATTTATTATCAGAGAGGAATCCACCGTGACTGATGTCAAAAACAGGCGTTTTAAAGAACAAGTCATTTTTGCTAATGACCTCACTAAGAGATTCGGTCATTTCACGGCTGTGGATCAAATCAATTTTGGTGTGAAGCAGGGCGAGATATTGGGTTTTTTGGGTCCGAATGGAGCGGGAAAGACTACCACTATCAAAATGATGGTCGGGCTTTTAAAGATCACCTCAGGAAAAGTCTGGGTCAAGGATTATGATGTGAGCAAAGACTTGCGCCAAATCAAAAAAAACATTGGTTATATGTCCCAAAAATTTTCGCTGTATCCACTATTGAATGGGTATGAAAATATTGAATTCTGGGGAGGGATTTCAGGCCTGTCTTGCAGGGCGATCAAGGAAAAAAAGGAATTGATTTCAGAGGAGATCTCATCAAGAATTCTATCTCAGAAAGTCAAAGACATTCCCCCTGGAATCAAGCAGAGAATCGCTCTTTTTTCATGTTTGATATCAGATCCGGAGATTATCCTGCTGGATGAGCCCACATCCGGAGTTGATCCGGAAGTGAGAAGGGAATTTTGGGGAAAAATCTATGATTTGAAAAAAAAAGGAAAGACTCTCCTGGTCACCACTCATAATTTAGATGAGGCTGAATATGCAGACCGGATCTTGATCATCCATCAAGGCCGGATTGTTTTAAGAGGAGAACCTTCAGTATTGATGAGAAAAGAAAAAACAGATTCCATGGAAAAAGTATTCAAACAGGCTGTCACCAACAATGAAACGAATTAAAGCTGTGAGTCTGAAAGAGACCTTTCACATCATCAGAGATCCCAGGAGTCTGGCCATCCTGTTTTTGCTTCCTGTGGTGATGATTCTGGTGCTGGGATATTCCCTGTCTTTTGACCTGGATCAAATCAAAACCGGCATCATTGATTATTCTCAAGGTGAACTGTCCAATACCTTGATCCAAAAGTTTTCCAACAGTGATTATTATTCAGTGACTCAGCTGGTTCAAGGTCATGAGGACCAAAGTCCTGAGGAAACAGCGGAGGAAAGACTGAAATCCGGGAACTTGCAACAGGTTATCATCATTCCTCAAGATTTTTCTTCCAATATTAACAAAGGACAGATCTCCAATATCGGAGTGATCATTGACGGAAGCGATTCCAATATCGCTAATATCATTCATCAATACAATGAGATGCTGGTCTTTGATTTTATTTCAGAAATTCAGGATATCCGGGACATTCTGAATATCAGCACAAAATTGTATTTCAATCCGGAAAACAAGAGCGCTTTTTATATCATCCCCGGATTGGTGGCAGTGATTATGATCATGATTTCTGCTTTGCTGACTTCTTTGAGTGTAGCTCGCGAAAAAGAAACCGGATCCATTGAACTTCTCTTTATTTCTCCTTTGAAATCAACTGAGATTGTCATTGGCAAGACCATCCCCTATGTGTTTATTTCATTGATGGAAGGAGCCGTGATCCTGATTTTTGCACGGATGGTGTTTCACATTCCTTTTCAAGGCAGTATGTGGATTTTGTTGATGTTTTCGCTGGTTTATATTGTGACTGGTCTTTCCCTGGGGATCACTTTATCCACCATTGCTAAGTCCCAAAAAGTGGCCATGATGACCACTCTTCTCATCACTCTTCTTCCTTCCATTCTTCTTTCAGGTTTTATTTTTCCCCTGGATTCCCTTTCTCCTTTGCTGAGAACTGTTTCTTATCTTGTCCCAGCCACTTATTTTTTAGAAGTGATCCGGGGCGTGATCCTCAAAGGTGCTGCCCTGAGGCATTTTGCTGCTCAGGGATTGATCCTGGTGGGATTCAGTCTGTTCTTTTTGAGCATCGCATCGGTTCGATTCAGTCAACTGAGAAAGGCCAAAAAATGAGAATATTTTATCTTTTTAAAAAAGAACTGATTGAAATTTTCAGGCAAAGAGAGATGCTTGTTCTGATCTTTATTGCTCCCATTCTTCAGACTATTGTGCTGGGTTATGTGGTCACCACAGATGTCAAAAACATTCCTGTTCAGGTGGTCAATCTTTCGGACTCCAGCCATGCCTACAGAATCGTGAACCGGATCAATCACTTGGAATTGTTTGATGTGAAAAAAATCTCTTACTCTCCTGAGGATGCCGTTTCTGTTTTTCAAAAAGGAACCGTCAAGGCTGTTATTGTCCTGCGAGATGGCTTTGAACATGGAACCCAGACGTTTCGCTATCCTGAGGTCCAGGTCCTTATGGATGGAATGGATGCCAATACTGCGGGGATTGCTGCAGGTTATTTCAATGGCATCGCCAGGAATTATGTGCTCAGTGATGCCCGAAAAAGAGGGTTCCGGTTTCCTTTAAAAAACAAAACGGTTATCCGATTCAATCCCAATCTTCAAAGCATCAATTATATGGGTCCTGGAATCGTAGCTCTTCTTCTGACCATTATATCTATGTTCTTCACTTCCATTTCCATCGTCAGGGAAAAGGAGCAGCAGACCATGGACACTCTTTTGATTTCCAGATTGACACCCATTGAGATTTATTCAGGGAAAGCGCTTCCCTTGGCTCTGTTGGGGCTTATTGAAATGGGAATCGGGGTGGTGGTGGTTGTGCTTGTTTTTGGGATATCGATTCGGGGAAGCTTGATCTATCTTTTCATTGCCGCTGTGATTTTTTTGTTTGCCATTCTCTCTTATGCTCTTCTGATATCAACGTTGTGTACCAGTCAGCAGCAGGCTTTGTTTTTCTCATGGTTTTCCATGGTCATTTTTCTTCTGCTCTCCGGTCTTTTTACACCAGTGGAAAACATTCCGTCCGCCTTTCGCTGGCTGGCTGATATCAATCCTCTCCGGTATTTGATTCGGATCATCCGGCAGGTTTTTTTAAAAGGAAATGACATCACCTATTTTGCCAATGATTTGTTGATCATGCTGGGAATCACAGTGGTTATTTTGTCTCTGTCGCTGTTTAATTTTAAACGGTTGGTTTCCAAATAATCCAGGTTAAACTAGGATTTGAGTTTGGAGAGAAAATTTTGTTTATTGATAATGTATCTGGAATGGGAGCCCTGTCCGATGACTCCCTTTCTGTCAAAAGCAGTGACAAAGAAAACAAGCTGGCGATCTTTTTTTTCTACAAGCAGGGCTTCTGCTTGGACTTCTTCTCCGGATGGAGTGGGTCTGAGGTGCTCCACTTCCACCTTGGTGCCCACAGTGGTCCATTCTTCAGGTAAATAGGACTGCACGGCTTCCAGGGCTGTGTTTTCCATAAGGGCGATCATCATGGGAGTGGCCAGAACCTCCACGCTTCCGGATCCTAAAAATTTTGCAGTGTGTTCTTTTTCAACTAAAAGAGATTGCCTTCCGGATAAATTATCAGGGATTTTAAATTCCATATTCATTTCTCCTAAGTGGTCACAAATGCATTATCCAAGGGATGTCATTATCCATAACAGTAGGATAATGATTCCGACCAGAATCCAGCTTCCTCCGAAACCCAGGTAATCCATTTTGCTGAATTTCATGATTTCCCAGTTTGATCCGGGCCAGATCTTTTGTTTTTCAAATTTTTGAGGATTTTTATAGGACTCTTCCAAAGCTTTTTGGTCCCCTTTCAGAGTCTTTTGTACAGGGGTGTGGAGTTTGGCAAAAAAGCGATCCTGGTGTGTTCGAGGAACGGGCTTGGTCAGGAAAGAGACCAAGATCAACAAAACAAAAGGAAAAACGGCATCAAAAAAGAATCTCACTGCTACAAGCTGAGCTTTTTGGAAGCAGGAGAAGTTGATTCCACACAGACTCAGGACCCAGATCTCTGCATGAAACCTTCCCAGTCCCAGTTTGGGGGAGTCCGGGTCATTGGGATCAGAAAGAGCGACGTCTTCGAAAAAGATTCCGGTTGGTTGGATGATGTGGGGTTTTGTTATTTGTTCTCCCACATGATCGGCTCTACCTTTATCAACATCTTCTTTCAGAGCTGATGTGGTCACGGTCACCACCTTTGTTTTGGTCTGTTTAAGAAACGGTTCATGACGGCGAGCCCATTCCATGGATTGAAACAGATTAGGAAGAAGAGCATAAATGATGATGCAGATAAACACCTGAATGATCACAGCTGTTTTGGAAAGCCTTCTCCAGATAAATCCCAGCCATATGGCCGCTCCATAGATC